>NZ_PKRT01000001.1:1984993-2312489 GCF_002855555.1 Novosphingobium sp. TH158 | reverse complement strand
AAGGGCGGCGAAGGTGATCGAATGGACGCGCATGGACAGGACCCCGGTTTTCGGTTGAACCGCATTGCTAGACGCTTGTGCGGGGAATGGGCAACAGCCTGTCGATTCCCTGCACAAGGCGCCTTTTCGGAGAAGCGGCAGGCTCAGCCTTCGGCTTCGCGCTCGAAAGCGGCATTGCCGCCGATCCGGGCCGAAATCCGGCCGAGGATGGTCAGCACGACAATCGCGATCACGGTGGCAAGGATGGCATAGCTGTAAAGCCCGGCAAGATCGTCTCCCAGCCCCAGCTTCCCGAGCGTGGCCTTGATCGCTTCGTTCCATGCCAGCGCGGCGACAAGGCCGAGCGAGGCGGAAGCGAGCGTGATCATGGTCTGCACCATGGCGCGTGGATCGGTCATGTCGATTTTTCCCTCTTGCAATTGAATTGGCAGGGAAAAGCTAGCCCAGGCGCGCGAGCATTTCCAGCGCCGCCGAAAGTTCAGCCGGATAACGCCGCTGCGCCACGTTGGTCAGCGTGCGGCGGACGGCGGGACCGGACTTTGCCGCTATCGCCATGACATGCGCGGTGCGCCGGCGATAGATCGCCTCGATACAGGCGCGGTCGTGTTCAACTGTGCCACGGGGAGCAAGCTTGTCGGCATCGGCAACGGCGGCGATGAGCAGGCGCGCCGCACTGCCGTGCTGGACGGCGGTGGACCAGACGGCATCGCGCAAGGCAGGACCGCGACAATCGAGATCGTAACGCGTGGCCGCGCGCACGGCCCTCACCGCAGGCACGTAGTGGGTCCGCTGGATGAATGCGTGCTGGGCGGTGGCAAAGGCTTCCCCTTCGCGCAGGGCGATGGCTTTCCACGCCGCCGAAAAGCAGGGCGACCCCGGTTCCCCTGCGAGTTCGGCAGCCCAGCGCGAGCCTTCTGTCTTGACGAAAGCAGCGGCGGTGCCGGTGCGGCTGGCGAGCTGGTACAGTCCATAGGACACGCCCCCCGGATCGCCCTGCCCGCCCGAAACCGTGCCGGGACCGCGCCCGCCGCTCTCGTACAGTTCGGACAGGCCACCCAGCCGATGACCTGCGGCGGCCATTTTGTTTATGATTTGTTCCATTGAGTATCCTCATTCTGGTTGGGCCCGCGATGGTCGCACACCTGCGAGCCTGTAGGACAGCGCGACTTGCACTGCGCCGGTGGCTGTGCTTGGCGGCGGGCAATGTCGCTGCTCGCCGATCCTTATGCCCTGGCGCTTGCATTCCTTGCCGTGCTGGTGATCGGCATGGCCAAGGGGGGGCTTTCGGGCGTGGGTGCGCTGGGCACGCCGATCCTGGCGCTTGCCCTGCCCCCGGCAGTCGCGGCGGCAGTGCTGCTGCCGGTGATCATCGTGCAGGATGTGGTCAGCGTATGGTCCTTCCGGCATGACTGGAGCCGCTGGATCGTCGGGTGGATGCTGCCGGGAACGATCGCAGGCATTACCCTGGCCACCGGTTTCGCCGCCAGTGTGGACGAGCGCTGGCTGCTGCTGCTGCTCGGCGCGATAACGCTGGCCTTCGGGCTGCTGCGCCTGTGGGTGGAACGCGGCGGCCGTATCGTTGCTGCATCGAACTCGCCGGGATGGGTGGGCACCCTGTTCGGGGTTGCCGCCGGGATCACCAGCCAGGTCGCCCACGCCGGTGGCCCGCCCTTCCAGATGTGGGTAACCCCGCGCCGCCTGCCGCACACGACCTACATCGGCACTAATGCCGTGCTGTTCGCCCTGATGAACTGGATCAAGGTGCCGGGCTACATCATGCTGGGCACGCTGAACTGGGAGACGTTGAAAGCAGCCATGCTGCTCATGCCGCTGGCCGTGGTGAGCACGATCATCACGCTGAAGATCCTGCGCCGGTTGGATTCGCACCGGTTCTACACCATCATCTACTGGCTGATGGTATTGCTGGGGGCCAAACTTGTGTGGGACGGGATCGCGTGAAGGGGGAGCGCTTCGACTACGTCATCGCCGGCGGGGGCAGCGCCGGCTGTGTGCTTGCCAACCGCCTTTCCGCCGATCCGCGCAACCGTGTGCTGCTGCTGGAGGCCGGCGGGCGTGACAATTACATCTGGGTGAAGGTGCCGGTCGGCTACCTCTACTGCATCGGCAATCCCCGCACCGACTGGTGCATGACCACCGAGCCCGACCCCGGACTGAACGGTCGCAGCCTGAAGTATCCCCGCGGAAGGGTACTGGGCGGCTGCTCTGCCATCAACGGCATGATCTACATGCGCGGGCAGGCGCGCGATTACGATCACTGGCGGCAACTGGGCCACCCGGGCTGGGGCTGGGACGATGTCCTGCCCCTGTTTATCCGGGCAGAGGACCACTTCGCAGGCCCCACCGAATTCCACGGTGCAGGCGGTGAAATCCGGGTCGAGCGGCAGCGCCTGCGCTGGGAAATCCTCGAAGCCTTCCAGCAGGCCGCAGCCGAATGGGGCCTACCGCCGACCGACGATTTCAATCGCGGGGACAATGAAGGTTCCGGCCTGTTCCAGGTCACCCAGCGCAGCGGCTGGCGCTGGAGCGCTTCGGACGCATTCCTCAAGCCGGTCCGCAGCCGGGCAAACCTGAAGGTCGTCACCGGGGCGCTGGTGGACCGGGTGATCGTCGAACAGGGCCGCGCCGTGGGCATCGCCTATCGTCTCGGACAGGAGGAGCGGGTGGCGCGTGCCGATGGCGAAGTCCTGCTCTCCGCCGGGGCCATCGGCTCTCCGGCGATCCTCGAACGCTCGGGCATCGGCGATGCAGAGCGGCTGCGCGGATTGGGCATTGCCCCCAAGGTGGATGCGCCGGGCGTTGGCGGCAACCTGCAGGACCACCTGCAATTGCGCTGCGCCTGGAAGGTATCGGGCGTATCCACGCTGAACCAGCGCGCGGCCAGCTTGCTGGGCAAGGCGCTGATCGGACTGGAATATGTCCTGCGGCGCAGCGGCCCGATGGCCATGGCGCCCAGCCAGCTCGGCATGTTCCTTAAAAGCGACGAACGGCAGGCAAGCGCGAACCTTGAATACCATGTCCAGCCGCTGAGCCTTGAGGCCTTCGGCGGAAACCTCGATCCCTGGCCGGCATTCACCGCATCGGTCTGCAACCTTCGGCCCGAAAGCCGCGGCACCAGCCTGATCCGCAGTGCCGATCCGGCCGATCATCCGGCAATCCGGCCGAACTACCTTTCCACCGACGAGGACCGGCGGATCGCCGCGCGCTCAATCGCAATCACGCGCGAGATCGTCGGCCAGCGGGCGCTTGCCCGCTATGCCCCCGAGGAAATGCGGCCCGGCATGCAATATGCGGACGAGGCGCAGCTGATCGAGGCAGCCGGCAATGTTGGGACAACGATTTTCCACCCGGTGGGCACTGCCGCCATGGGCAGCGTGGTCGACAGCCAGTTGCGGGTGCAGGGAATCTCCGGCCTGCGCGTCATCGATGCATCGGTCATGCCGACGATCACTTCAGGCAACACGAATGCGCCGGTGATGATGATCGCCGAGAAGGGTGCGGCAATGGTGTTGGCCGACGCGAAATCCGGTTAGTCAATCCAGGCCTTGCGCAGGCGCGGTGCGGCAAGCGTCATGAACAGGGCGGCAAGCAGATAGAGCGAGCAGACCGCGATCACAGCCCAGCGCAGCGATTCGGCCCCGTAATAGGGCGCAAGCGCATCGCTGAGACCACCGACCGCGAGCGAGCCGAAGGTCAGCCCGATGCCATTGTTGACGAAGAGGTAACACGCCGAAGCCGTGGCCCGCTCATTCGCGGGGACAAGGTGCTGGATCGCCGTCGTCGTCGGGCCGAGCCAGACGTAGATCAGTCCCGATGGCAGCAGCAGGATGAGGAACAGGGCGACAAGATCGGTGCTGAGGAAGGCGAGCGCCATGAGCGGGAACGACAGCGCATAGGCAATGGCCCCGACGCGGGCATAGCCCGCCCGGTCCCGCGTACCGATCCGGTCCGCCACGAAACCGCCGGCATACATCCCGACCGTACCGGCGAGCAGCAGCTGCGCGGCCATGAACTGCCCGGTTTCGACCAGTGTCAGCCCGTAGGAGCGCTGGATCAGCGTCGGCACCCAGAAGGCGATGCCGTATCCGCAAAGCGAGCCCGTCGCCGCCCCCAGGGACATCAGCCAGAACACCGGCAGGCGGGCAAGGCGGGCGAAGGTCTGCGCCACGGGCACTTGCACGGCCTCCGGCGCGATCGGCCGGTCGCGCACGACCCGGCGGAACGGCAGGACAACCAGCAGGCCGGCAAGGCCAAGCACGATGAAGGCCAGCCGCCAGTCTACAGCCGCGGCGATCATCGCGCCGAACAGCGCGCCCACCGCCTGGCCAAGCGGGATGCCCAGCGAATAGGTCGCCATGGCGCGTGCCCGCTTTTCCGGCGGGAAGGTTTCCGAAATGATCGCATAGGACGGCGCAACGCCGCCCGCCTCGCCGATGCCCACCCCCAGGCGGAACAGGAATAGCTGCCAGAAGCTCGTCGCCACGCCGCACAGGGCGGTAAAGCCGCTCCACACCGCAAGGCTCCAGCCGATCACGCGGGCACGTCCCTTGCGGTCGGCCAGAACGCCCAGCGGAATCGCCATGGTGGAGAACAGCAAGGCGAAGGCCAGCCCGCCCAGCACGCCCATCTGCGTATCGCTGAGGCCAAGGTCCGCCTTCACCGGCTGGGCCAGGATGGCGAGTATCTGCCGGTCCAGGAAATTGAAAGTATAGACCACCAGCAACATGCCCAGCACGGCATTGGGGGAATAGGTCTTCCGCCCGGCTTCGTTCTCGCTCAACTGTCGCTTCCCTGTCCTGGCGGGACGCGGGCCTGTTCAAGCCGCGCCGCTTGGTCTAGCCATGTTCGCATGGCCGAGTTCACAGATAGCCTGACGGCCAGCCATGTCGAGATGATCGACAAACAATCGGTCTATTTTGTCGCCACTTCCGCGAGCGAGGGGCGGATAAACCTCAGCCCCAAGGGGCTGGCCGATACGTTCCGCGTGCTCTCGCCCCGCCGCGTTGCCTACCTGGACCTTGCAGGTTCGGGCAACGAGACCAACGCCCACCTGCTGGCAGACGGCCGCATCACGGTGATGATGTGCAATTTCGACCAGCCGGCGCTTATCCTGCGAATCTACGGGCGCGGCCGGCCCGTGTTGCCTGCCGATCCAGACTGGCCGGAACTTGCCCCCCATTTCACCCTGCTGCCGGGCACCCGCCAGATCTTCGACATTGCCGTGGAAAGCGTGCAGACGAGCTGCGGCTGGGGCGTACCGATGATGTCGCACGAGCGGCACCGCGAAACGCTGGTGAAGTTCCACAGCGGCAAGGACGCCGGTGAATGGACCGCCAAGTACGGATCGCGCACCCGCAGCATCGATGGCCTTCCCGCGCGGCCGACGGACCGCTACATCCCCGGCGAGACAGGCTGAACCCGATCCCGTGCATATCAAGGTTGCCAGCTACAACATTCACAAGGCCGTGGGGCTTGACCGCAGGCGGGATCCCGATCGCATCCTTGCGGTCCTGCGCGAGATCGATGCCGATGTGATCGCGCTTCAGGAAGCGGACCTGCGCTTTGGCGACCGGGCCAGCGTCCTGCCGCGACAGGCCATCGACGATCATTCGCCGTGGAAAGCGGTGCCGCTTCGCATGCGCCCGGATTCGATCGGCTGGCACGGCAATGCCCTGCTGGTGCGCCGAGAGATCGAGGTGATCCACGCCGAGCCGGTGCCCTTGCCCACGCTCGAGCCGCGGGGCGCCGTCTGCGCGGAACTGTCGATTGCCGGGAAACGCCTGCTGGTGGTGGGTATGCACCTTGACCTGTCAGGCCTGCGCCGCCGGCACCAGCTTCGCGCAGTGCTCAACCACATTGCCAATTGCGGACGGACCGCGCCTGCCGTCCTGATGGGCGATTTCAACCAGTGGTCGCACGCACGCGGGGCGATGCGCGAGGTCGACAATGGCTGGCACCTGCTGACGCCGGGCAATTCCTTCCCGACCCGGCAGCCCGTTGCTGCATTGGACCGGATCGTCGTCTCGAGCGAATGGCAGTGCCTGCGCAAGGGTGTGCATCACAGCCCCCTCGCCGCCCGTGCATCGGATCATTTGCCCGTTTTCGCCGAGCTCATCACTGCCTAATTTTTAGGCACATGCTTGCGAATCGGGCGCTGCATCGCAGCATTGCCTGACTATCGTTTTCCTTATTTACCTGAATTTCTTTATTTTTCTAATTCTGGCACGCGCTTTGCGAAGTCAGTCCAGCCGGAGCGGGTCCGGCAGGCTGACAGGAAACAGGCATGAAATTCATCATCGCCATTATCAAGCCGTTCAAGCTCGACGAAGTGCGCGAAGCGCTCGGTTCGATCGGGATTGCCGGCATGACAGTGTCTGAAGTCAAAGGCTTCGGAAGGCAAAAGGGGCAGACCGAGATTTACCGCGGGGCAGAATATTCCACCAACATGCTGCCCAAGGTGAAGATCGAGATTGCCGCAAGCAACGATCTTGCACCCCAGGTGGTCGAAACCATCCAGCAAGTGGCAAGCACATCGGCCATCGGCGACGGCAAGATCTTCGTCCTCGACCTCGCGCAGGCCGTGCGCATTCGCACCGGCGAAGCCGGGGATACAGCGCTGTGACGCGCCAATCCGACAGGAGGGAAAACACAATGTTCCGCAAACTGATTTGCGGCGCCGGCGCTGTAGGCACTTCGCTGCTCACCGCCACCGCCGCCTTCGCACAGGAGGCCGCTGCCGCTGGGCCTATCAAGGCGCCGACAGTCGAGCAAATGGCTACCATGGTGAACAAGGGCGATACCAGCTGGATGCTGGTCAGCTCGGTCCTCGTGCTGCTGATGAGCATCCCCGCACTGGCGCTGTTCTACGGCGGCCTGGTCCGCACCAAGAACATGCTTTCGGTGCTGATGCAGGTTTTCATGATCGTCAGCGTGGCCGCCCTCGTGTGGGTGGGCTGGGGCTATACGATGGCCTTCACCTCTACCAACACGCCCTGGCCATCGCTGGTCGGCGGCTTCGACAAGGCGTTCCTCCAGGGTGTTTCGGCTTCGACCTATGCCGCGACGTTCTCGAACAACGTCTACCTGCCTGAATTCGTTTTCGTCATTTTCCAGATGACCTTCGCCTGCATCACGCCGGCCCTGATCGTCGGCGCCTTTGCCGAACGCATCAAGTTCTGGCCGCTGATGCTGTTCACTGTCCTGTGGCTGACGATCGCCTATTTCCCGATCGCGCACATGGTTTGGTACTGGGCCGGACCGGACTTCCTGCCTGATGCACCGACCGATGCCGGTCTGCTCTGGGGCTGGGGTGCGCTGGACTTCGCCGGTGGCACGGTGGTGCACATCAACGCCGGTATCGCAGGCCTTGTGGGCTGCCTCATGATCGGCAAGCGCCTGGGCTTTGGCAAGGAAGCCACTCCCCCACACTCGCTGACCATGACGATGATCGGCGCTTCGCTGCTGTGGGTGGGCTGGTTCGGCTTCAACGCTGGCTCCAACCTCGAAGTCAACGGCGTGACCGCGGTGGCCTTCATCAACACCTTCGTCGCCACGGCTGCCGCCGCGCTTTCCTGGTCGCTCGTCGAGCAGGCCCACCACGGCAAGCCCTCGATGCTGGGTGCCGCCACGGGTGCCGTCGCCGGCCTCGTCGCGATCACCCCGGCCTCCGGCTTCGCGGCTCCGATGACCTCCATTGCCCTTGGCCTGATCGTTTCGCCGATCTGCTACTTCTTCGTCTCCACGGTGAAGAACAAGCTGAAGTACGACGATACGCTCGATGTCTTCGGCGTGCACTGCGTGGGCGGCATCGTCGGCGCCATCGGCACCGCCATCGTCGCCGACCCGGCGCTCGGCGGCCAGGGCTTCTTCGATTACACGAAGTTCCCCGCCGTTCCCGGCACCTATGACATGGCCGCACAGCTGGTCACGCAGATCAAGGCGGTCAGCCTGACCCTGGTCTGGTCGGGCCTGGTCTCCGCCGTGCTGTTCTTCGCCATCGACAAGGTCTTCGGACTGCGCCCCAGCGAAGATGCCGAGCGCGAAGGCCTCGACCTCAACGAACACGGCGAGCGCGCATACAACTACTAAGCGCTTGTCCCGAACTTGGCGGGATCGGGAGCTCTCCTCCTCTCCTCCTCTCGGTCCCGCCTCCCGACGTTCCTCCTGCGAACGCAACTACAAGGCCCGGAAGCCAGCCGCTTCCGGGCCCTTTTTTGTTATCGGCAAGTAGCCGGGGGAAGGTCAGTCCGATTGGCGGGACAGCCAGCGTTGACGGATCGCGTCGCTGGTGTCGCGGCTGCCGTCATGGGTCCAGCCCGGGACGCGCCAGATGTAGGAAAGCTTGTGCCGCCACGGGGCAGTCCAAACGTCACGGGCAATGCCGATCCATTCGTGGAAAGCAGTCCACAGCAGGTTGAAACTGCCAAGCTGCCTGACGATCCCATAGTGGATGCGCACCCCCTCCTGCTCGGGCTGAAAGGTGCCGAAAAGGCGATCCCAGACGATGAACACGCCGGCATAATTCCGGTCGAGGTACTGCGGATTGACGGCGTGGTGAACGCGGTGGAATCCCGGCGTGTTGAACACGGCCTCAAACCACCGGGGCATGCGGCCGATAGCCTCTGTGTGAATCCAGAACTGGTAGGTCAGGTTCACGCCCACGCAGGTAGCGATCATCAGGGGATGAAAACCGGCAAGCGCCAGCGGCACGCGGAACAGGAAGCCCAGCGCGATGAACCCGGTCCAGCTTTGCCTGAGCGCGGTCGAGAGGTTGTAGTGCTGGCTGGAATGATGATTGACATGGCTGGCCCAGAACCAGCGGACGCGGTGGCCGGTGCGATGGATCCAGTAATAGGCAAGGTCATCAAGCACGAAGCAGGCGATCCACGCCCACCATTCCCAGCTAACGGTAAGCGGGCGCAGCTCAAAGGCTGCGAACATCACTTCCAGCACCAGCCAGCCGGTCAGCATTCCCGCCACCACGCTGCCCAATCCCATGAGCAGCGAAACGAGCGTATCGGCGGGCTCGTAGGCCGCCGGCCTTTTCCTGCGCGCCCACAGCATCTCGATCACGATGAGGATCAGGAAGGCGGGCGTCGCGAGGGTGACGGGATCGAATTTCATCGCGCCTTGCCCAACCGGCGCAGGCTACCTGCCCAGGCCTGTGCTTCGCCGCCAAGGTCGAGCGTTACCGTGCCGAAGGTGCGCTCGCCCGTCGAGATGGTGAGGAAATTCCGGTCGAGCCGCAGGCCTTCGTGGCTGGCAAGCAGGCGGGCGGCAAAGTGGGCGCCGTGCCGCTTGAGCAACATCACCCGGTCCTGCGCATCGCGTAGCAGCGCGCCGATCCCCGCCTTGTCCAGCGTCACCTCAACCGGAGAAAAGCCGCAGACTGCGGCTTCAGCAAGGGCGCAGGCCTCGGCCTTGTCGCGCAAGCGGACATCGCCGCCAAGGCTCATGCGCCTCGCCAGAGCCGCAAGGGCAAGCACGGCGAACAGGGAAACGGCAATCTGGACCAGGGTCGCGATCACCTGGCCTGTGCCGAAAGCATGTCGAGGAGTGAACGGACCGGGCCAAGATCGTATACCGCCCCCGCTGCCGCAACGGCCAGGGCTTCGGGATCTTCCCCGCGGCTTGCCTCGGCCAGGGCCCAGAGCAGGGTCGAGCGCGTGCCGGACCGGCAATAGGCCAACACCTTGCCTTCGCCCGCCAGCGCATCGGCCATGGCGCGAACCTGCGGCTCGCTGAAGCCCGCGTGGGTGACCGGGATGGCAACGTATCCAAGGCCGGCGGCAGCGGCAGCCGCCTCGATCTCGCTGCCGGGCGTCTGGTCTGCACTTTCGCCCTCAGGGCGGTTGTTGATGATCAGGGCGAAGCCCTCGGCCGCCGCCTGCGTCACATCGGCCAGTTCGATCTGCGGACTGGCATAAACCCGGTCGGTCAACTTGCGAAACATGTCCTGCCTTCCTGCTGGCCCGAAAACAATCGCGCAGCTTCTATGTCGCGCGCTGATCGGCTGGCAAGCACGTTCACCGGCATGCCCCGCCCCGTCGTGCAGAAATGTCACGCCTCTCCGACAAATAGCCCATGCACGGATTCGATTCGCTCTTGCGGTTTTTTTAGGTTATGCCCGATTTTGCAGAGGGGAGTGCCGCTTGCAAAGGTGGGTGCTCGTCCTGTCGCCCAACGCGTCTCGTCCGCGTCGTTTGGGCAGTGATGACTGGGCGAAGCGAAGGTAATTGCAGGTTTATGGGTTTCGATAGAGGACGTCGCGGCCGGGGACGCGACAAGCGGGACGGTTTCGGAGAGGATAATTTCGACCCGTTCATGGGCGGTGGTGACCGCTTTGGTGGCGGCGACCGCTTCGGCGGCGGTGGTGATCGCTTTGGCGGCGGTGGTGATCGCTTTGGCGGCGGCGGCCCGCGCGGCGGCTTCGGCGGCGGCGATCGCGGCGGCTTCGGCGGCGGCCCCCGCGGTGGCGGCGGCGGCTTCGGCGGCGGTCCCCGCGGTGGCGGTGGCGGCGGCATGCCGGCCCAGGTCGTTGGCCAGGGCAAGGGCGTCGTCAAGTTCTTCAACGCACAGAAGGGCTTCGGCTTCATCCAGCAGGAAGGTGGCGGCGAAGACGTCTTCGTCCACATCAGCGCGGTCGAGCGTGCCGGGCTTGAAGGCCTGGCCGAAGGCCAGGGGCTTGAGTTCACGCTGGTTGACCGCGGCGGCAAGATTTCTGCCAGCGACCTCTCGGTCGTGGGCGATGTGATCGCCGTTGAAAAGCGCGAAGCTGCGCCCCAGCGCCAGCTGACCGGTGAAAAGGCGACCGGCACGGTGAAGTTCTTCAATTCGATGAAGGGCTTCGGTTTCATCACCCGTGATGATGGCCAGCCGGATGCGTTCGTCCACATCAGCGCGGTCGAGCGTTCGGGTCTTCGCGACCTGAATGAAGGCGACCGGCTTGAATTCGACATCGAGGTCGATCGACGAGGCAAGTACTCGGCGGTCAACCTGGTGCCGCGCCAGGACTGACAGCCGGCGCACCGCTGCCGGAAATTGACCGGCGGCGCGCAACCGAATAAACGCGTGGCAATGGCGGCTCCGTATGGAGTCGCCATTTGTCGTTTGCGTTCCCCAGTTCTGCCAATTTCTGGAATTCAAAGGATACGTTCGATGTCGATTACCCCGCTGATGCCAGTTTACCCGCGGTGCGCGTTCCGGCCCGTACAGGGCGACCACTGCCACCTGATCGGCGAAGACGGGCAACGTTATCTCGACTTCGCGGCAGGCATCGCCGTGAACATCCTTGGCCATTCGCACAAGGGCCTGATTGGCGCGATCCAGAGCCAGGCCGAAACGCTGATGCACGTATCGAACCTCTATGGCAGCCCCCAGGGCGAACACCTTGCCCAGCGGATCGTCGACCTGACCTTTGCCGACACCGTGTTCTTCACCAATTCAGGTGCGGAAGCGGTGGAATGCGCGATCAAGACCGCGCGCGCCTACCACCAGCATGTCGGGAACGACCACAAGTACGAGCTGATCACCTTCAAGAACGCCTTCCACGGCCGCACGCTGGCGACCATCAGCGCATCGAACCAGGAAAAGATGCACAAGGGGTTCCTGCCGCTGCTCGCCGGGTTCAAATACGTCGAATTCGACGACCTTGAGGCAGCGAAGGCGGCAATCGGCCCCAACACGGCAGGCTTCCTGGTCGAGCCCGTCCAGGGCGAAGGCGGCATCCGCCCGGCCTCGGACGAATTCATGAAGGGCCTGCGCGCATTGGCTGACGAGCATGACCTGATGCTCGTGCTGGACGAAGTGCAGTGCGGCTATGCCCGCACCGGCAAGTTCTTCGCCTATGAGCATTACGGCATCGAACCGGATATTCTCGCCAGCGCAAAGGGTATCGGCGGCGGCTTCCCGCTGGGCGCCTGCCTTGCCACCGAGAAGGCAGCCAGGGGAATGGTGATCGGTACGCATGGATCGACCTATGGCGGCAATCCGCTGGCGATGGCCGCTGGCGAAGCCGTGCTCGATGCCGTGGCAAATGAGGAATTTCTCGATCGCGTCCGCACCATGGGTGACAAGGTGCGGGCCCGGCTGGAACAGTTCATCGGCAACTATCCCGAACTGTTCGAGGAAGTCCGCGGCAAGGGGCTGATGCTGGGCGTGAAGATGAAGCCCGAACCGCGCGGCTTCGTGGCTCACATGCGCGACAACCACCAGTTGCTTACGGTGTCTGGTGGTGACAACACCTTCCGGCTCGTGCCGCCGCTCGTGATCGACGATGCCCACGTCGATGAATTCATGGAAAAGCTCTCTGCCGCAGCAGCGAGCTACAAGGCGGATGCACCGGCATGACCACGCGCCACTTCCTGAACCTCGCAGATGCCGGCGGCGATGCCGTCGCCGCCATGATCAACGATGCCTTGTCGCGCAAGTACGCGCGCACCGGCATGCCCAAGGGCGCGGCCGATCGCGATGCGCCTCTCGCCGGGCGTACGCTGGCCATGATTTTCGAGAAGAGTTCGACGCGAACTCGCGTCAGCTTCGATATGGCGATGCGCCAGCTGGGTGGCGGAGCCATCGTGATGGAAGCCGGTTCGATGCAGCTCGGCCGGGGCGAAACAATTGCCGACACCGCGCGGGTTCTCAGCCGCATGGTCGATGCAATCATGATCCGCACCGACGATCACGCGAAGGTCGAGGAGATGGCTGCTCATGCCACGGTACCGGTGATCAATGGCCTGACCGACCTTTCCCACCCCTGCCAGATCGTTGCCGATCTGCTGACGGTGATCGAGCACGGCAAGGCCCTGCCCGGACTTGAAGTCGCCTGGCTTGGCGATGGTAACAACGTGCTCAACTCGATCGTCGAAGCGGCGGGGCTGATGAAGTTCAACGTCCGTATCGGCGTGCCAGATGGGTATGACTGCGATCGGGATTTCGTCGCCAGGGCACAGGCCGCCGGCGCGGTCATCACCACCCACCGCGATGCCGCCTCGGCCGTTGATGGTGCGGATGTGGTTGTGACGGACACCTGGGTTTCCATGGGCCAGACCGGAGCCGAAGCCCGCATTGCTGCGATGACGCCGTTCCAGGTCAACGAAGACCTTATGGCCCGCGCAAAGGGGGATGCCCTGTTCCTGCACTGCCTGCCTGCCCATCGCGGAGAGGAAGTGACTGACGGTGTGATCGATGGCCCACAATCGGTTGTCTGGGACGAGGCGGAGAACCGTATCCACGCGCAGAAGAGCATCCTGCTCTGGGCAGCGGGGCTGCTGTGACGGAGGAGGCGGGCATTCCTGAAGGCGAGACCGGTTTTGACCGGGTGCTGGCCTTCACCCTGCCTGAGCGGAATGCGCGCGGACGGGTGGTTCGTCTTGGTCCTGTGCTGGACACGATCCTCTCCGCGCATGACTATCCCGTCGCAATTCGCCAGTTGCTGGCCGAAGCGCTCGTTGTCACGGTGCTTCTGGGTTCGCTGCTCAAGAACGATGGCAGCCAGCTGACGCTGCAGGCGCAGAGCGATGACGGTATCGTCGACCTTCTGGTGTGCGATTTCCGGGGGGGCGAGATTCGCGGCTATGTGCGTCACGATGCCGAGCGGCTGGCAGCCCTGGAAGCCATGCCCTCGCTCACCAGCCTGCTTGGCTCGGGCTACCTGGCGGTCACCTTCGATATTGGCGAATCGGGACAGCGATACCAGGGCATCGTGCCGCTGGTCGGCGTAACGCTGGCGGAATCCTGCGAGAACTATTTCGCTCAGTCCGAACAGATTCCCACGCTGATCCGGATTGCCGTGCGCGCCGGAAGCAGCGGCTGCATTGCCGCTGGCTTCCTGGTCCAGCACCTGCCTGATGGTGAGGAGGGCCGCGAAAGGTTGCATGTCCGCATGGACCATCCGGAATGGGAACACGTTGCAGCGCTAGGCGGTTCGGTGCGAGCGGACGAGCTTGCAAGCCGCGATCTTTCGCTGGAAGCTATTGTCTGGCGCCTGTTTCACGACGAGGCCGAGATCCGGGTAGAGCCGGGATCCGGGCTCTCACGCGGATGTCGTTGTACCGAGGAACACTATCGTTCGATCCTGTCGCGTTTCGCGGAAGAAGACCGCATCGAAATGCGGGACGATGATGGGCTTGTTTCTATCGACTGCGCCTTTTGTTCGCGCCTTTTCCGGATCGAAATCTAGGCACAGTTCGTCGATGGTTTAACACGCTTGGTCGCAGCGGCTTTTTCGTTTATACGTATTACTCGGGCTACGCTTCTCGATGCGGCCCCGCAGGAGTGACGCGATGAGTCTGGCTGGGTTCTTTCGACCCGCAGTGGTTTTGGCGGCGATGCTGGCTGTCGGGGCGCAAGCACCGGCACTCGGGCAAAAGCGTCCGCTCACCATGCTGGACCAGCTGGCGGACGGTCGCTGGGAATTGCGCATTCGCGGCGAGCGGAATCAGGTCGAGCGCGTGTGCCTTCAGGACGGACGGGGACTGATCCAGCTGCGCCATCCCGAGCAGGCTTGTGAAAGGCTCGTCGTTGATGACCAGCCGAACCAGGTAACCGTACAGTACACCTGCCGAGGCCGCGGTTATGGCCGCACCCAGATCCGGCGGGAAAACGATCAGCTGGTGCAATTGCAGTCGCAAGGCATCGCAGGCGGTCTGCCCTTCGATTTCGCGGCTGAGGGGCGCCGGGTCGGCGACTGCACGAGCTGAAATCAATTGCCCGCGACCAAGTGGGCGTCTAGCCGGTGATCATGGAAAATCGCAGCGCAGAGAGGCCTGCAGCCGTTGTGCTGCTATCAGGTGGTCTGGATTCCATGGTCGCAGCCGGCCATGCCCGCGAGGCCGGGTTCAGGCTGTTTGCGCTGACCATCGACTATAACCAGCGTCATCGGCGTGAGTTATCGTCAGCCTCGGCTATCGCCGGCGAGTTGGGTGCCGATCGGCATGTGGTCCTGCCGCTCGACCTGCGGCAATTCGGCGGTTCCGCTCTGACGGACGATATCGATGTGCCGGCATCCGGTGTTGGAGATGAGATTCCGGTTACCTATGTACCGGCCAGAAACCTGGTCTTTCTCTCGTTGACGCTCGCCTGGGCGGAGGCAGTGGGTGCGCGCGATATTTTCATCGGCGTCAATGCTCTCGACTATTCGGGGTATCCCGATTGCCGTCCCGAATTCATCGCAGGCTTTACCGATCTGGCCAACCTGGCGACAAAGGCCGGCGTAGAGGGACGGGGCTTTACCATTCATGCGCCCTTGCAGTTCATGAGCAAGGCCGAGATCGCCAGCGAGGCGTTCCGGCTCGGGCTCGATCCCGCCCTGAGCTGGTCCTGCTATGATCCCCAGCCCGGTGACCTGGCCTGCGGTGTCTGCGATAGCTGCCGCCTGCGCAAGCAGGGTTTTGCCCAAGCTGGCCGTGTCGATCCAATCCGCTACGCGGACTGATTTCGCTCTTTCAGGAATTTGAATCGTTGGCGGACGGGGCGCGTTTGCGCCGGGCATCGCGCAAAGAAAAAGGGGCCGGATTGCTCCGGCCCCCAATTCGTTTGCCTAGCGGCTGAGATCAATTGCCCGAACCCGGACCGTAGTTGATCTCGACGCGACGGTTCTGCAGCTCGCGAACGCCGTCGGCGGTCGGGACGCGCTGGACCGTTTCGCCGAAGGCCTGGCTGGTGATGACACCGCCCGGGACGCCACGGCTGGTCAGGTAGGCAGTGACCGAGTCATTGCGACGTGCCGAGAGGCCCATGTTGTACTTGGGCGCACCCGAGCGGTCAGCGTGACCGGCGAGCATGATCTGCGCACCACCGCAATTGCCGTAAGCCGAGATGGCGTTGTCGAGGATCGACGCTGCCTCAGGCGTGATGTCCGACTTATCCCAGTCGAAGAACACGATGTACGGGCCCTTGTTGCACGGCGGCGGCGGAGGCGGCGGCGGCGGCGGGGGAGGCGGGGGCGGCGGCGGCGGCGGCGGCGGCGGCGGAGGCGGCGGAGCCACCGGTTCTGCACCACCGAAGTTGTAGGTCAGCGAACCCATCAGGCTGTGAGTACGGAAGCGCGTGGACATTGCGCGACCGCCGGTATCGACCATGTCAACGTTGTTCACGTTGAAGAAGCGATACTTCAGACCGACATCCCAGTGATCGTTGAGCGGTGCGCGGACGCCAGCGAGAGCCTGCCAGGCGAAGCCCGAATCGCTGTCGTTGACGATGCCCGGGCCAGCCGAGTTGATCGAGTAGTGAGCGCCGACGCGTGCAACGCCGACACCGCCGCCAATGAAGCCCTGGAGGCCATCATCGGGACCGAAATCGAGCAGGCCGTTGAGCATGAAGCTCAGCGCGTTCGTGTCACCGGCGACGTAGTCGTAACGACCGATGCCCGACTTCAGGCTGGCAACGCTGCCGGCAGCCGGAATGCGGATCGTCGAATTCAGGACGTCCGGATCGGCTTCGCGCCAGCTGGCTTCCGCTTCGAGACGGAACATGCCGAAGTCATAACCGACGATACCGCCGAAATCGTAGCCGTACTTGTTATCGACCTGCATGGCGTTCGCCGTGGTGCCGATATCGTACTTCAGGTCTTCGACGAGCATCGCACCGCCGTCGAGTTCGACGTACCACGAGTCGTCACGGGCCAGTGCCGGCGTGGCGAGGGCAGTCGAAGCCAGCGCCATCCCTATGACCAGTTTCCGCATTACAAATTCCCCTCTTCTTGGAATTGTTGCCACCGAGTGGCGACTGTCTATCGCCTAAGGGTTTGCCGCGCAAGCGATCAAAGCCCCATCCTGTTGCAGGAATGCCGCATTTTCCACGCGTTGGTCAAGAAAATGCATGGCAATTCTCCCAGCATTGGCGGATTTCCGGGACTCCCGCCATTGCTGGTCAGGCAATGGCGAAGATTCCGGCTTCGCGTAGTCTGGCGATCAGTTCAGCGATGGTTGCGCGCGCTTCGATGTCGATCGTGGCACCTCCGGAAGGGACTTGCGGCGCGACTGGCCTGACCCATGCATCGTCCACTCGCCCGATGACCTGCCCGGTCGCCCGATTGGTGATTCGCATACCGTCCACAGGCGCAGAAAACTGCCATTGCCCGAGTTGGCGCAAGGCGATTGCCCCGTCGCGCCCCGCCCATTCTCCGGTCGCGCCGGAACCCACCAGCCAGGCTGTGCCGTCAGGCGCGGAAGCCGGTGGGGACGCAATTTCATCCTCGATGATGCAATGGCAAAGCGCATCGATCCGGACGAGCGCCTCGTTTACAAAAATTTCCTTCTGGGATTGCCCGGCAAACAGCATCGGCAGCGCCAGTCGAGGGGTAACCTGATCCAGGAAAATCGGGTCGGTCATTTCGGTTTCCTCCTGTGTTTCATGCCGTTGCAGCAAACAACAGCGGTTCGGACAGGCCGTGCCTGCCCTGCTGGCGCACCGCGAAATTACCGGCCGGACTTGCCTCGACGAGGCTTGCAAGCAGGCTTGCCGCAATCTCGATCCGCGGTTCGAATACCGTCCAGGCGGCCAACGCGACCCCGGCGGATTCGTAGACCACCTGGTAGCTTTCGGTTTCTTCGTTGAGAGGCAGGTCCACGCCATCCGGCCAGCCCCATGCGCCGCGCGCCCGACGCGTCCAGCGCAGCACCAGCCCCCCGGAGCCATCGCTCGCCATTCGCGGATGGACCGGGCTGAGCGGCCGGCGGGTAATGCCGCGACAGGCGATCTGGCTGATCACCGGCTGGCTTTCGCCGAGGCCCAGGGCAGCAATCGTGACCCCGGCCAGATCACCGACAATGCCCGGATCGAGAGGCACCTGAGTGCCATCGAGCAGGACGAAGCGTTCGTTCACGCCATGGCCGGCGATCACCGCCTCGGTGCCGCCGCGGCCGCGCAGGAAACCCGAGAGCCGCCAATGCCCGTTGCCAAGCGATACCGCCCCGGCAAACTGAACGATCTCGCTGCAAAGCAAGGCGCGATTTGCCCCGAACGCAAGCGCACGTGCATCGGCGGAGGAAAGCGCCATCGTGGGCGAGGCGAGGCGGACCTCGATCTGCGAGTTCCGGTCAAACACGTGCGGAGAGCTTGGAGACAGGACGCCGAGAACTTCGCCAATCGTCGCCCGGGTCCGCCCGCTTGCCCCCAGTGGCTGGAGCTGTCCATCGCCCTGATCGGCAAAGAGCGCAGCACCCGGCCAGCCTGCGGCAGGTGATGAAACGGCGGCGTAGAGCAGCGGACTATCGCCCGGTCCGTTGCCATCCCATGGCAGCTCGAAGGCTTGCAGGATGGTCTCGCCAACAGGCTGGTCGAGCGGCGGATTGAGCCTGCCGGAATCTCCTCCGACAAGGGCGGGTGCGATCGCCGGCGCGCGCCAGAGTCCCAGTTCCAGCCCGGATTCGCGCCATTCCCATTCTTCAACCCGCCAGACGCCGGGCTCGCCCGGAATGGTCACGAGACTGCCGGGAGCAATGGCAGGATCGAGTTCGGCGGTGCGCCAGGAAAGCGATTGCCGCGCCCACCCCGCCCGTTGCGCCGTGCGGGATATGAGCGATCGGGCGTTGCCGGCGGCGATGGCGACCGGAAGGTCGATTGTCGCCGGCTGACCTGCTGCGGGCCGGCCAGGGGCCCGCTGAAGGCCCGGCTGGTAATCACGGTCGACGTCGTAATAGCGCAGGATTTCAGGCCGGGAAGAGGGCTGGGGAAGCCGCTTGCGACTGAAGCCTTGCTGCGCGCCAAAGGCATCATCGGCAACCGATATCGTCGCATCGGACAAGGCCCGCACCGGACTGGCGCCCTCCCTCCCAAGCGAGAGACGATCGCCGCTCACATCGCAGTCGAGCGGAAAAACCGCATCCATTTGACCGAGCAGGTCCGCCAGCGGGCCCTCGCAGGAAATACCTTCAACACCCTCGAGCGGAAGATTGCCGGATACGTCGTCGATGACACCGTCAAGCAGGCTCGAAACGGTGAGTTCGCCCTCGCTGGTGAAGACTTCGAAGGTGAGCGCTGGAATGCGGTTGCCGAAGTCCCCGAGTTGCAGGTCCTCGAACACGACGTAGGACAACCCGCGATAGGCCGGGCATTCACCGGCCCCTTCTGCCGCAACCAGCAAGGGGTCGACCGGCTGGTCGCCGAAGCCGTTGTAAAAGCGGATTTCACCCCCCGCTTTCATGTCCCCCGCAGCCCCCCTCAGGAGATTGCCATCGGCCCAGATCCGTCCGATGCCCTGCAACGGGCGGCTCGACAGCGCGACGGCAAGCGAGGCGGAGTAGCTGTAGGTGGTGTAGGAGGGCTTGCCCTTGCCGCCCCCCTGCTTGTCGCGATGCTCAACCAGGTCGGTGGCCCAGATAATCGTGCCGGGCACCCGCATCCTGCCATGGACCCGGGGAATCGGTGTACCATAGCTTGAGGTCGTGACCGAAAGCTCCTTGAGGCGCGGGCCTTCTCGTCCCGGCGTACCGATGATCGCGCGATCAAGCTGGCGCCCGACCAATGCACCGAGCGCGCCGGCGATCGGGCCGCCGAACAGCGAGCCGAGTGCGGTAAAAAGCAGTGTTGCCATTGTCTTGCCTCAGTCCATCCGCCAGCGGCGGAGCGGTGTGCTTGCGGAAGTGGGGGTGGCGACGACCTTGCGAAGCCCCGCATGGGCCTCGATCCGAATGGCGGCGTCAGGCCCGGTAATCGCAAAATGCATCTGCATGGCCGATGGCCGGAACAGACAGATGTCGCCCGGCAATTCGGCGCCTGGAGCCAAGGCGAAGCCGCAGCTTTGCGCCATTTCGTCCAGGCCATGCCAACGGCCCGTTCGCAAAGCGTAACGATTGGGCAGGCGGGCAGGCCTGCCAATGGCGAGGAGCGATGCCTCGATCAGCCCGATACAGTCGAGGCCCGCTGCCGGATCGCGGCCGTGCAGCCTGAAGGGGCAGCCGACAAAGGCCATGGCGGCGCGGGCCAAAGCCTCGCCACTCATGGATTTGCCACGGGATAGCGGGCTATCAGGTCATTCCCCGGCAAATGCGGTTCGCCCTGGAAATTCACCGCGTTGCCAAACCTGGAGCTGCAGGTCGCAAGGGTCCGGTCGCAACCTTCGCGCAGGCGCACCCGCGTGCCGGTCGGCGGGACGACATCGAGCGGCAGGGAAAGCACGACGCCATTGCCTGAAACGCCGGCAATCTCGGAGCCGGTGCCCGACAGCGGACCATCGAGCCAGCGCAGGGCTCCGGCAACAAGGTCCTGCGTCACCGCTATGCCTTCGAGCGCGATGATGCCGGTATCGAGACCGCAGCCGACAACCCGCGCATCGTGCGTGAAGCGGGCGGCGGAGAGGCCGCAGCCGGGGCCGCAGAAAGCAGCACGGCACGTGGGACTGGTGCGAGGCACGGGATCGCGCTGCAATTCCGCCTTGCGAGAGACAAGATCGGCGTTGAACCGGCCGTCTTCCTCCACCACCTGCCCGATCGCACCGCGATAGAGCACGTGACGTTCGAGGCTGCGCCAGTCGACCAGACCGATCGCAACCCGCGCACCATCGAAGCGTCCTGCGGCAAGGTCTGCCGTGGAGATCGAATCGTGGCTGAGCGCCCCTTCGACTTCGGCACTGTCAGGCTCGAGATCGGCACTGCGGCGGATGGCCGAGGGCAGCATTCCGGGCACGGCCCGGTGCAGCACGCCATCGAACCACAGATCGCCATCGTGGGTGGTGAAACCCAGCGTAACCCCGTCGCGCCGTGCAACGCGCCAGAACGTGGCAACCGTTTCCAGCGACTGGGAAAACCAGACCCGGCTCATGATGCCTCGCGCACTTCGACAACCGGCACGCTCGGCGCTTCCCCGGCGGCAAAGCTGGAGCCCGACACCTGCAGGCTGTCCTCGGCAAAGCGCACCGGCACGTCGAACAGGAAGCCGGCGCGCACTTCGACGCCGCTTGCGGGCGGTGTCTGGAAGGTAACCACACCCAGGGGATCGAGCGTCCAGCCCGTAGCCAGCACCGAGGAGCCAACCTGGACCAGGACGCTTTCGGCAAGCGGCCGGGTGATGCGGCGCAGCTGCGCCTCTGCGCCCTCGCCATACCGTTTTACCAATGGATAGCTGGCCGTTACATCGTCGCCGATGCCAAGCAACTGATCGGCCGGCGTCGGCGTTCCGGTCATTCCGCTGGAGCTGAAATCGGTGGGGTCGCGCAGGCGGAAGCCGCGCGCAGCGCCGCGCCTGGCACGGAAGAAGGCGATCAGTTCGCCCAGTTCCAGTTCGGACCGGATGCCAGGCCCGACATCGAAGCGCAGCCGCGCATTCGACCACAGGCTGTTACGGCGCTCGAACCCGGATGCAGTCACCGAAACGCTGGTCGAAAATTCCGGAATGACCGTGGCATCGCGGCCAAGGGCGAGCGGATAGGCAATATCATCGAAAGCCTGCATGGGGCTGTCCTCCTGCGGGGTGGGCAAGCGCACGAAACCGTCGCGGCAGACCTGCGGCAGGGCCCAGACGAAGACCTCGTGAGCGCTGCGTGCCTGGGCTTCGTCTATGCCCTCGTCGATCGCGAGCCAGAGATCGGGTTCGCGGCCGGCAGGCACGAAACCCGCCAGATAATCCTGCTCGGCCGGTGGATAGCCGAGCCTGTCATTGGCCAGCGCATAAGCGGCGCGGCGCAGGGCGGACTTGCCAGCGGTCAGCCAGTCGTAGTCTTCCAGTTGCAGCCGGTCGAACGCGGGACTGGCCCAGCCGGTCGGAAGGTTTGCGCGCAGGGCTTCAGGTGTCGCCGGATCGAGTACGGTCGGCAGGAAGCTGAGCAGCAAGACCTCTGCCGCTTGCGGTGCGGCAGCGGCACGCACGGCATCGCGCAGCGCCGCAGTCGACGCTGCAAGCAGCGCGCCGGCCTGGTCGAGCAGCGCCTTCTGCGGCGCAGTCAGCGGGGCTGCGAGATCGGCAATTACCGGCGGATTGCCTCCCAAGGCGGCCTTGGCGGCATCATCATAGAGGCAGATCCGTCTCTGCCCGTCGACCCACCACCACGGCTCGCCAATCTGGAAACGAACCGCGGCGCCGGCCTCGCGCAGCATCGTCGCAGCGGCGGCTCCGACCTTCTGCAACCAGGCCATTGCGGCGCTGCTGGCAGGCGAAAGCAGTGCCGATGGCGGATCCCAGCCGGTGCGCGCAGGCGCGCCGTCATGGGCGCGCTGCTGCCAGGCATCAGGGCAATGCTGCGCCAGCAATTCATAGGACAGCGAGGCAATCGGCGAGAGGCCGGCCTCGGTGCAGGCGGCGAAGTAGGCGCGGTGCCAGCGAACGGCAGGGGTGCAGAAAGCGGGCGCTGCCGGGTCCACGAGGAATGCGCCAGCCTGTGCGCTGAGCCTGAAAAAGTGGCTCATGCCCAGGTAGTGCAGCACCGATCCCCGATAACCCAGGCCAATCAGGTTGCGCAGCAGGCGTTGCGGCGTCTGGTTGCAGGCATCGTCATAGGCTGTCGCGCAGGCCAGACCATGCGGCGGCACTACGACATCCCCGATTTCCAGTATGCAGCGCGCACCGGTGCAGGCGATCCCGGTGAGTTCGACCCAGGCTTCTGCCGGAGCCGGCAGCGGGGTGCTGCTTCCGGCGACATAACCGGGAGCGACAAGCGAAATGAAGAGGCGGTCGATCGCAGCCGGGTGGACCGCCTCGCCATAGGCGGCCCAGCCTGCGGCAAGCTCCCTGAACGGCAGGGACACCTGCGCATCGCTGCCCGTGCCCTGTGCATAGTTCCACAGGCGGACGTACCATGTCCGGGCAGTTCCGGCGGCGTCCCGGCCCTCGACGGTGAGCGTCGGGCCGTTGACGGCATCGAGCGCGACGACCCCGGACGAGCGCCAGCGGAAGGAGAGCGTGGCCCCGGTATAGTCGCGGTCGGTCCGATAGGCGAGAAGGGGGTGATCGAGCAGGTCCTCGCTGGACCAGATCAGCCCGGCCAGATCGCCCTCGGTCATGAACACCGCATCGACGCGCAGTGCATCGGGGGCCGATGCAACCACCGAGGCCATCATCGGACGCGGGAAATCTATCGTCCAGAAGCGCGGGTCGAAGCGCTGGATCCAGTCGGTTTCCTGCCCTTCGCGGGCAGTGGCAAGCCAGAAGGCCATGATGGAAATCCTCAGAATTCGCGCAGCGCGCGGCGCACGGCGCTCGCAACCTGCCGGCTGGAGCGCTGCAGGGCCTGACTGGCCGCCGGCCCGGTGGGAGCATTGACGCTGATGGCGATGCGCACATCGCGCGACCCGCCTGCTCCCAGCGCGTTCTCGATCCGGCCGGCACTTGTCGGCACGAACAGTTCGGGGCCGCGTTCACCTACCACATAGCCCTTGCCCGGAGAAACCGGCCCGCCGATCGCGCGGCCCGGCAGGCCGAGCAGGCCGCCGATAAGGCCGCCGAACAGCCCGCCCAGCGTGCCACCACCCCCGCCAGCCGAACCACCCAGCCCGATCGAATCGAACAGGGTTCGCGTGGCCTGAGCAGCAATGTCGTTGATGATGCCAAGCGATATGCGGCGCAGGTCTTCGAAGCCGAAAGTGCCCTTGCGGATCGCTGTGGTCAGTCCGCGTTCAAGGACAGTGCCGGCCTGTTCGAAGCCGCTGAGCAGCGTGCCATCGAAGGTGCCGCGCATCTGCGCGATGTCCTGCGCAAACCCCTGGGTCGAGGCGCGCACATCGACAAGCAGCGTATCGACGGTGTCAGCCATTATCCTGCTCCATCATTCGGGTGAGATCGTTGCGCGAGAGTCCGCCGTCTGCGCCTTGCGGGGCGAGGATGGCGGCAAGTTCTGCAGGGGTTGCGTCCCAGAATTCGGCGGGGTGCCAGCCGAGCATACGGGCGGCGAGCGAACAGAAGCGCAGGGCGGAAGTGCCGAAGCGCCCCTCGCTCACGCCCGGCCCTGGAGGATCTGGGCGAGGAGCGCACGCAGCGGCAGCGCACAGGCGGCAAGGCCGGCCTGAGCCACTGCCTCGCCCACGACCTCGCGGGTCAGTCCGTCGCGGTCGTTCAGGCAATGCCAGAAAAGTGCCGCCATCTCGGCGATCCGCAGCTGCCCTTCACCGGCCCGCTCAACGAGCGCAAAGAGGGGGCCGAGCTCCTCTTCCGCCGCGACCAGCGCCGAAAAGGTCGGGCGCAGCACGCGCGGCCGGCCCGCGACGAGAAGTTCTGCTTCACCCCGCAGCGGGTTTGCGCCCGCACTCACGCGGGAACCACCTCACCCGAGCTCTCCAGCACCAGCGAGTAGTTGCGCTCGCCGTTGTAATCGCCCGAGTAATCGAGTCGCTGGACAAGGAAGCGACCGCGCATCCTTGCGCCGTCCTCGAAGCTGAGCTCGTAATCGTCGATCGTGCCGGCCAGCACGTGGCCGCGGATCTGGTTTTCCGCCTCGCTGCCGAGGAAGATGCCGGCGGCGGAAACGGAGACCTGGCGGATACCCGCCCCGGAGAGCAATTCGCGCCAGCCGCCGGAATCGCGACTGGTGATCACCACGGTATCGCCGGTGATCGACATCTGCGTGGTCCGCAGACCGGCCACGGTGCGATAGACGGGCGGCGTTGCGCCATCGGAAATCTTGAGGAGGAAGGCAGCGCCTTTCTGGGCGGACATGATGGGGTCTCCTTGGGCGGGATTGGGGGTGTCGGGTGCGCGCTGGGATCAGGGCGCAATCAGGCGGAACCGGTATTCGATAAGGATCGCGCGGGTGTTGGCGGCGCGCTGTTCCGCGCGGCTGCGCAGGAACTGGCTGGAGACGATCTCGAAGCCATCCTGTGCGCGAAGCATCGCGGCGATGCGGCTTTCGATGCCGGCAACAAGGGTGCTGGCGCTTTCGGGCCGGTCACCCCGGCAATGCAGTTCCAGCGCCAGACGCACCTCGCGTCCCTGACGGTCCTTGACGCTCCAATCGGCGCTGGCGCTGGCGACCACGGCAAGCCAGGGCAAGGCGGTTCGCGAGGGCGCTTCCTCGACAATGGCGTTCAACGCGGCTGACAGGGCCGGATCGGCGGCAAGCCAGCCGAGCAGTGCGGCGCGGAAGGGCACTTCCATCGGCATCATCCTTTGGTGAAGAGGGGCCAGAGCAGGGCCGAACTGCGCCAGCGCGACGCATCGTTGCGCGCGGCGCGGGCATCAAGTTCGGCGCGTGCTTCGGCCAGGCGCCGGGCCTTGTCGGCCAGCCGGGCGGCGAAGCCTTCGAACGAGGCGGCAGGCCTGGTGGCAATCATGCCAGCCGCAGCCTGCGCCAGGGACGCCAAAGCGCGGCAACCGCGGCGGGCGGATGGGCCTGCCCTGCGTCGCCTTCGCGCTGACGGTAATGATAGGCGGCGAGCCGCACCACACTGTGACGCAGGCCATCGGGCAGCGCCGTCCAATCGGGAGCCAGTCCTGCCGTGAAGCGAACCGCCACGCGGGTGGCGAGCCCGGGATCGACAATGCGGACCAGCCCCGCTCCGTCAGCGGCAAATTCGATCGCGTAGGCGCCCGTTTCCAGGGTCACGCGCGGGCCATCGGCGGGGATCGCCTCTACCGCGGTGATGGCATGGACCGGCCGGCTCTCGATCCGCATCCATTGCGAGGAGACCGGCAGCAATTCCTCGCATTCGCATTCGATCGGCAGGGTGCCAGTGAACCCTTCGCAGCTTTCCAGCGCGGCGAGGATCAGGGCCGCAAGCGTGGCGTCCTCCTGCGCCGTCGTGATTCCGAGCCATTCCTTAAGCTCGGCGAGCGCCTGTGGCGCAAGCGTCGATTGGGCGACGATAACCCGCTTCATGGCGGTCTCCGTTCGTTTGAGTGTGCGCCTGGTCCATCGGGAGCTTGCGGCACCGGGCACGGGCCGTGCCGAGGGAAAGCCGGATGACCTTTCCGCACCGCAGTCAGGCGAAAGATAAGGCGCCCGCGCCTCCCGCGGGGGAAGGGAGCGGCAGCCGCAGGGAGGCGCGGGCGCAAACCGGCCGGGGCGCGAGAGGGGCTGCGCTCGCCGGCCGGTTCAAAGACCTCAGGTGGAGATCTTCAGCAGTTTGATCGCATCCGAATCGAGCACCTGGCCGCCCACGCGCTTGGTGGCGTAGAAGTGAACGAACGGCTTGTTGGTGTAGGGATCGCGCAGGATCGTCGTCGCGGTCCGTTCGGTGATCAGGTAGCCATTGCGGAAGTTGCCGAAGGCGATCGGGAAGGCATTGGCGGCAACGTCCGGCATGTCCTCGGCCTCGACCACCGGATAGCCCAGCAGGCGGGCCGGCTGGCCTTCCATGATGCCCGGCTGCCACAGGAACGAGCCGTCCGCCGCCTTGAGCTTGCGCACCACCGAAAGCGTTGCCGAATTCATCACGAAGACGGCGCCCTGGCGATGGCCGGGCTTCAGTGCGTGGACCAGGTCGATCAGCTTCAGTTCCGGCGCCGTGTCGAAGCCGGTGGCATTGCCGCTGCCGATGAACTGCAGCGTGCCGAAGGCGCGGGTGGCATCGGCGGTGGCCGCAGTCGGCGCGGAGAGGAAACCGCGCGGCTGGTTCGTGCCGGTGCCGCTGACATAGGCGGCCCCTTCGGCGCGGGCGAATTCGGCGGCGATTTCACCGGCCAGCCATTCTTCAAGGTTGAAGGCCGCATCGTCGAGCATGGCCTGGCTTGCCGCCGGATTGGCGTAGAGCTCGCCCGAGGGCGGGACAATTTCGGCGAACTTTGGCGTCTGGGTTTCCGGGCGGGCGCCGGTTTCGCTGACCCAGCCGGAAGCGACTCCGGTGGTGGTCACCAGCTTGCGATAGCCGGCCGTGCCGACCTGGACGACCTGCGCGATGCCGCGGATCGGGCTCATCTTCCTCAGTTGGGCAGAGATGCGCTCGTCGATCTCGCGCGGGACGGCAAAGCCGCCATCGGCCGCGACCGCGCCGGACAGCGATTTCACCTCGGCTTCACGGCCAAGGCGCAGGTAGCCATCGACGAAGCTCTTCACCTCGACCGAAGGCACCGGCGCGGCACCGTCGAGCACCGGGCGGGCAGCAGCGCGCGATACCTTGTCGAGGCGCGACTTTACGTCCTCGACATCGGTGCGCAGGCCTTCGATTGCCGCATCGCAGGCATCCTGGCGGGCGACGATATCGAAGGAGGTGTCGAGCGTATCGACAGGGACAGGGGTATCCATGGGGCAGTTCACCTTTCACGAAAAAGACCGCAATTCCCCATGGGAAAAGGGGTTGGCGGCCGGACTGGTTGGAGCGGAGGGGAGGCTATTCGACGAGATGGACCCGGGCGCCGTGCTGCATCGGGTGCGTGACGAGGCTGACTTCGAACAGCAGCAGGTCGGAAAGCTCGCGGCCGATGCCGTCATTGCGGGCGGTGCGGACGCGATAACCGAAAGACAGGCCGGTGACCGAGCCGCGCTTCAGCGCGGTGGCCGCCCCGCCTACGGGGTTGTCGATGCGGGCAAGCACGCGCAGGCCGCGCTTGTCTTCGGCGATCTTTTCGATCCAGCCGATGCGCAGGTCCGGCCGGTGCTGCCACAGCAGCGGGTAAGGCGCGGACCGCTCGGCCAGACTGCGGGCGAAGGCGCCGGGGGCAATGACATCGAGCCCCGCATCGCGCCTGCCGAACAGGGCGGCATAGCCGGCGAAACGCAGGGCCGTGGGCGCGGGTTCAGTCATGACAGCATCTCCGAAAATCCGAGGCGATAGGCGAGGCCGATGAGCAGCAGCGCCGCCGCGCCGCGCAGCGCCCAAGAAACGAAGGCGCGCCAGGCGGAGCGCTTGGCATCGCGCCAGGCGGCGAGCAGTTCGCGCAGCTCGGAAAGGTCCTCGTGCGCCTTGGCATCGTCGAGGCCCATGCGGGCCAGCACGCGCACCGCGCCCAGCTCGCTCGATTCCTCGACAATGGCGCGCAGGGTCACCAGGTCGGCGCCGGTGCTCGCGGCCTGGGCAATCAGGCCGGCAAGCATGTCTTCTCGGTTCATGTTTTGTTCCTTGAGCGGGTGGGCTTCGCGGGCGCTTGGGCAGCCTCCGCGTCGGCATCCGCGCGCGGGGGCAGGCCCAGCAGGGCACGCTTTTCATCGGACGAAAGGAAATCAGCCGCGCTGACCTGCGACCACAGCCGCTCGCGATCCTCGGCCAGGGCAGGCACGCGATCGAGATCGACGGCCAGCTTTTCGTCGGCAAACCAGGTCTTCAACCCCTCGCCCAGGGCGCCCAGCAGCTTGCCGGCCAGCGGCAGCAGCGTCAGCCGCCAGAGAGCGCGGTTGGCCTCGCGGTAATTGGCATAGGTCGAATCGCCCGGCAGGCCGAGCAGCATCGGCGGCACCCCGAAGGCGAGTGCAATATCGCGCGCCGCGGCAGCCTTGAGCGTGGCAAAGTCCATGTCCGCCGGCGAAAGCGACAGCGACTGCCACTTCAGCCCGCCTTCAAGCAGCATCGGGCGCCCGGCATTGTCGCGGCCGGAGAAGGCATTGGCCAGTTCGGCTTTCAGACGGTCGAACTGGTCGGCAGTCAGCCCCCCTGCATCGCCCGCATCATAGACCAGCGCGCCGGACGGGCGGGCGGAATTGTCGAGCAGGGCGCGGTTCCACAGGCTCGCGGCATTGTGGATCGCCACGGCCTGATCGGCAGCAGAAAGGCAGCCGGCGCCATAGTGATCGTCCACCGGATGGAAGTGGCGGATGTGGATGACGTTGGGGCTCGCGTCCTCGTCCAGCACCGGGATCGTCAGCACGTTCTCGCCGACGCGATAGGTCCAGGCCGTGGGCCAGCCGTCGGCGCCAAGCTGGGCGCTCATGCGTTCGGGGCGCAGGGCGAAGAGTTCGATCGGCCGCCCGCGCCCGTCCTTGACCACCTGCGCGAAGGCATTGCCATGCAGCACAAGCTGCGCCGCCAGGGTTTCAAGCAGGGGCTGCCCGGCACTGGTTTCGGAAACCAGCGCCGCCAGTGCGGGATCGACAGGAAGCATCGGTGCCTGCCCGATCGATTCCGCCACCAGCCGCACCGCGCGCTGGGCCACCGGATTGTCGAGATAGGCCCGCCGCACCGCCCCCTGGTATTCGAATGGCGCGCGGGCGGCATGGGCCTCGGCAAGGATCCACGGAGAAGTATAGGCGCGCGCCAGCGGCACGCGATCACCCCCGCCCTTGAAGGCGGCGGCAAGCGTCTGGAGGAAGGACATGGGGGGCCTTTCGTTCGTCAAAAATCGGTGTGGACGCGCGGAGCGGCGCGGCTTTTCAAGCACAGTTCGGTCAAGGCCCAGACCAGCGCGTCGGCGCGGTCGGGCGATCGGCCCGGGCCCTCGTAGGCGCCTCCGGCCATCAGGCCGCACAGTTCGTCCTCCAGCGCCGGGAAAGTCCCGCAGTGGCGAACGCGGCCCGCTTCGTAGAGTGCGGCAACGGGTTCGGCGCGCGCGGACTTGCCCTTGCTGGCATGGACCAGCCTGAGCGGCAGGGCGACATCGGCGGCGCGCAATACGCTTTCGACCATGGCGCCACCCTGGTTGGCTTCGGCAACGACACGGTCGGCAGTCCAGGCCCTGGCGGCGCTGGCGACGGCGCGGGCCCAGCGCTCCGGGCTGGGCCGGGTAACGCTTGCATCGGCAAGCACACGGGCGATGCCATCATGGCCCAGGGCGCAGACGATGATCCCGCAGGCATCGCCGCCCGCCGAGGCAGGCGGATCGACGCCGATCACGATGCGGGCGCTTTCCGGCTGCAGAGGCGACGCCGAGGGGAAACCCTCGCGCGCCGCCTCGATCAGGGCGCGGGTCCACAGCGCGCCTTCGATATCTTCGAGAAGTTCGCCGTCCAGTTCCTGCCGGCCGAGCTGCGAACGGCCATATTCGCGCCGGATATCGCGCACGAAGCGGCCGGGCAGGTTGGCGGCATTATCCTCTGTCCGCCCCCGCGTGACGACGACGCCATCCTCCTCGCGCGAGAGCACGCGGCGCATCAGCGGCACCGCGCGCGGCGTGGTGGTGGCCAGCACCCGCGGGCTTTCGCCCAGACGCATGCCGAGCAGCAGGTTGTCCCACACGCGCATGGCGCGCGAGCTGCCGTTGTCCCACTTGGCAATTTCGTCGCACCAGGCGTGGCTGTGCTGCGGGCCACGCAGGCCTTCGGGCTCAAGCGCGGAATAGAGCAGCGCCTGCGCGCCGTTCGGCCAGGTCAGCCGCCGCAACGAGGGTTCGAAGGTAGGGCAGCGACCCGGCGGGCAAACCGCGAGCAGGCCGCTTTCCCCTTCCACCATGACCGAGCGCGCCTCAACCAGCGAGGCGCCGACCAGCGCGATGCGCGCCTGCGGATCGCTGTCGGCCACGGCGCGGACCCATTCGGCCCCGGCGCGGGTCTTGCCAAAACCGCGACCGGCCATGATCAGCCAGGTGCGCCAGTCACCGGCAGGCGCGAGCTGGTCCTTGCGGGCCCAAAGCCGCCAGTGCGAGGCGAATTCCTTGCGTTCTTCCTCGGATAGCCTGCGCAGGTGCTCAAGCCTTACCTCCTCTTCCTGGTCGAGCAACCAGGCGAGCAGGGCATTACGGTTCGCGGCGTTCATCGCTGACCTGCCCTGCGATCGTCACGCCCTGGGGTTCGCTGGCGGCAGCGAGCATTCGGCGGCGCATGCCCTCCAGCTTGGCGTTGATCGCAAGAACGATCTTCTCGGCATCCTCGTTCGACTGGATCGCCCGCTGCCGTGCGGCGCTGTCGCGGTGGGCGGCAAGCAGGCGAAAGGCGGTGGCATTGTCGAAGGCGCGGGTGCCGCGCTTTGCCCCGGCAACCGGCTTTACCTCGCCGGTCCGCAGGCGGTGGAGCAGCTCCATCTCAAGGTGATCATAGCCTTCGCACAGGGCGCGCTGCCAGGCGCGGTTGAATTCGGGGTTGGCGCGGCGGGCATCATAGGCGGTGGCGGTGGTTACCCCCGCCTTGCGCGCCGAGGCGGTAACGTTGGACGTGGCGGCGAGTTCGGAGAGAAAGGACTTCGACCATTTGGCAAAGCTGGGCTTTTGCCGCACGGCCACGGGGGCGCGCGGGCAGGACTTGGGCTTATCCGCCATGCAGGGCTTTCCGGAAAATGTTGCGGGAAGGCGGTGAAGACCGATCCGAATCGGTTCATCGCGATGTTCCATATTTGTGCCATAACAGCGTTACGCTGTCAAGCACAAAGAACCATATCGGTTAATCGACTGCGCGCTTGCCGGATTCCCGCAGTCCCCCTAATAGGGCGCCACCTAGCGCCCCGGGAGATCGCATGCTTCGTCGCCTTTACGAATGGACCATGGCAAAGGCGTCGGATCCGCGCGCCGAATGGTGGCTGGCGCTGTTCTCGTTCATCGAAGCGAGCTTCTTCCCGATCCCGCCGCATCCGGTGCTCGGCCTGATGTGCCTTGCCGAACCGAAGAAGGCGTTGCGCTTTGCCGCGATCGCCACGCTGGCCTCTGTCGCCGGCGGCCTTCTGGGCTATGCCATCGGGTATTTCCTGTTCGATGCGCTGGGTACGCAGATCCTGGCGCTGCTTGGCCTGACCGACAGCTTCCCCAGCGCGCGCTGCTATCTCAACGAATACGGCTTCTGGATCTTCGTGGCCAAGGGCGCGACGCCGATCCCGTTCAAGCTGCTGACCATCACCGCCGGCTTCATCGGCATGGGCCTGGGCGTGTTCCTGCTGGGCAGCCTGATCAGCCGGGCGATCAGCTTCATGATCGTGGGCGTACTGTTTCGCCTGTTCGGCGCACCGATCAAGGCCTTCATCGACAAGTACCTGGGCCTGGCCACTGCCGGTTTCATCGCGCTGGTCGTAGCGGGCTTCCTCGCCATCACCCTGCTGGGCGGCGGCGGCAAGGAAGCCGAAGCCAAGTGCGCCCACCCCACGACCGTGCAGGCAGGGTGATCCTAGCGCCCCTCGGCGGCTGGCCTGGCTGAGACCGCCGCCAGCGCGCCTTCGAGCACCGGCTTCATCGCGGCATAGCCCTGTTCGGAAGGGTGAATGTCGTCGAGCGACAGGCCCGGCCGGAAGCCGCCTTGGGCATCGGCCAGCGCGGCGTGGTAATCGGCCAGGACCAGCCCCTTCTCCGCCGCGAACTGCGCCAGCCACGCGTTCTGCTGTCGGATGACCTCGGCAGGTCGGTGATCGGGATCGACCGGATTGACTGCCATCGGCGGCAGGGTGGCGAGGATGACGGCAATCCCGTTTGCCTGCGCCAGATCGACCATGGCGCGGATCGCTGCCTGCCAGTCCTGCGGACGCGATGGCCCGTGCAGCCCGGCGACATCATTGGTGCCGATCATCAGGTGCACGGTGCGCGGCTTCAGTGCGACGACATCGGACTGGAACCGCGCCAGCACCTGCGCTGCGGACTGGCCGGAAATGCCGCGATTGACCTGCGGCCCGGCAAAGGCCGCCGGATCGCTGATCAGCCAGTTGCGGGTGATCGAATCGCCGATGAAGGCCGTCTCCACCTTGCGCCCTTCGCGCAGGATCGCGGCGTTTTCCTCGGCATAGAAGCAGAGTGCGGTCCAGTGATCGAAATAGGGTCGATCCCCGCCCAGCACCCGCAGCGAGAGCAGAGCCTTGTCCAACAGGGACGCTTCGGCCGAAGGACAGGCATCGTCCGCCATGCCGCGCGTGGCCGGGCGCAGGGCCGGGGCAAGAAGGCGCAGGGCCCCCACTACGGCCAGCGCGACGACGGCGGCGCGCAGCCAGGCAGAAGGAGATTTCCAGCCCGGTCGCACCATCGCCCCCGCCATTCGATCAGCCGAGGATGCCTGCCGTTTTCCCGGCCCGCTGGAACATGCCGATGATCTTCTGCACCTGTTCCGCGGTATGTTCGGCACACAGCGAGCAGCGCAGCAGGGTCATGTTCGCGGGCGTTGCCGGCGGGCGGGCGAGATTGACGTAAAGCCCTTCGTGCAGCAGCGCTTCCCACATGGCGGCGCCGCGTTCGAGATCGGGCATGATCACCGAGATGATCGCCGACTGCGGTTCATCGGTGCCGAGCTGGAAGCCGGCATCCTTCAGCCCCTTGTGCAGCGTGCGCGAATTCTCCCACAGGTGGGCGCGCTTGTTGCCGGCATGCATCAGCTTGCGGATCGAGGTGCAGGCCGTCGCCACCACGCTGGGCGGCAGGCTCGCGGTGAACACATAGGGGCGGCAGACCAGCCGCAGGATCTCGAACTTCGGGTGGTTGGAAACGCAGAAACCGCCAACCGTGCCGACCGATTTCGAGAAGGTGCCGATGACGAAATCCACATCGTCCAGGCAGCCCTGTTCTTCCGCCACGCCGCGTCCGTTGGGACCGATGAAGCCCATCGAGTGCGCCTCGTCCACCAGCACCATTGCGCCGTTGGCCTTGGCAACCTTGATCATCTCCTTGAGCGGGGCGATGTCGCCCAGCATCGAATAGACGCCTTCGAGCACGACCAGCTTGCCTGCGCCTTCCGGGATGCGCTTCAGGCGCTTTTCCATCGCCTCGATATCGTTGTGCTTGAAGGGCACGACCTCGGCATCGCCCATCTTGCAGCCATCCCAGATCGAGGCGTGGCTATCGATGTCGAGCACCACGTAATCGCCCTTTCCGGCGACGGTGGAGATGATGCCCAGGTTCGCCTGGTACCCGGTCGAGAAGACCATGGCGTGCTTCATGCCGTAGAATTCGCAAAGCGCATCTTCGACCGCCTTGTGCCCGGCATAGGTGCCGTTCAGCACGCGGCTGCCGGTGGTGCCCGCACCGAAATCGTCAAGCGCCTGCTTGCCCGCCGCGATGACGTCGGGATCGAAGGTCATGCCCATGTAGTTGTAGGTGCCCAGCAGGATCGTGGGCCGCCCGTTGCAGATCGCTTCGGTGGGCGAGATCACCTTCTCCATCACCAGACCAAACGGGTCCTCCTGCCCGGCGGAGAGCAGGTTGCGGCGCAGTTCGATCAGCGGGTCGAACTTGGAGAACAGGTCGCTCATGCGCGCAGCTTCACCACGGCATCGACCAGCTGGCCGTAGTTCTCGATCTCGGCCTGCTGGTTCATCGAGATGATGATGTCGAATTCATCCTCGATCGCGGCGACGAAATCCATCACCGAAAGGCTGTCCAGTTCCAGGTCGTCGGCAAAGGTCGTCGCATCGCCGATCTCCACGCCCTTCTTGTTGAAGGGGGCGATCAGCTCGCGGATCCTCTCGTCAGTGGCTTGGCGGTCCATGCGTAAACGTGCTCCCGAAGTCTGGTGCGGCCCCTTGGCCGGGGATTGGGGCCGAAAAGCGGCGATGGAGCGAAAAAGTCAAGCCTTGCCGGGGCGCTGTCCGCCGTCGTGACAACTTGGCAAGGGGCCCGCTTGCAGGCATGAAGCGAGACACCGGTCGGCACGGGGCCGACCGCGACGAGAGGAAGAAGGCCGTTCCCATGCGCCATGCCATCGCCCGAACCACGCTGATCCTGCCCCTGCTGGCGCTTGCCGCCTGCGGCAATCCCGACACCCCCGGCGGCCGTGCCGCCGATGCGCGGCACGAGAATTTCGAGGCGCTGGGCGATGCCTTCAAGACGATCAACGATGAAATGAAGGCCCAGGCCCCCGACGCGCAGAAGATCCGCGCCGCCGTGGTCACCGTGGCGGCAAAGGCCAAGGACATGCCCGGCTGGTTCCCCGCCGGCAGCGGCCCAGCCGATGGCCTGCGCACCGAGACCAAGCAGGAAGTCTGGACCCAGCCTGCCGAATTCAAGGCGCGGCTCGACCAGTTCCAGGCAGCATCCGCCAAGCTTTCGACGGCCGCTGACGCCTTCGCCGCCGGCCAGCCGGTTGTCACCCTGCAGGAGGCGGTGAAGGAAGCCGGCGCGGCCTGCAAGCAGTGCCACGACAAGTTCAAGGAAGAATAGGCTTCACGAAGTGGAGGCACTCGTGCGTCGATCACGAGTGGCGCCGGGTGGATCAGGCGGGAAGCCGCGCTTTGGCAGCACCCGGACGCCCGATAATCAGGCGCGCTCGACCAGCCCCTTCACCGCCATCATGAACGGCCCGATCGAGACCGGCTTGGCCAAGTAGCCTTCCGCGCCGGCATCGCGGATGCGCTCCTCATCGCCCTTGCCGGCATAGGCGGTGACGGCCAGCACCGGAATCGGGCGCAGGATCGGATCGGCCTTGGCCTTCTCGATCAGCTCCACGCCGGAAACGTCGGCAAGCTGGATGTCCATGATGATCAGGTTGGGGACAAAGTCTCGCGCACGATCCAGCGCGACGTGGCCGTCGGCCACAGGTTCCACCGCGTAGCCCTGGCTCTTCAGGACGTCGCAGAACAACTTGCGGTTGAGGTCGTTGTCCTCGACAACAAGGATGCGCTTTGCCATGCGCGTCCTCTAATCCCAAATCGAAGGAACTGGCAATTCTCCGCGAGCCTCCATCCCCCGAAGCCGATCCCCAGGTGCTGGCGCTGGGAGCGCTGGGCTGGGTGCTTTCGGACGAAAATCGCGCCCAGCGACTGCTGGCGCTGACCGGCCTTGCCCCGGATGACCTGCGCGGCGGGCTGGGCGATCCCGGCATGCTGGGTGCCGTGCTCGATTTCCTCTGCGCGCATGAGCCCGATCTGGTTGCGGCAAGCGAGGCGCTGGGGGTTGCGCCGGCGCAGCTCGCCGCCGCGGCTGAAAGGCTGGCACGATGAGCCGCCCCCTGCTGATCACCGATTGCGATGAAGTGCTGCTGCACATGGTGAAGCCCTTCCGCGACTGGCTGTTCGAATTCCACGGCATCGATTTCCACTGGAACGGCAACGATTTCGGCAAGGCGGTGCATCGTGCCGACACCGGCGAACTGGTGCCGGCAGAGGAAACCTGGCGGCTGCTCAACCAGTTCTTCGAAACCCAGATGGACCGGCAGTATCCGATTGCCGGAGCCATCGAGGCGATTGGCGAGATTGCCCGCGAGGCCGATGTCGTGGTGCTCACCAACCTGGGCGATCACTTCAACGCCGCGCGCACGGCCCAGCTTGCCGCGCACGGGCTGGACCTGAGGGTCTTTACCAACCTGGGCCCGAAAGGTCCGGCCCTGCAGCGCATTGTTGCCGAGTATGCGCCGAGCCGGGCGCTGTTCGTCGATGACATTGCCCACCATCACGGCTCGGTCGCCGAACTGGCCCCGCAGGTGCATCGCCTGCACCTGTGCGGCGAGCCGCTGCTCGCCCCGCATATCCATTGCGCGCACAAGGCCGGCCATGCCCACGCCCGGATCGATTCGTGGAACGAGGCCTTGCCCTGGATAACCGGCAGGCTTTACGGAGACTTGCATGACTGACGCAGACATCGAAAGCCGCCTGGCCGCACTCGGCCTTGTCCTTCCCGAACCCGCCGCCCCCGTGGCCGCCTATGTTCCCGTCGTGGTCGCGGGCGGGCTGGCGCACGTCTCGGGCCAGTTGCCGTTCATCGATGGCAAGCTGGTGACCGGGCGGCTGGGCGAGGATGTTCCTGCGGAACTGGGCAATGCCGCCGCGCAGGCCTGCGGGCTGATGATCCTGGCCCAGCTCAAGGCCGCGCTCGGTTCGCTCTCGCGGGTCGAACGGGTGGTCAAGCTGGGTGGTTTCGTCAATTCGACCGGCGCCTTCACCGACCAGCCCAAGGTGATCAACGGCGCCTCGGAGCTGATGGTCGCGGTGTTCGGCGATGCCGGCAAGCATGCCCGCAGCGCCGTTGGCGTGCCCTGCCTGCCGCTGGGCGCCGCGGTAGAGGTTGATGCCATTGTCGCTGTTAGCGCCGCTTGATCGCTGGCTGGCGCCGGCCCCTGACGGGGGCCGGGCAAGCTGGCTGCCCGGCGCGCGGTTCGCGCACCGCGGGCTGCATGGAGATGGGCTGCCGGAAAATTCGCCCGCCGCCTTCGCCGCTGCCATCGAACGCGGCTGGGGCATCGAGTGCGACGTCCAGAAATCCAGCGATGACCAGGCCATGGTCTTCCACGATTTCGAGCTTGACCGGCTGACGGGCGAGAGCGGGCCGGTCAATGCGCGCAGCGCCGCGCAGCTCGGGACGATCCGCCTTTCCGGCGGCACCGACACCATCCCCCACCTGCGGCAAGTGCTCGATCTTGTCGGCGGGAGGGTGCCGATCCTCATCGAAGTGAAATCACGACGCGAGCGGCCTGTCCCGGCGATCTGCCTGGCGGTGCGGCGCGCGCTTGAAGGCTACCAGGGGCCGCACGCGGTGATGAGCTTTGACCCGCGCGTCTGCGCTTGGTTTGCCCGCCATTCGCCGCTGACGACCCGGGGGCTGGTCCTCACCGAGGAAAACGACAAGGCCCTGCCCGGCCGCTTGCGACGCCACTTGTGGTTGTGGATCGCAAAGCCCGATTTCCTCGCCTACGACGTGCGTGACCTGCCGAGCCGTTTCGCCGCCAGCCAGCGCAGGCGAGGCCTGCCCGTGGCGACATGGACGGTGCGCAACGCGGACCTGCGCGAAAGGGCTGCGGCCCATGCCGATGCGCCCATTGCCGAGGGCGCCGGAGTGGCGTGAGCATGGCTGCGAAAGTGGAACTCGCCGATTCCGTCGGCGCCATTGCCGCCGCGGATTGGGACGCCCTGCACGATGGCGGCAATCCCTTCGTCTCGCATGTCTTCCTGTCCTTGCTGGAAGAGTCGGGCAGTGTCGGCAAGGGAACCGGGTGGACGCCGGCTCCGCTGGTGCTTTCGCTGGATGACGCAGGTCCGGTCGCCGCCCTGCCAGCCTACCTCAAGCAGCACAGCCAGGGCGAATATGTCTTCGATCATGCCTGGGCCGATGCCTGGCACCGCGCGGGCGGGTCTTACTATCCCAAGCTGCAGATCGCCGTGCCCTTCACCCCGGCCACCGGTCCGCGCGTGCTGACCCGGGACCCGGCGCTCGCGCCTGCGCTTCTTCGCGCGGCGGAACAGGTGTGCGAGGCGAACGGCCTGTCGTCGGCCCACGCCACCTTCATCGAACCGGCGCAATTGCCGCTGTTCGAGGCTGCCGGGTGGATGCTGCGCAGCGACATCCAGTTTCACTGGGAAAATCGCGGCTATGCCACTTTCGAGGATTTCCTGGCCGTGCTCTCCTCCGCCAAGCGCAAGACGCTGCGCAAGGAGCGGCGCGCGGCGCAGGAGGGTGTGACCATCCGCCGCCTGACCGGCTCCGAGATCAGGGAAGCGCACTGGGACGCCTTCTGGCAATTCTATCAGGATACCGGCGCACGCAAATGGGGCAGGCCCTATCTCACGCGCGAGGCCTTTTCGCTGCTTGGCGAGCGCATGGCCGACAAGGTCCTGCTGGTCATCGCCGAGATCGATGGCAGGCCGATGGCAGGCGCGCTGAACTTCATCGGCGCGCGGGCGCTCTATGGCCGGTACTGGGGCGCGCTGATCGACAAGCCGTTCCTGCACTTCGAGCTGTGCTATTACCAAGCCATCGATGCAGCGATCGAACTGGGCTTGTCACGTGTCGAAGCGGGTGCGCAGGGGGGGCACAAGCTGGCCCGCGGCTATGAGCCGGTTGAGACCTGGTCGGCGCACTACATCGTCCATCCCGGCTTCCGGGCGGCGGTTGCGGATTTTCTGGAAAAGGAGCGGGCCGGGGTCAGGGCCGAGCAGCTGTGGCTGGGCGAAAGGACCCCGTTCCGGAAAGGATAATGTCAGGCGGCTTTGCGGCTGGTCGCGGCGATCCACTCGCGGGCGCGGCGCTGGGCCTCGGCAATCTCGCGGGCCGTCATCTCGTCGGCAACATCGGCGCGGCACTGGGCAGCATCGTCGTAACCGGCAACAGCGGCAAGGTTGAACCACTTGTGCGCTTCGATCAGGTCGCACGGAGCACCATGGCTTCCGGTGGAATAGGCGACCCCCAGATCGAAGTAGGCAGAGACATCTCCCTGTGCGGCAGCGGCCAGGCAGCTCGCCACGAGCAGGTCGGTTCCGGTTTCATCCGCCGGGCTGAATTCGGCCGGCTTGATCCAGGCTGCGCTCATCCTTCGTACCCCCTAAAGGCGGATTCCCATGTGTCCGCCGACAGGGCCAAGCTGGGCGATCATGGTCAACAAAAGGTTAATGCAAAGGTTAAAAAGTGCATTAGCGGGACTCGACGGCGATTGCGCTTGTGCGCGTGAAGCCCCGCCACTATAGGCCCGCTCACATCGGCGCTGGGGCAGTTACCGGAAAAAATCCGGAACCGTGGGATGCCTCCGGGCCGACCTCCTGGGAGGCGAAGGATTTCTTGATGCCCACTGCTTCGGCTGACGATATCGATATTCTGGCCAAGGCCAAGCGCGCCCTGGCCGGCGACTATGTTCCCAACGACAATGAAGAGTACATGTCCGAACCGCAGCTGGATTATTTCCGGCGGCTGCTTTCGGCATGGAAGCGCGCGATCCTCGACTCTTCGGCAGATACCCTGCAGAACCTTCAGGAAGGGCCGATCCGCGAACCCGACCTCAACGATCGTGCGTCAAGCGAAACCGATTGGGGTATCGAGCTGCGCACACGTGACCGGCAGCGCAAGCTGATCGCCAAGATCGATTCGGCCCTGCGCCGCATCGAGGAAGGCGAATACGGCTATTGCGAGGTGACTGGCGAACCCATCGGCCTTGGCCGCCTGATCGCGCGCCCCATCGCCACGATGACGGTGGAAGCGCAGGAAGCCCACGAACGCCGCGAAAAGGTATCGCGCGACGATTGATCGCGCCCTTGGGCAAGCGGAGGAAATGTTTTCCGGAGCGACGGTCCATTTCGTCGCTTTCCGGAGGCGTTTGTTAACGGGTTGTTTGCCGCCTTTCGGCTATTTTCCGCGCGATTGGATGAACAAGCTGCGCCTGTATCGCAGGGGGCGCGGGCTTTTCGTGCGGAGGCAGTGCAGACACCATGGGCGGGACGGATAACCGGCAAATCGCGCGCGACAGCCTGTTTGTCCTTGTCGACCTGCGGATCGACGGCGAACAGATCGATCATCGCATCAAGATGCGCAACCTTTCGGCCGGCGGCATGATGGCCGAAGGCTCGGTGCGCGCCATGCGCGGCATGGTCGTCTGGGTGAACCTGCGGAACATCGGCTGGACCGAGGGCACCATTGCATGGGTCCAGGACAACCGCTTCGGCATCGCTTTCCGCGACGAGATCGATCCCAAGCTGGCCCGCGCGGCGCAAAGCGCCGGAGCGGCCAATGACAGCCTGCTGATCCACCGCCCCTTCGCGGCAATTGGCAGCCGCCGCGACGGCCCGCTGCGCAAGATCTGATTGCTGCGGCTTGAGGTTTGCCCGGTCCGGGCCTAACCCATGTCGCAATGCCCAACCGCCTTTATCCGGTAAAAGTCCTCGCCGCCTGTCTGGCTCTGCTGGCCCTGCCCGCCTGCCGGCAAGTCGACGAGGACGAGGCTGAGATTACTGTCATCGGATCGCAGAACGAGCTGCTGGAAGCAGGCCTGCGGCTGAGCGACAACGGGCGGCTGGTTCGCGCCGCGACCGCCGAGGGTCTGGTGGCATTCGATTCCGAGGGGCGCGTCGTTCCGGCCCTGGCGGAGCGCTGGATCGTAACCGACGATGGCCTGTCCTATATCTTCCGCCTGCGCGCGGGCAGCGATGCCGGGGGTGGCCCGATCAGCGGGGAAAAAGCGCGCGATGCGCTGAAGCAGGCGCTCGCGGGCCTGCGCGGCACCTCGCTGGCGCTTGACCTTGACGGTATCAGCGAGATCCGGGCGATGACCGGGCGGGTTCTGGAGGTACGCCTGTCGCGTCCGGTGCCCGACCTGCTGGACCTTCTCGCCCAGCCCGAACTCGCCCTGCTCGATCGCGGACGGGGGACCGGCCCGTTCCAGTTGCGGCGCGAGAAAGGGGCAATCATCCTGCGGCCGGTGGCACCGGAAAAGCGCGGCTTGCCCGAAGATCCCACCTGGCAGGAGACGATCCGCAAGCTGCGCGTTACGCCGCTTGAGGCGGATGCCGCCACCAAGGCTTTCGCCGATGGCAGGACGGACATCGTAATGGGCGGCACCCTGGTCGACTATGGCCTGGGACGCGCCGTTTCCGGGATTTCCCAGCGTTTCCTGCGCAGCGATGCCGTGGCAGGCCTGTTCGGGCTGGTCATCGTCAATGGCGAGGGCCTGCTGGCCAGGGCCGAACTGCGCGAGGCGCTGGCCATGGCAATCGACCGCGATGCTTTGGCGGCAGACCTGGGCATTCCCGGCTGGATGCCCACCGGCCGCCTCGTCCCGGCAACGGCAGGCGATGCACCTGCAGGCATCGGCGAGCGGTGGTCGGGCATCGACATGGCCGCCCGCCGCGCCACGGCAAGCCAGCGGCTGGCGAAATGGACCAAGGACCCCGATGCAGCAACCCTGCGGATCGCCCTGCCCCAGGGCCCGGGTTCCGATGCCGTGTTTGCCAGGCTTGAAGCGGATCTGGGAGCAGTCGGGCTCAGGCTGCGCCGGGTGGCGATGAATGCGGCCGCGGACCTGCGACTGGTCGATGCCGTGGCACGCTATGGCCGGGCCGACTGGTACCTCAACCAGTTCGCCTGCAATGCCGGCCGGCCGGTCTGCAGCGCCACGGCAGACCGCCGGGCAGCAGATGCCCGCGCGGCAACCGATCCGGCCAAGCGCGCGGAATTGCTGACCGAAGCGGAAGCGCAGCTGACCATGGCAAACGGCTATATTCCGCTCGGCACACCGGTGCGCTGGGCACTTGTGCGCGATCCGCAACCGGGCTTCGTTGCAAACCCGCGCGGACATCACCCCTTGCTGGCACTGGCACGACGCCCCAAATAGGGTGAGGCGCCGGCGTGGCGCTGCCGGTTCTGAAAGGGTCGCGCCCGATGGAAACGCTTAACAAGGTCCGCCGCATGGCGCCCGAAGTGCCCCTTGGCTCAAGCCCTGCGGAAGTCCGCCGCCGGATCGAGGCGATGGAAAAACTGCTCGAACGGGCGGTGACCATACCCGTCCTGCGCCGCAAGGTGGGGCTCGATGCGATAGCCGGGCTTGTCCCTTTCGCCGGTGATATCCTTACTGCAGCCATGGGCGCCTATGCCGTCTGGGAAGCGCGCAACCTTGGCCTGCCGCGCTGGAAGCAATGGCGGATGATCGCCAATATCGGCATCGATACCGCCATCGGCGCGATCCCCCTGGCTGGCGATCTGTTCGACTTCCTTTACCGTTCGAACACGCGCAACCTGAAGATTATCCGTCGTCACCTTGATCGTCACCACCCGGAAACGCGCGTAATAGAAGGGTGACGAATTCAGGGGTTGGACACAGGAATTACCCAGAGACCCCAGATTTCGACCTTTTACGCTAAATTAACCTTTCCTCTTCATAGGTCCTATAGTTAATTGTCGGAAACGCCGTTTACCGAGGCGTTGACGGTACGGGGCAAAGGGGGACCACCCATGCGAGTACTTTTGATCGAGGACGAGCCGACCACGGCTCGCGCCATCGAACTGATGCTGACGACTGAGGGCTTTAATGTCTATTCGACCGACCTGGGCGAAGAGGGCCTCGATCTAGGCAAACTCTATGATTACGACATTATCCTCCTCGACCTGAACCTGCCCGACATGCACGGGTACGACGTGCTGAAGAAGCTTCGCGTCGCCAAGGTGCAGACGCCGGTACTTATTCTTTCCGGTATTTCGGAAATGGATTCGAAGGTCCGTTCCTTCGGTTTCGGCGCGGACGATTACGTTACCAAGCCTTTCCACCGCGAAGAACTCGTCGCTCGCATCCATGCCGTGGTGCGCCGATCGAAGGGTCATTCCCAGTCGGTCATCCGCACCGGCAAGCTTGCGGTGAACCTCGATGCCAAGACCGTCGAGGTCGATGGTGCCCGCGTCCACCTGACGGGCAAGGAATATGCGATGCTCGAGCTGCTTTCGCTGCGCAAGGGCACCACGCTGACCAAGGAAATGTTCCTGAACCACCTTTACGGTGGCATGGACGAACCCGAACTGAAGATCATCGACGTGTTCATCTGCAAGCTGCGCAAGAAGCTGGCGCATGCCTGCGGCGGGGAGAACTACATCGAAACCGTCTGGGGCCGCGGCTATGTGCTGCGCGATCCCGACGCCCAGGCCGAAGCAGCCTGACCATCAAGCTACTCGGCTGCGGGACTGCAGCCTTGTTGGGGGCAGCGGCCCGTCTCCGGGGGGAGGCGGGCCGCCTGCATTTGGCGCTCTTGCCATTCGTCGCGCCGCCAACTAGCGCGCTTCACCCATGACTGCGCACAAATCAGGCGACCCCACCACGCTCAACCGCCTTTACGGACGCTCGAAGGGCAAGCCCTTGCGCGCCGGCCAGCAAGATCTTGTCGATCGGCTGCTGCCGCAGATTTCAGTGCCGGATGAAGGCCCGGTCACGGCAACGGCCCTGTTCGGCTTCGATCGCCCGCTGCATTTCGAAATCGGTTTCGGCGGCGGTGAACACATGGCCTATCGCGCCGATATGCTGCCCGACCATGGCTTCATCGGTGCAGAGCCGTTCATCAACGGCGTTGCCCAGGCGCTCACCCACGTGCGCGACGCCCATCTGGCCAACGTGCGCATCCACCACGGCGATGCGCTGGAGGTGCTGCGGCGCATTCCCGACGGCGCGCTGAGCTTCCTTTACCTGCTGCACCCCGACCCCTGGCCCAAGGCGCGCCACGCCAAGCGCCGCATGATGAACGACGGCCCGGTTGACCTGTTCGCCGCCAAGCTCAAACCCGGCGGCGAGTTCCGCTTCGGCACCGACCATGCCGTCTACCTGCGCCATGCGCTGATGGTCATGCGCCGCCATCGCCACCAGTTCGACTGGCTGTGCGAAAAGCCGGCGGACTTCATGACCCGGCCGGGCGGCTGGCCCGAAACCCGCTATGAAGCGAAGGCCCGCGCCGTCTACGGGCACGAAGTGTGGTACTTCCGCTTCCGGCGCAAGGCGGTCAGCGCCGCCTGACCCGATCCATCAGGCGCAACAGGCCGTCGACATTGGCCTCCCAGCTGGCATTTTGCCGGAATGCAGCATAGCCGGCCGAACGATCGGTCTTGTCCGTCATCAGCTGGCGCAGGCCGCGCTCGATGGCTTCGCTGCTGTCCGGCTCGACGAATATGCCGATGCCGTTGCCCTCTACCGTCTCCTGCAAGGGGCCGGCCCCGCTCGACGCGATCACAGGCCGGTCCCACTGCGCCGCGATCTGGATCACGCCGCTCTGCGACACGAAGCCACTGTCATAGGTGAGAGCAACGATATCGCAGGCAGCAAAGAAGGCGGCGGCCTCCTCGTCCGGGATGAACCGGTCAATCACATGGACGCGGTCGGCGCAGCCCAGGCTTGCCGCCTGGTCGCGATAGAACTGCGGCGGGCGGTTGCGTCGCGACATTTGCGGCCCGGCGATTACGAGTGCGGCACCGGGAATCCTCGCCACGGCTTCGACAAGAAGGTGCTGGTTCTTGCGATCGGCGATGTGACCGAACGAAAGCACCACGAAAGCTTCCCGGGCAATGCCCAAGCGCTCGCGCAAATCGTAAGGCGCTGACGCGGCGGCCATGTGATCGAACAATCCGTGCGGGACCGATTCGACCTGCAACCATGGCGGAAGGTATGCGCCCTTCGGCGGATCGCCGTGAATCAGGCCGCCGCGCAGCAGCCGGTAGGCCGACCAGAGCGAAAGGCGGGAGAACCACTTCGGCCCGAACCACAAGCCACGCACCGGATCGTGCAGGGTCATGACATAGGTCAGCCCCAGCCGGTTGAGCAGCAGATGCGGCCAGCTCCACAGTGCGGCGTAGAACTCGGTGTTCGCCTCGAACAGAACGGCGGAAGGTCGCAGGCGAAGGATCCACCAAAACAGCTGGTAATGGATCCACACGTGGTTGATCACGCGCAGGGCCTTGTTGAGGATGCTGCTGCCCGGCCCGACCGCGGTCAGGGCGCGGACCTGCCGATAGTTCGTCTGCCGCCAGGGATTGTGCTTGCCGGTAAGGACGACCACATCGACGCCGCGCCGAGCGAGTTCCTGCGCCTGATGATGGGTATAATGCGGGATGCCGCCATCCACACTGGGCGCGAATACCAGCAGGCGCCGGGGAAAGGGCGGTTCAGACATCGGCGGGACTCCGCTTGGGCAAGGCAGCGATGTCGCGCAGCAGGCTGAGCATTCCACCGCGGCCCGAATAGGCGCCTGACCGGGCAGCGCCAAGCAGCCGCAGCGGTCGCGCCAGTATCGGCGCCCGGTGAATCGACAGTCGCGCCCGCTCCCGTTCCAGCTGGCTTTCCTGACGGGATATCTCATCCGAAAGCTGACTGGCCGGAACTGCCTGGAGAAGGACTGCTGACTTGTTGTGGAGTGCCCTGACCAGGTCCTCGCGCGAGGCGACCGCTCTTTCCAGCGCGGGCGCGGCTGGCTCGGAGCATGCACGGCCAAGCCTTTCGCGCCAGCGGGCGAGGCGGCTGGTTGGCTTCAGGTCAGACATGAAGCTTTCGGACACGTTCGCACCATGCCGGCGGTAATCGATCAGTGCCTCGTCGAGATAAGACCGGATGCCAAGCCCGCCAGCCACACCAGCCAGCCACGCATCGTGCTGTCCCAGCCGGGGGACCGGCCTGCAGAGCTCGAGCAGGCGCGCATCGATCGCCATGCAGCAGCCAGCCACCAGCGCCCAGCGCGGCTCCTCGCCGGCAGATCTGATCTGCCCTGCCATGGTCAGCCCGAGCGGCACGCCCTTGCCATCGACGAGCGCGGCGTCATGCACCGCCAGCCAGGTGCCGGGACGATCGCCAAGGAAATGGAGCATCCGTTCGATCTTGCCCGCGTGCCAGACGTCGTCCTGGTCCGACGGGAAAATGACTTCGCCTTGGCAGCGCAGCATCGTTTCCACGAAATTCCGGGTTGGCCCCAGATTCCCGGAGTTCACCGTCAAGCGCACCGGAAATGGCGCGCGGCGGGCGAAGTCTTCGATCAGTGCGACGGTCCCGTCGGTCGAACCGTCATCGCCGATCACCAGTTCGTCGGGCAGGCGTGACTGGACGAGATAGCTCTCCAGCTGGGCCGCGAGAAACTTCGCCCCGTTATAGGTCGCCAGTGCGACGGAGACCTTGCGGGGCTCAGGCACGGCGGCGGCCCTCCACAAGGTCGCCTATCGCATCGGCCATGCGGGTTACGATAGCCTGACGGTCGCAGCGCTCGGCCGCGCGTTCCCGTCCCGCTGCGCCAAGACCGTCCGCCAGCGCGGGATCGTCGATCAGGGTGGCGATCGCCCGGCCAAAAGCGGCGGCATCGCCCGGTTCGGTCGCGATGCCGCACCCCTGGACCTCGGCGTGAAGCCCGGTCCCTGCGCTTGCCGTCGCCACCACAGGACGCCCGGACCACAGCATGTTCGCCAGCTTCGATGGCAGGACAAGGTCGGCCGCACCGGCGATCTGCGGCAGCAGGTGGACATCGGCCAGCGCCAGCAGCTCGCCCATGCGCTCTGCCGGTTGCAGGTTGTCGAAGCGGATATTGTCGAGCCCTTGGGCCAGAGCCTCAAGACGTGCCCGGTTGGGCCCCTCTCCGCAGATCACGAAAGCAAGGTCCTTGCGCGCCTGCAGGAGGCGAGCGGCCTCCACCACGATCTCGATGCCCTGCTTGTTGGCAATGTTGCCCGAATAGAGCGCCACCTTGCGGCTGCCGAGGCCCCACTGCGCGCGATAGGCCGCGCCGCGAGTGGGATCGGGCTGGGGCGCGTTGGCCCAGTTCCGAACCTCCAGAACCCGCGCCGGTTCGATGCCCTTCTCAACCAGCCTGGCACACATCTGCGGGCTGATGCTGGATACCCGGTCGGCAAGGCGCAGCAGGCGGTTTTCCACCCACCGCGCCAGCCGCGCGGCAAGGCCGGCCTTGAGCAGGCCGGTGGCGAAGGCGGCTTCCACCTCGAAATCCTGGACGTGGATCCACAGGCGGGCCCGCGCTGCCTTGGCAGCCAGCCAGGCGACGGGCACGGACAGCAGCGAGGGGGCAACGCAGATCACCACGCCGGGTTGCAATCGCGCAGAACGCAGCGCGGGGGCCATGGCCGCCAGAGTAAAACTGGCGAGATGCACAACGCGGCGGATGCCGGATGGTTGCGACGGGATGTAATGCGGGCAGCGCGTGACGCTGACGCCGCCCTCCACGCTTGTTGCCCAACCTGCGCCGAAGCCGTCATAGGCGCGCCACATCGGGTAATACGGGCGCCCGGCAATGACGCGCACGGCGTGGCCTTGCTGGGCAAGACCTTCGGCCATGCCCCGCGTGAACGGGCCAATGCCGACCGGCTCGGGCGCGTAATTAAGCCCGACGATCAGGATCGGTTGAGGGCTGGTCCCGCTCATTTCCCCGAGGCAAGGAAGTGGCGGTAGGCATCGGCAATGCCCTGTTCCAGCCCGATCCGCGCCTGCCAGCCAAGCGCGTGCAGGCGGCTGGAATCCATCAGCTTCTTCGGCGTGCCATCAGGCCTGGAAGGATCGTTGGTCACTTCCCCTTCGAACCCGACGACCTTCGCCACCAGTCGGGCAAGGTCGATGATGGCGATGTCCGTGCCGAAGCCGACATTGATCGGCAGGGTATCGGAATAGTGCCGGAGCAGGAAGACGCAGGCATCGGCGAGATCGTCGACATGCATGAATTCGCGCAGGGGCGCACCCGAACCCCAGATTTCGAAACTGCCGGCACCCGCCAGCTTCGCCTCGTGCGCCTTGCGGATCAGGGCGGGCAGGACGTGGCTCGATTGCAGGTCGAAGTTGTCGCCCGGCCCATAAAGGTTTGTCGGCATGGCACTGATGAAATCGCAGCCATGCTGCGCGCGGTATGCCTGGCACAGCTTGATTCCGGCGATCTTGGCGATCGCGTACCATTCGTTGGTCGGCTCGAGCGGGCCGGTGAGCAGGCTCTCCTCGCGGATCGGCTGGGCGGCGAACTTGGGGTAGATGCAGGACGAACCGAGGAACAGCAGCTTGCCGACACCCTGGCGATAGGCCCCTTCGATCAGGTTCGCCTCGATCATCAGGTTGTCGTAGAGGAAGTCTGCCGGATAGCTCGAATTGGCGAGAATCCCGCCGACCTTCGCAGCGGCTACCACCACCACGTCCGGGCGGTTGGCAGCATACCAGGCATCGACCGCCGCCTTGTCGCGCAGGTCGGTCGATCGCTCGGAGACCAGAACCTTGCAACCCTCGCCGGCAAGTCGCCGCACCACCGCCGAGCCAACCATGCCGCGATGCCCGGCGACATAGACGCGCTTGCCGGCAATCGAATAGCATTCGAGCGCGCTCATGGCCGCAGGCCCAGCTTGCCGGCGACCTGCCGGACGCCGTCGCGAAACCGTTTGGCAACCGACTTGCGCGGAATGCCGCAGCAGGTTTTCGCCAGCTCGCGGAATTCCACAGGACTGATTTTCATTGAAAAACCCCGACCCTTCAACTCGAAAAACAGATCGCGCAGGCCATAGCGCTTCTCCGCGGGCAAATGCCAGACTGGCAGGGCCTCGTCTCCCGGACGAACGTTGTTGAAGTAGATGCTCGTCCACATCCGCTTGATCAGCCCATTGGCTTTAGCCCATTTGCCCGCATGCATGGCGGCGATGATCGAATAGATATGCTCTTCCGTCCGGACTGCCGATGCCTCGCCCTCGCCCGCCATTGCCTGATCGAGCATTGCCCGGACCGCTTCGCGATTGTCACGCCAGGCCGGCGGCGTTGCGATGAACAGTTCGCCGCCCAAATGCTCCACCGCGCCGCTCACCTTTGAGCCCATGGCCCGGGCTATTGCCCCCATTGCCGCTGGGGTCAGGCCATTCACATCCTCGTCAGGGCGAGTCTCCTCCACGCGATATCCGCCGAACTCGGCCTCATCGAGCAAGGCAAACAGGGGCGTCAGCGAATCCGTCACCAGGATGTCGGAATCGACAAGGGCGAAACGGAGCGCGGGATCCTCGCTGGCCGACAAGTGCTCCATGATATCGTAGAAGTAGAGGACATTGCCCCAAGATTTCGCCTTGTCCGCCGGCAGGCGCGCAGTCAGCGGCAAGAGGTGTAATTCCACGCCGATCTGGTCCAGCAGAGCGGCAATATCGACGCCATCGACCGAAGGAGGCGTCACGTTGGTGAACAGGGCGAGCCTCTGCTGCGGATTGTTCAGTCTTGCGCTGAAATAGAAGCAGGCAATGCAGCGCCAGTAGACCGCCTGCACGTTCGGGCTGGCAGAATCCGCCAGCAGGGTCGGGATAAAGCTGCCCTCGGCGGCAGTATCGGCAATGAACCCGGTGGCCAGCAAGGAAGTTGGTTCGGGCATGCGTTACAAGCCGGCCAATCCACCGTGATCGCCATGCAGCGCGAAGAAGTTCTGCCCCGCATAGGTCTCGCGGTGAAGATCGTATTCAACCGGTCTCAGCGCATTGGGAAAAACGGCAAAAACGCGAAAGTCGCGTTGGCCGAACCAGTCGATGAAATGTTTGAGCGTGTGGCCCGAGTGGACGTGGCTGGGTCCATGCTCGAACTGAACCGCTGCAACCGCACCCCGCGCAAAAGTCCGTTCAAATCCGGCAAGGCAATCGGCTTCCATCCCCTCGACATCGATCTTCAGCACCGAGATGCGTTCGATATCGTTGCCTTCCACGAATTCGTCGCCGGTTACCACCCGGCACTTTACCGTCTCTCCGCCCGGTTCGTCATAGATCAGCGGGTATGCCGACGAAATGGTCGAAACTGCGGGGCTGAAGTTGAACTCCAGCTCCTGCGCGCGGCTTCCAAGTCCAAGGTTGACGGGGATGGCCTGCGGAAGACCTGCAAGGTTGCGCTGGAGTTGGGCAAAGATTGCAGGAATGGGTTCGAAGGAAAAAATCCGCCGGCCATTCAGAAATGGAATGACCTCCCGCGCCCACTGCCCTTCGTTCGCCCCGACATCGATGACATCGCCACCGAGCTGCGCAAGGAGAGTACGCAAGGCCCGCAGTTCACCGTTGGTCGCGATGTCCCAATTGGCGATGTTGTTGTAGGCGTTGAGATACTGCTCGCAAAGACGGGCAATGCGGGATGCAAGGAAGCCGCCATGGCGCGATGCAATCATGCTGCGCGTTCGCGTCTTAAGAGACATGCATCACCCGATGCCCGGACGAGCGATGATCGAAATCAGTTGCCAACGCGCATCCCTCGGGAGAATTCCTGAAAATCGGCCTGGACCATTTCACGGGCAAGCTCACGCACCGAAGTTTCGTGTCGCCAGCCCAGCTTCTGGTGCGCCTTGGACGCATCGCCGATCAGCAGATCGACCTCGGTAGGCCGGAAATAGCGCGGGTCGACCTCCACCAGGCAGCGCCCGGTCTTCTGGCAATAGCCCTTCTCGTCCACGCCCTGGCCGCGAAATTCGACCGGGATTCCCGCATCCTCGAAAGCCCAGCGGACGAACTGGCGAACCTCGGTCGTCTCGCCCGTGGCGAGCACGAAGTCTTCCGGCTCGTCGAGTTGCAGCATGGCCCACATGCCGCGCACGTATTCCTTGGCATGGCCCCAGTCGCGCTTGGCATCGAGATTGCCGATGTAAAGCTTGTCCTGCCGCCCCAGGGCGATCGCGGCGGCGGCGCGGGTGATCTTTCGCGTCACGAAGGTTTCGCCGCGCAGCGGGCTTTCGTGATTGAACAGGATGCCGTTCGAAGCATGCATGCCATAGGCTTCACGGTAGTTGACCACGATCCAGTAGGCATAGAGCTTGGCCACGGCATAGGGGCTGCGCGGATAGAACGGCGTGGTCTCGCGCTGCGGCACGGCCTGGACCAGGCCGTAGAGCTCCGACGTTGACGCCTGGTAGAACCGCGTGTGCTTTTCCAGCCCGAGGATGCGCATTGCCTCAAGCAGGCGCAGGGTGCCGATCCCATCGGCATTAGCGGTGTATTCCGGCGTTTCGAAGCTGACCTGGACGTGGCTCTGCGCCGCGAGATTGTAAATCTCGTCCGGCCGCGTTTCCTGGACGATGCGGATCAGGTTGGTCGCATCGGTCAGGTCGCCGTAATGCAAGTGGAAGCGCTGGTACTCCACGTGCGGGTCTTGGTAAATATCTTCGATCCGCGAAGTATTGAACGAAGAGGATCGCCGCTTCAGGCCATGAACGACGTAGCCCTTTTCAAGCAGGAGCCGCGCAAGATAGGCCCCGTCCTGTCCGGTTACACCTGTGATGAGGGCAACTTTTCCGTTTGCCGAACTGCTGCCCATTTCTACCCCGATTAATACTTCAAACCCCTGTCGCTGCTCCTACATCGCGAGTGGATTTAGGCAAGACGGATTTGTGAGGCGTCTCGCTTCAGGTCAGGTCGAGCCAGCGGCTCAGGCTTGCCAGATTGCTTGCCTGCCGGCGCACATCGCGGTTCGACAGCTGCCTTGTCGAGCGGAGGAGCCGCGACCGGGCCCAGCCGAGAAATCCTCCCTCGGTGGCAAGGTCACGGGCAACCGCATCGTCATGGTCCGCCCCGGCCCGCCGCGCGGTCAGCCGCCGCCACAATCCTGCCAGACCCCGGGACCTTGCAGTAGCCACCACCCCTGCGCTCTTGCGGGTTTCCAGGTCCTGAAGCAGCAGGTCCGGCGCGGCGGCAAGCAGGTCGCGTGGTGCAGGCGGCTGCTCCGGCGGGAACCAGACCGGAAGCTCGGGTGCCTGCCTGCAGGCCAGTTCAAGCACCAGCCGCGCGCCGCGCTGCCACCCTTCCTGCTCTGCCCGATGCCAGAACTCCGCCCAGTCTATCGGGGAGGCGTGCAGCAGCCAGGCAATGTCGGCAAACAGCAGCGGCCCGCAATCGAGCCGGTGATCGTAAACCGCATGGATGATCAGGTGCGCCAGGGTATCCTGCGGCGCCAGGAACCGCAGCTCACCGACGCGCATGGTGCGGACGACAGGATCATCGCCGGCAATGTCGCGAGGCGCGCGGTGGTCCATCCTGCCATCGACCTCCCACAGGCGATGATGCAGTTCCACCCGCACCCCTCGCGGCGAAGTGAGGCCGGGCAGGTGCTTGTCCAGCCGCAGCATGTCTTCCAATGAAAGCTCAGCTGGATCGGCGACATACCCCTGCGCCACCAGCAGGTCCTGCGCGGCGGCAACCTCATGCGGGGCGAGCAGCAGGTCGATATCGCGCATCGGCCGCAGAGCCGGATCGGGGTAGGCCTGCCATGCAAGCCAGGCGCCCTTCAGCGCGATGGGCCGCATTCCCGCAGCCTCAAGCACCGAACAGGTACGGTCAAGCTCTGCCCGGCAGGCCATCGCGGCAATGGCCGACGCGCGATAGGCAGCGCGCCAGCTTTCCGCGAGCGGCTCCGGCACCCGGCCATTCGCAGCGTGCAGGTGGTGAAGCAGCGGCCCGAGCCGGTGCTGCGCCGTGATGGCGGAAACGATTGCGAGTGCCTCGCCATCCAGCCGCGCAAGCTGGCGGGTCGCCTCATCCGCGTCGGAGGAAAGCAGCGCCATGATCAGGCGCCGCAGAGCGGGCAGATCGGGCTTTTCCAGGGGCCCAGCCCCGCCGGTCAGTTGCGCTTGGGGACGGAGAACGAGCCGGTGACCCGTCCGCCCTGCGACCCCGAATTGCCCAGCGCCGAACCGGCCCCGCCAGCGCCGCCGTTGATGCTGGCAACGCCACGGTCGAGATCGATCACCAGCCGGCCGCCGCTCAGCCGGTCGGTCCCGCGGCTCATCTGCACGCCGCCGGCAACGGTGATGATCCGCGCCTTGATGTCATAGATCGCCACGTTGCCGCGCACGGTTTCACCCCCACGCGTCACCGTAACGCCGCCGGTTGCATCGATACGATGGATTTCCAGCTTGCCGGTATCGGAATAGGCCACGGTCGTCCGCGCGGCGCGAAGCCGAAGATCGCCCTGCGCGATATCGACATTGCCGGAAAGGACGACACGATCCTGCCGGTCCTGCAGCTCGATGCGATCGGCCGCGAAATTGAGCGGCGCATCGCTGTTGAAGCCGCCGATCGACTGACCCTGCGCAACAAAGCCCCCGAACACTGCGGCGACAAGCGTACCTGCCGCGAGACCGCCGGCAAGCGAGCGAAGGGCAGTGCGTGCGATCGGACTCTGCATCATGCCACCTGCTCTAGGGCATTGCGCAGGCAAGGTGAAGCCTTTGTGCAGCGTGACTTTGCACGATGCTCATCTCCAGGCCTCAACCGTGATGAATTCCGGCTCATCGTGCTCGGCCTCGCGCATCGGATCGGACTTTGGAGTGATCCCGAGCTTTCTCGCGAGCCCGTCACTCGTTTCCGAAAGCGACGGGCCCGCATCGATTGTCCTGATATCGGCTGATCGCGCAAAGCCGCACTGCTTGAGAAGTTCGTGCAAGGCAGGGCGCGAGAAAAGCAACAGGTGGCGAGGCACCTCCAAGCCGCGCCATGCTGGGCCATAATTTTGATAGCCGGGGGCCAGTGCATTTGGCGTAGCAAGATAAAGCCTGCCCCCAGGCCTCAGCAATCGATGGGCTGAGCAAAGCAAATCGACGGGATCGTGAACGTGTTCGATCACGTGACTGATCGAAATCTCGTCGAACAACTTTTCCCTTCCATCGTAATGCTCAACACCGCCCTGGAAGACAGTCAGTCCGCCCGACTGCGCAGCTGCTACGGCCGAAGGGTCCGGCTCCACGCCCTCTGCCTGCCATCCAAGGGCTTCAGCAAGAGCCAGAAAGCTGCCGTTACCGCAGCCTATGTCGAGCAGCCGCGCTCCCGGCTTGCGTGGCGGCAAGTGCCGGTAACGTGCATCAAGGGACAAGCGCTGCCCCGGCAGGGCCGCCAAGGCAAGTCGAGCGAAGGGAATGGCAGGTGAAAGCGAGCCGCCAAAACGCGCATTTATGTAATCGTTTGCCGCACCCGTGCGGATGCGCTGGATCAGAGACGGGCTGGTAATCCGCTTTGTCTCTGGCTTATCGTGCGTATAGTAATCCCCATAAGCGATGTGAACGTGCGATGCCGCAGGCCTTGGATCGAGCCATCGGCTCAAGCAACTCTCACACCGCCAAAGCTTCCAGACTCCCGGCGCGCAATCAAACGTCACGTCCGTCAGGTTCTCAAGTTCCAGTTCCCTCCGGTCGGAATTGCATGCCGGACAGGAAGGCATGGCCTCAAGACCTTCAGGTGGCCATACAGTCGGTCCACTCATGATACAGACTTCCGAAAAGCTGCCTTTATTGCGGGAAGTTCGCCCTTGAGCCACAACAGGGCACCTAGGCCAGAAAGCACCACCAACGCAGCCCCTGCTGCCGAGGTCAGACTGATGAGATCGGCAATTCCGTGAATATTCTCACCTAACCATCCGGCAAGGGCAAAAGCCGGGGTAATCATGATCAGTATCCTGACCAGGTCGCGGCCTATCCCCCCGAAATGCGCGAGAATGACATCATCGGCAAAAACCCGGATCGCGAATGCTGCCGCCGCACCAACAATGCCGAACCAGCTCATCAACAAATACAGTATCGTCAGATAGGGCAGAATTTCGAGCATGTGCGCAAAGGCAACCAGCTTGGGCCGGCCACGTGCGCGCAAATGCTGAAAGCAGCAGAAACCAAGCGCGTTAAACCAGCAGCCCAACAGCATTAATCGGGCCGGAGACGAAGCCGCATCTGCAAATCCGCGCGACAGCCAAAGCTCCAGAAAAGGATCGACCCAGATCATGCCCGCCAGGATCGGGGGTGTCATCGTTGCCGCAACGGCCCGCAGCGCGCGACAGCTAAGCTCTTTTGCTTTCTGATCGTTTTCACCGGCAAGGCGCGGGAGCATTGCATCAACCAAGGCCGCAGGAAGGACCAGACTTCTTTGAGCCAGCTGCGCGGGCAAAGTATAATGGCTCACTGCCTCCATCCCGAGGCGCGAACCGATAACCATCCGGTCAATCGTTGTCAGCAGCGGTTCGGCCACGGCCGACAGCGAAACCCAGCCACCGAAAGTGAGCAGATCGCCAACGAGACGCCGCTCCAGCCGGGGCACCGGGCTTCGCGTGACTTTGCTGATCACAACAATGCCTTGCAGCAGCAGAGTGACGATCCTGACAAGATAGAGCGCAGGAAGCACCCACGAAAGCGAAGGGGAAATCGTCATTGCGACGACCAACGGCACGATTTGCGTGGCAGGCCCCATAAAAACGTTGATCAGGTTCAGCTCGGCGAAGCGGCCTGCACCTTGCAGTGCGCCTCGCAGCACGGCGCTCAGCATGAGGACCGGCAAAGTAAGCGCGATCCAATGGATATTCCGCAGTATTTCGGTGCGCAATCCGGGCGCGAGCGTTTCGGTGGAGGCGAAGAACCACCATGCCACCGGCCCGAGCAGGAGTGCGGCCAAAATGCCCAAGCCAAGGTTTACAACCGCCGCAGTCCAGAAAATTGCACGGCGCTGGTCGAGATTCTCTTCGGGCGTAGAAGCAATCCGCTGCGCACTGGCTGCGGACAAGCCGAAATCGAAAACTCCGAAATAGCCAATCAGCGTAGTCACGAGAGCAAGGACGCCGTAGCGTGCTTCACCCATGCTGGAGATGTAGAGTGGCAAGGTTATGAGCGCGACGGCTATCGGGACCAAGGCTGCGCCAAGGTTGTAACCTGTGTTACGGACGACACTCACGGCACATCTCGGCGATAGGACGCGGAGAGCGCCGGTAGCAGCAGCATGGCCCCCGCTGGCGATACGTGATTCATGTCGTTGTACCAGATCTCGCCCGGGCGGGCCCAGGCATAGCGGTCGCCCTGGCGGAAGTCTTCCTGGAGTTGCAGCACGGGAACGCCGCGCCTGCTGACGGCCGCCATGGCCGGGCGCGAGGCGGACATGAGATCGCGGTATTCCGCGACCTTGACCGATGAGGCGCGGATATCTTCCGCAAGGCCTTCCGCGGTCGGGCGATAGGCCAGCCATTGCACGGTGCGCTGCAGGTCGAAGCGGTGGCTGGGTACCTGGTCGATAACCGTCACCTTCAGGCCGGCGGCCCGATAGGCATCGACCGTGCGCAGCAGCAGGGGCTCAAGCACGCGGCGCGAATCCTCGCGGGTCCACAGCCAGGGGCGCGGCTGATCGGCCAGCAGGTAGCGGCCCGCCGGAATATGCGGATCGCCGCTTGTATAAAGCGACCACCGCCCGACGAGGTAGACCATGTCGGGCCTCTCCCGCCTGGCCTGTTCGAACTGCGCCCGCGCCATGTCGGCGCAGACTTCGGGCGCGCTGTTGGCCTTGAGCATATAGGCGCCAAGCAGCGGCGGACAGCCGCCATAGGAGCCGAACAGCAGGCGCGCGCCGTTTTCGGCAGCAAGCGCGCGAAAGGCGGGAAGCAGGGCTGTTGCGTGACTGTCACCGTAAACGGCGATCGTGCGCGGGGCGCCGCGCGATCCCTGCATCTGGCACGGCTGGACGAAGCCTTCGGGATCGGGCTTGCAATCGCCGCCTTGCATGCTCGGTTCGAGCGGGATGGTGGACATGGCCGCGATGGTGGGGTCAGTGCTTCTCTGGAAGCGGTCGGGCACTCCGCCGGTCAGGTAAAGCGCGGTGCCGATCCCGGCCAGCACAGCCGCCGAACCAATCGCCAGCGGCAGCGCCTTGCGCCGGTGGCCGATGCCGTCGCGGCGGCGGAACGGCTGCTCCACCCATTTCCACGAAGCCCAGGCCAGCAGGCCGGACAACAGGGACAGCGCCAGCATGGTCCCGCGCGGCATTGGCCCGGTTTCCAGCAGCCGCGCATAAGCGAACAGCGGCTGGTGCCAGAGGTAGAGGCTGTAGCTGACCAGGCCGATCCCCACCATCGGCCGCAGGGCAAGCAGGCGTCCGGCACCGCGATCCGCCCGGGCATAGAGCACGATCAGCATGGTGCCGACCACCGGCAGCAGCGCCCAGTGCGAAGGGAACGGGAAACTGCCGTCCAGCCAGAAGATCGCCAGCAGCACGAGCGCCAGCCCGAGCCCGGAAAGCAGCGAGGCAAACGGCGAGTCCGGCCTGCGACCGATGCAGGCGCACAGCGATCCTGCCAGCAGCTCCCAGGCCCGGGTCGGGGCAAGGTAGAAGTTCGCCAGCGCGTACCTTTGCGAAGCATAAAGGCACAGCGCCAGGCTCGCCAATGCGGCAAGCGCCACCAGAACGATCAGGACTTGCCGGCTCGCCTTGCGCAGCACCAGCAGCGCCAGCGGGAACGCGATGTAGAACTGTTCCTCAACCGCCAGGCTCCAGGTGTGCAGCAGCGGCTTGAGCTCGCTCGCCTGCGAGAAATAGCCTTCCTCCAGCCAGAAGGTGATGTTGGATGCGAACCCCAGCACGGCGACGATGCTCTTGCCGAAGCGTGCCAGCTCGTCGGGCAGCATGGCGAACCAGGCGAGCGGGACCGAGGCTGCGATCACGAGGAACAGCGCCGGCAGGATGCGCCGCGCGCGCCGCTCATAGAACCGGGCAATGGAATATCGCCCGGCCTCAATGTCCGACAGGAGGATGCCGGTGATCAGGTAGCCGGAAATGACGAAGAAGACGTCCACCCCGACGAAGCCGCCAGAGAACACCTGGAAGCCGGCGTGAAACAGCACCACCGGCACAACGGCGATCGCGCGCAGGCCGTCAATCTCCGGTCGATAGGCGGCGGCGCCTTCAGCCACTCGCACCCTCGCCCAAAGCATGGCGGTGCGGCTGGTCGAAGATGATGCGCAGATAGGGCATCGCGCGATGAGCCAGCGCAACCAGCGGGCCGCCGCCATGCAGTGCTACGAACCTGCGCCAGTCGATCGCATGGATCCTGCCCGCTTCCTTCCAGCGGATCTTCAGCCGCGCGAGTTTCCCCAGCGAGGAATCGAGCGAGGTTCCGGCGATGCTGTTGCCGTCGCAAGTGCCTCCGACCCGGCTTGCCAGCATGACCGGCACTCCGGCAGCCCCGGCGCGCAGGCCGTAATCGAGATCGCCGAAGATGTGCGTGAACACCGGCGAAATGATCCCGATGGCATCGGCCGTGGCGGCGGAAACAAGGACGATGTTCCCGCTGATCGTGTCCACGGCTTCGGGCCGGCCCGTCGGTGCGACAAGGCCCATGCGCAGCGGCCGGCGCGGATCGGAGCGGCGGTGCGCGCCATAGGTCAGCCCGCCGGTGTCCGGATCCGTGGTCGCCGCCGCAACGATAACCGGGCTGCCGCGGGCCGCGCTGGCATCGGCATCGGCGACCAGCATGGCCAGGGCACCGGGAGCCAGTTCGACATCGTCGTTAAGCCAAAGGAAGAAATCGAACCTGCGGCCTGATGCCTGGGCAGCTTCCCATGCGCGCCGCATGCCGCCGTTCCAGAACAGCGAGCCATCGCCGCGAATGACGTTGGCGTCCGGCATGGCGGCCAGAACGGCATCGCCGGTCCCGTCGCTGCTGCCGTCATCGACGAGGAACAGGTCCGCGGCGCGAAACCCCGCCTGCCCGCGCAGGGTTTCGAGGCAGCGCAATGTCAGCGCCCGACGGTTGTGGCACGTCATGAGCACGGCAATAGACGGATCGTGCTCGCGCAAAGCCACAGCATGCCCCCTGTTGAATCTACGTAAACCCGGTTGCCGGAAAGCCGCGCCAATGCCAATAGCGTGCATGTAAGGCGGAGTGCGGTTTTTGGGCATTGTTAACAGCTTGCGGGCAATTCTCAGGCGCTTCGACGTCGATCTGGCAAGGGCATCGAACCTGGCTGACCTGCGCCAGAAGGCCGGCGCGGCACGCGACCTGGATTTCCTGCGCGCGCTCGATGACGTCAGCCTGCGCCCCGCTCTGGAAGCCCTGCCCCATTCGCAGGCGCAGCTGCGGCAAGACCTGTTTGCCCTCGCCTGCACCGGATTTCGTCGCAATGGCTTCTTCGTCGAATTCGGCGCAACCGATCGCAAGACCCTGAGCAACACCTGGTTGCTGGAAAAGCATTTCGGCTGGACCGGGATCCTCGCCGAGCCCGCCCGCACCTGGCACTCGCAGCTCACTGCGGAACGATCAGCGCGAATCGATTTCGATTGCGTCTGGAGCCGCAGCGGCGAGGAATTCCGATTTACCGAGGCTGCCGAGGCCGAACTCTCGACGATCTCGGACTTTGCCGGGAGCGACTATCACGCCCATAACCGGCAATCGGGGCAAAGCTATACGGTGCGCACGGTGTCGTTCAACGACCTGCTTGAGCGCCACGCAGCTCCCGCCATGATGGATTACCTGTCGATCGACACAGAAGGTTCGGAACTGGAAATCCTGTCATCGCTGGATTTCGACCGCTTCCGCTTCCGCGTGATCACCTGCGAACACAACTACACCGCCAACCGCGAACGCATCCACAGCCTGCTTTCGGCCAAGGGCTATGTCCGCAAGCTTGAAGCGGTGTCGGACTTCGACGACTGGTACGTGCTGGCCTGAGGCCTATTCCACCGGCACGGCGAAGCGGCCCGGCTGCATGCTCAACCGCGCCTTGCCGCTCAATGCGATGGTCCGCTCGTCAAGGTCGGCATCGATGCGATCGGCGCTGAAGGTGCCCGCGGGAATGGCGCCGGCCACACCGCCTGCGCCCGTAACGTGCTGCTGCCTGAGATCGATTGTTACCGCGCTGGTGGTCAGGCGATAGCCGCCTGCCGCCCGGAAATCGACCGGCCCGCGCACTTCGACCCGGTTGGTGTCATAATAGAACGCGCCATCGGTTGCCTTTAGCTCTGCCGGGCCATCGGAAAGCAGGATGCGCGCCGCCAGATCGCGCATGATGACAACTTCCTGCGAGGCATCGGGCTGCGAGGCGCTGCCCGCCGTTACCGAGAAAGGCCTGCCCTTGCGGTCTTCGCCGCGATACATGGCGCCTTCCACCCGGATCCGTTCCTTGGCCACGGCAACCTTGTTGCGATCGAGCAGGAAGCTGACTTCGCCGCGGGGAAACAGCGGCGCGACCACCATGATGGCGACGATGGCACCCACGCCCGCCGGCAGCACCCGGGCGAGCCAATGCACCACCTGGTCATGCTTTCCGCCAGGCAGGGCAAGGTGCTGGCGCTTGTCGCGGATGATGTCGGCGGCCTGGGTCATGGCAAGCTGCGCGCCCTATTCGTGGCTGAAGATGTCCTTGTCGGCCCAGCCGGCAAGGTCCAGCCGCGCGCGGTGCGGCAGGTAATCGAACGCCGCCTGCGCCATTTCCGTCCTGCCTTCGCGCGCCAGCCGCTCGACAAGGATGGCATGCATGGCGTGAAGGTAGCGAACGTCGGACGCGGCATATTCGCGCTGCGGCTCGGAAAGTTCGGCCCCGCCCCAATCGCTCGACTGCTGCTGTTTCGACAGTTCCTTGCCGAGCAGTTCCTTGACCAGGTCCTTCAGGCCGTGCCGGTCGGTATAGGTGCGCACCAGCTTGCTGGCGATCTTGGTGCAGAACACCGGGGCGGCAGTGATGCCCATGTAATGTTCGATGGCGGCAAGATCGAAGCGGGCGAAGTGGAACAGCTTGATCCGCGCCGGATCGGCCAGAACGGCCTTCAGGTTCGGCGCATCGTAGCTGGAGCCGGGGCGGAACCGCACCAGGTGCTCATCGCCCTTGCCATCGGAGATCTGGACCACGCACAAGCGGTCCCGCGGGGTGATCAGCCCCATCGTCTCGGTATCGACGGCAACGGGGCCATCGGCGAGCACGCCTTGGGGGAGATCTTCTTCGTGGAGATAGACAGCCATATCGCCGAAGTGCTTAGGCTTATCGGCGCTATGAGGAAAGCCCTAAGCCATGCCTGAAAGCGATGCCGTCCCGGAAAGCTGGCGGCCTGTCCTCGATCCCGTGCTGGCAACGCCCGAATCGCGGCGGCTGGGGGGATTCCTCAAGGCGGAAGAGGCCAGCGGAAAGCGCATCTTCCCGCCCCGCGGATCGCGCCTTGCCGCGCTTGCCCTGACCCCGCTGGACAAGGTGAAGGTCGTGATCCTGGGGCAAGACCCCTATCACGGCGCGGGGCAGGCGCACGGCCTGTGCTTCTCCGTCCAGAAGGGGGTCAAGGTGCCGCCCAGCCTGGTCAATATCTACAAGGAGATCGAGGCCGACCTCGGCATTCCCCGCCCGGCGCACGGCCATCTCGAGGCCTGGGCAAGGCAGGGCGTGCTGCTGCTGAACAATTCGCTGACGGTGGAGGAAGGGCAGGCCGGCTCGCACCAGGGCAAAGGCTGGGAAGCGATCACCGACGCCGTCGTTGCGGCTGTCGCTGCCCGGGCGGAACCCTGCGTCTTCATGCTATGGGGCAGCCATGCCCGCAAGAAGGCCGAGCGCGTGCCAGGGCTGGGCCAGGACACGCATCACCTGATCCTGAGCGCGCCGCACCCCAGCCCGCTGTCCGCGCATTCGGGCTGGTTCGGCTGCCGTCACTTCAGCAAGGCCAATGCCTTCCTTGAAGCGAACGGTCGCGGCGCGGTGGACTGGCGCCTTCCCGATTAATCGGCCCCGGCAACCAGCAGGCGGCCGTAAAGCGGCTGCACGGGCCGGGCGTTGTCACCCATGATGGCGTGAAGCGCGGCGATCTGGGCGGCACTGGCCGTCACACGCTGGCGCGCGACGTGCCAGCGCACACCTTCGGTGCAGGGCGGCGTGGTGAGCGACCCTTCGTAGCGATAGACCGAAAGGTTGGCCGGAAGCAGCTTAGCCGGATCGAAGGTGACGCCCTTGATCGTCTCGGCCTCCTTTTCCTTGGCCGGTGCGGCGCGAACCAGTTTTTCCAGTTCGGCATTATGCGCGCCTTCCTCGAACAGGACGCCAAGCACGGCGAGGTTGCCGGCATGATCGACGTGCACGAAATGCGCGACCATCGGATAGGGCATGCCATAGACCACTTCTTCCGAGGGCGTATGGAAATGGACCTGCAGCAGCTTGTAGCGCGAAATGCCGCTCGAAAGCGTCGATCCCGGGGCGAAAGTGGCCTGGACGGTATGCCCGTTGTTGAGCACCGTGAGCGGGCCGGGCTTGTAGTTCACGCGAACCGCGAACTTCGCTTCGATATCAGCCGCGCCGAGTTCGACAGGCGACTGCATGCGGCCGGTCTTGCAGGTCTTGAAATCTTCCGAAAGCTCGCCCCACTTCGCGGGGCCGGCCTCTCCCGAGTAGGACCAGTGCGGCTGGTCGTGGTCCGGCGAGGCCAGGGCCACTGAAGGCAGGGCGATGGTGGCGAACAGCAGGGTACGGGCGCTCATGGGCTGATCCTTCCGTTGATGGATTTCACCGCGCCTCCTAGCGGCCTCCTCCTGCCGACAGGCCAATGCAGGCCTCCGGGAAAATGACTAGCCGGCGCTCACCCGGATTTGACGGCCTCCTTGTCTTCACAAGCACTTGCGCAATCGCCCGCTGCGGGCGATGGAACCGCTGATGCGGGGGATTTTCAACATGGCGTTCGATCTGGCGCGGCGGCTTGCCCTGCCGCGCGATCCCGGCGCGTTTCGCCTGTTCCTCGCCATGCTGGTCTTCGTCCATCACTTCTCGAGCCTCGATTGGGGCCCCTACGCGGTCTATGTCTTCTTCGTGCTCTCGGGCTTCTGGGTGCAGACCATGTGGGTTGAACGCTACGCCCGCACGCAGTCACCCTACCTGACCTACATGGCCAGCCGGGTATGGCGGCTTGCCCCGGTCATGGTCCTGGTCAGCCTGATCGCACTGGCCCTGCTTCCGGTTATCGGCATCCCGGCCGACGTCGTCTTCTCGTCGGAGCCGCTGCACCTGGCCTTTTCCAGCGTGTTTTTGCTCGGCTATGCCTGGTTGCCCTACACGCCGGTCGGCTCGGCCTGGTCGCTCGATGTGGAGATGCAGTATTATCTCCTCGCGCCGCTGTTTGCCTGGCTGGCAATGCGGACGCGCGGCTGGTGGCTGCTGGTTCCGGCAGCGGCGATATCGGCAGCTGCCGGACTGCTGATGCAGCACTATGTCGTGGTGAAATACCTGTTCTTCTTCTTCGCCGGCCTGCTGGCCGCGCGTAACGACTGGCGCCCCGGCACTGGGCTGGCCACGGCGTCTGCCGCATCCGTGGTCCTGGCCGTGGTGGGCATCCTCGTTTCACCTTGGCGCGACGTGCTGGTCGGCGGGACCAACCCGGGCCCGCTCCACGTCCATGCCCCGTTGTTCAACCTCATCCTGGGCGTGCTGACGATCCCCTTCGCACTGTACACCGTGCACCGGGAAAGCGACGAAACCGACCGGATGTTGGCCGACCTGTCCTATATCGTCTACCTGCTGCACTGGGTGGCGATGCAGTGGTTCTTCCAGTTCGCCGGCTATCCCTTCACCATCCGGCTGGCCGTTGCGGCGACGAGCTTCGCCGTGGTGCCGATGATGTCCTGGCTTATCTGGCGGTACTATGAAAAGCCGATCAACCGGCTCCGCGCGCGCTGGGTGGCGGGACGGATCAGGCGCTAGGAGCGGCAGTCGGCAGGCCGAGCATGTCCTGCGCCAGCGCTTCGGCGACGCGGATCCCGTCAACTGCCGCAGAAAGAATGCCCCCGGCATAGCCCGCGCCTTCGCCGGCGGGATAGAGCCCGCGGGTATTGAGGCTCTGGAAATCCTTGCCACGGGTAAAGCGTACCGGGCTTGAAGTGCGTGTCTCCACCCCGGTCAGGATAACGTCGGGGTGATCATATCCGGCGATCTGCCTGCCGAAGACAGGGATCGCCTCACGCAGCGACTGCATGACGTAGTCGGGCAGGCAGAGCGACAGGTCGGTGAGGTGCACGCCGGGCTTGTAGCTCGGGACGACTGCACCGAATTCGCCCGATGACGGCCGCTGCGCGAGCAGGTCTGCCACCTTCTGCCCGGGTGCCTGGTAATTGCTGCCCCCCGCGGTGAAGGCCAGGCTTTCCCAGTGGCGCTGGAACGCGATACCGGCGAGCGGCCCGCCCGGATAGTCCCGCTCGGGCTGGATATCGACGACGAGCCCCGAGTTCGCATTGAACTCTGCGCGCGAATACTGGCTCATGCCGTTGGTGACGACGCGCCCTTCCTCGCTGGTTGCGGCAACCACGCGGCCACCCGGGCACATGCAGAAGGAATAGACCGTGCGCCCGTTCGATGTCTGGTGGCTGAGCGAATAGGCTGCCGCCCCCAGGATCTTGTTGCCGGCACTGGGGCCATAGCGGGCCTTGTCGATCCAGCTTTGCGGATGTTCGATGCGCACGCCGATGGCAAAGGGCTTTGCCTCTACGTGGACCCCGGCCTCATGCAGCTTGTAGAAGGTGTCGCGCGCGGAATGGCCGACGGCGAGCACGACGTGGCGGGCGGGCAGGAAGGAGCCATCCGAAAGGTGAAGCCCGGCAATCCGGCGCGTACCGGTACTGTCCGCTTCAATCGCGAAATCCTCGACCCGGGTCTGGAACCGGTATTCGCCGCCCAGGCTCTCGATCGTCTCGCGCATCGACATCACCATGGTGACGAGGCGGAAAGTGCCGATATGGGGGTGCGCTTCGGTCAGGATGTCCTCAGGCGCGCCTGCCTTGACGAATTCGGTCAGCACCTTGCGCGAAAGGTGGCGCGGGTCCTTGATCCGCGAATAGAGCTTGCCGTCGGAAAAGGTGCCGGCTCCGCCCTCGCCGAACTGCACGTTCGATTCCGGATCGAGCACCGAACGCCGCCACAGACCCCAGGTGTCCTTGGTGCGTTCGCGCACCGCCTTGCCGCGCTCGACGATGATCGGCTTGAGGCCCATTTGCGCGAGGATCAGCGCGGCGAGCAGGCCGCATGGCCCGGCTCCGATCACCACGGGCCGCTCGCCCGCCCAGCCTTCCGGCGCACGGACCGGGAAACGATAGGAGGTGTCCGGCGTCGGGCGCACGTGGCTGTCACCGGCGTGCTCCGCCAGCACCTTCGCCTCGTCGTGGAGGACAAGGTCGAGCACATAGACAAGCTTGATGGCCGTTTTCTTGCGCGCATCGTTGCCACGGCGGACCACGACGAACCGTTCGAGTTCACCGGGGGAAAGGCCGAGGCGGGCCAAGATCGCCTGCTCGAGGTCCTCGGGCGAATGGTCCAGCGGCAGGGCAAGGTCGGAAAGGCGGATCATCGCGGCCTGCCCTAGACTGCATGGCCGCAAACGGAAAGAGGCGCGGACCAGCCGCGCCTCTTGTCCTTGTCACTTCGCCGGCTGCCTCAGCGGGGAAGCTGGCTAGCCCCCATCAGCGCCTCGTCCACCGCGCGGGCGGCCTGGCGGCCTTCGCGGATGGCCCAGACGACCAGGCTCTGGCCGCGACGCATGTCGCCGCAGGCAAAGATCTGCGGGTCGCTGGTGCGGTAGCTGAAGGTATCGGCAAAGACGTTGCCGCGCGCATCCAGTTCGACACCGGCCTGATCCAGCAGACCCTGCTTGCGCGGACCGACGAAGCCCATGGCAAGCAGGATGAGGTCGGCCTTGAGCGTGAACTCGGTGCCGGCCATTTCCTGCATCTTGCCGTTGACCCATTCGACGCGGACGCATTCCAGGCCGGTGACCTGTCCGTCCTTGCCGATGACGCGCTTGGCATTGATCGCCCAGTCGCGCTCGCAGCCTTCGTCATGGCTGGTCGAGGTGCGCAGCTTGAGCGGCCAGTCGGGCCAGGTCAGCGCCTTGTCTTCCTTTTCGGGCGGCTTGGGCATGATCTCGATCTGGGTGACCGAGGCTGCTCCCTGGCGGTTCGAGGTGCCGACACAGTCAGACCCGGTATCGCCACCACCGATGACGATCACGTGCTTGCCCTTGGCCGAAAGCGTACCGCGCGGCGCTGCCCGCAGTTCATCGTCACCCGCGTTGCGCTTGTTCTGCTGGGTAAGGAACTCCATCGCCAGGCGCACGCCGGGCAGTTCGGCCCCCGGAATGGTCAGCTGGCGCGGTTCTTCGGCTCCGCCGGCAAGAACGATCGCATCGAAGTTCTCGCGCAGCGAATCGACCGAAACGTGCACGCCCACTTCGGTGCTTTCCTTGAGCACGACGCCTTCCGCCTGCATCTGCATCAGGCGACGGTTGATCGTGTCCTTTTCAAGCTTGAAGTCGGGAATGCCATAGCGCAGCAGGCCGCCGAGCCGGTCGTTCTTCTCGAACAGGGTGACCGAATGGCCGGCGCGAGCCAGCTGCTGGGCAGCCGCCATGCCGGCGGGGCCGGAACCGACGACTGCGACCGTCTTGCCGGTGCGCTTTTCGGGCACCTGCGGGACGATCCAGCCTTCCTGCCAGCCCTTGTCGACGATCGCACATTCGATCGACTTGATGGTCACCGGCTGGTCGACGATGTTCAGCGTGCAGCTCGCCTCGCAGGGAGCGGGGCAGATGCGGCCGGTGAACTCGGGGAAGTTGTTGGTCGAATGCAGCACTTCCAGCGCATTCTTCCAGTCCCCTTCGTAGACCAGGTGGTTCCAGTCCGGGATGATGTTGTTCACCGGACAGCCGTTGTGACAATAGGGAATGCCGCAATTCATGCAGCGCGAGGCCTGCGCCTTGAGCGCGCCTTCCTCGTGCGGAATCACGAATTCCTTGTAGTGGGTGAGACGCTCCTTGGGATCCGCATAGGTGCGGTCCTTGCGATCAAGCTCGAGGAAGCCGGTTTCCTTGCCCATTACCTGACCCTTATTCCGCAGCCACCGAGGCGGCTTCCAGCCGCTCGGCCTCAAGTTGCTTCAATGCCTTGGCGTAATCCCTCGGCATGACCTTGACGAACTTCTTCAGCGAATTGCCGAAATCGTCGAGCAATTCGCGAGCCCGCTTCGAGCCGGTGTGCAGGTGGTGCCGTTCGAGCAGCACCTTCACGCGTTCGGCATCGTGGCGCAGCATGTCGCCCATGCCGGGATCGCTGGCGCCGTTGGTCCGCTGCTGCGGCCGCCCGGCGCCATCGTCTTCATCGCGCTCGGGCGAGATCGGCAAGAGGTCGACCTGGGCCATGTTGCACAGCTGGGCGAAGTTGCCCGCCTCGTCATAGACGTAGGCGACACCGCCCGACATGCCGGCGGCGAAGTTGCGGCCGGTCTTGCCGAGCACCATCACCGTGCCGCCGGTCATGTATTCGCAACCGTGATCGCCGGTGCCTTCGACAACCGCCACCGCGCCCGAATTGCGCACGGCAAAGCGTTCGCCGGCGACGCCGTTGAAATAGGCTTCACCCGCGATGGCACCGTAAAGCACGGTATTGCCGACGATGATGTTCTCGGTCGGCTCGCGATCGACATGGGTCGGCTGGCGGACGATCACCCGGCCGCCGGACAGGCCCTTGCCGACGTAGTCGTTGGCGTCACCCGTCAGGTCCAGAGTCACGCCATGGGCAAGCCAGGCGCCGAACGACTGGCCGGCGACGCCGGTGAGCTTCACTTTGATCGTGTTGTCCGGCAGGCCGGCATGTCCATAGCGACGGGCAACCTCGCCCGAAAGCATGGCACCGACCGTGCGGTTGACGTTGATCACCTTGCGCTCGATCACCACCGGCGCCTTGGTTTCCAGCGCGTCGGCGGCAGCGGCGATCAGATCGTTATCGAGTGCCTTTTCAAGCCCGTGATCCTGCGTGCCGCTCCAGCCGAGCGTGGTGCCCGGAACCGGTTCGACTCGGTGGAGCAGGCGCGAAAGGTCGATGCCGCGGGCCTTCCAGTGATCGATGGCCTGCTTCATGTCGAGCTTGTCGACCCGCCCGACCATCTCGGCGACCGTGCGGAAGCCGAGCTCTGCCATAATCGCCCGCAGCTCTTCGGCGACGAAGAAGAAGTAGTTGATCACGTGTTCCGGCTGGCCGGTGAAGCGCGCACGCAGCACCGGATCCTGTGTGGCGACGCCGACCGGGCAGGTGTTGAGGTGGCACTTGCGCATCATGATGCAGCCGGCCGCGATCAGCGGTGCGGTGGCAAAGCCGAATTCGTCCGCGCCGAGCAGCGCGGCAATCGCCACGTCACGACCGGTGCGCAGGCCGCCGTCGGCCTGGACGCAGATGCGGCTGCGCAGGTTGTTGAGCAGCAGCGTCTGCTGGGTCTCGGCAAGGCCGATTTCCCACGGGCTGCCGGCGTGCGTCAGCGAGGTCAGCGGCGAAGCGCCGGTGCCGCCTTCGTAGCCGGAGATCGTCACGTGGTCCGCACGGGCCTTCGAAACGCCTGCCGCCACCGTGCCGACGCCGACTTCGGAGACCAGCTTGACCGAGATGCGCGCGCCATTGTTGACGTTCTTCAGGTCGTGGATCAGCTGGGCCAGATCCTCGATCGAGTAGATGTCGTGGTGCGGCGGCGGCGAGATCAGGCCGACACCCGGGGTCGAGTGGCGGGTCGCGCCGATGGTCTTGTCCACCTTGTGACCGGGCAGCTGGCCGCCTTCGCCGGGCTTGGCGCCCTGGGCCATCTTGATCTGCACGTCATCGGCGTTGACGAGGTATTCGGTGGTCACGCCGAAGCGGCCCGAAGCGACCTGCTTGATCGCCGAGCGCAGGTTGCGGCCATCGGGCATCGGCTTGAAGCGGCGGGGATCTTCGCCGCCTTCACCGGTGTTCGACTTGCCGCCGATAGCGTTCATCGCGGCTGCCAGGGTGGTGTGCGCTTCCCACGAGATCGAGCCATAGGACATGGCACCGGTGGCGAAGCGCTTGACGATTTCGCTCGCCGGTTCGACCTCGGAGATGTCGAGCGGCTTTTCGGCCGGCACGAAATCCATCAGCCCGCGGATCGTGAGCATCCGGGTCGACTGATCGTTGATGGTCTGCGCGAATTCCTTGTACTTGTCCGGCATGTTGCCGCGAACCGCGTGCTGGAGCGAGGCGATGTTCTGCGCCGTCCAGGCGTGTTCCTCGCCGCGCAGGCGCAGGCCGTAGATGCCGCCGACATCCAGCATGTTCTTGTAGATCGGGTTGTCGCCATAGGCAGCCGCATGGCGGCGCACGGTCTCTTCCGCGATCTCGTCCAGCCCGACACCCTCGATGGTGGTCGCGGTGCCGGTGAAGTACTGGCCGATGAACTGCGAATTGAGGCCCACGGCATCGAAGATCTGCGCACCGCAGTAGGACTGGTAGGTGCTGATGCCCATCTTGGACATCACCTTGAGGATGCCCTTGCCGATGGCCTTGATGTAATTCTTCTGCGCCGTCTTGGCATCGACCGGCAGTTCCTTGCGGACCCGCAGTTCCTCGATGGTTTCGAAAGCGACATAGGGGTTGATCGCTTCCGCACCGTAGCCCGCGAGCACGCAGAAGTGATGCACTTCGCGCGCTTCGCCGGTTTCGACGACGAGGCCGGTCTGCATGCGCAGGCCCTGGCGGACGAGGTGCTGATGCACCGCAGCCGTAGCCAGCAGCGCCGGCATCGGAATGCGGTCCGGGCCCTGGGCACGGTCGGACAGGATCAGGATGTTCTTGTCCTGCAGCACGGCTTCGGTCGCCGCCCAGCACATTTCCTTGATCGCCTGGCCAAGCCCGGCAGCGCCGGTGGTGGCGTCCCAGGTGATGTCGATCGTTTCGGTACGGAAAGCGCCATCCAGCGCGGCCTCGACCGAGCGGATCTTGGCGATCTCGTCATTGGTCAGGATCGGCTGGTCGACTTCGAGGCGCTTGTGCGTGCCGGCTTCCATGCCCAGCAGGTTCGGGCGCGGGCCAATCATCGACACCAGGCTCATCACCAGTTCCTCGCGGATCGGGTCGATCGGCGGGTTGGTGACCTGGGCGAAGTTCTGCTTGAAGTAATCGTAAAGCAGGCGCGAGCGGTTCGACAGCACGGCGATCGGCGTGTCGGTGCCCATCGAACCGATCGGATCGTCGGCTGCAACGGCCATCGGCTCGAGGAACTTCGAAAGGTCTTCCTGCGTGTAGCCGAAGGCCTGCTGGCGATCGAGCAGGCTGGTGGTCTCGATCGGCAGCTGCGCCAGCTCGGGCTCGATCAGGTCGAGGTCCTTGAGCTTGTACTGAGCGGCTTCGAGCCAGGCTTCGTAGGGTTCGGAAGAAGCAAGGCTGGCCTTGATTTCCTCGTCCTCGATGATGCGGCCCTCGGCGAAGTCGATCAGCAGCATCTTGCCGGGCTGGAGACGCCACTTGCGGACGATGTTGTCTTCCTTGATCGGCAGCACGCCGCTTTCCGATGCCATGACGACGATGTCATCGTCGGTGACAAGGAAGCGCGCGGGGCGCAGGCCGTTGCGGTCTAGCGTGGCGCCGATCTGGCGGCCATCGGTGAAGGCGACGGCGGCGGGGCCGTCCCACGGCTCCATCAGCGCGGCGTGGTATTCGTAGAAGGCGCGGCGCTTGGCATCCATCAGCGGGTTGCCGGCCCAGGCTTCCGGGATCAGCATCATCACTGCATGGGCCAGGCTGTAGCCACCGGCCAGCAGCAGCTCGAGCGCGTTGTCGAGGCAGGCGGTGTCCGACTGGCCGTGCGGGATCAGCGGCCACATCTTGTCGAGATCGGCGCCGAGAAGCTCCGATTCCATGGTGCGGCGGCGCGCGTTCATCCAGTTGACGTTGCCGCGCACCGTGTTGATCTCGCCGTTGTGGGCGATGAACCGGTAGGGGTGCGCCAGCTTCCAGCTGGGGAAGGTGTTGGTGCTGAAACGCTGGTGAACGAGGCCGAGCGCCGAAACGCAGTCCGGATCGCGCAGGTCGTCATAGAACGAGCCGACCTGCGTGGCCAGCAGCAGGCCCTTGTAGACCACGGTGCGGCTGGAGAAGCTCGGCATGTAGAGCTCACTGATGCCGGGCAGGCCATGCTTTTCGGCAAGGGCGGCCAGCGGATTCTGCGTCTGCTTGCGAATCGCCAGGATCTTGCGCTCAAAAGCGTCCTGATCGGGGCAGTTTTCGCCGCGACCGACGAAGCACTGGCGAATCACCGGCATTTCGGCCTTCACCGTTTCGCCCAGGCCTTCGATCGTCACCGGCACGTCGCGCCAGCCGATCAGCTTCTGGCCTTCCTTGGCGATGAACTTCTCGAAGATGCCGACGATGAAATCGCGGCTCGCCTCGTCCTGCGGCAGGAAGCACATGGCGACGGCGTAATCGCCTTCGGCCGGAAGCTTCAGGCCTTCCTTGTCGGCCCACTTGCGGAACAGCTTGTCGGGCGTTTGGATCAGGATACCCGCGCCATCACCCAGCAGGGGATCCGCGCCCACCGCGCCGCGGTGGTCGATGTTTTTCAGGATTTCGAGCGCCTGGGTAACGATGGCGTGGCTTTTCGCACCCTTGATATGGGCGACAAAACCCACACCACAGGCGTCGTGTTCGTTGCGTGCATCGTAAAGGCCCTGGGGCTGCGGAAGTCCCATTCGCAAATCCTGTCCTGTCCTGGTCCGTTGCCCCCAAGTAACTGGTTTCAACGGAAATCAAACGCGACTCACCTCGCCGCGAAATGCAGCGAAGTTGCGCGAATGGACCCAATGGCGACAGGATCGTGTTTTTGCAACTGCGAAGTGGTCAGACCCCCGAATCCATCGCCGGGAAGTGGCGCGGGAGGGCTGAAAAAGGGCGGCGACGCGGGTTCAGGCCGCGCCGCTCATCCGCTGGAGGGTGGCAAGTGCCGCCTTCAGCTGGCGTTCGGTTTCCTGCGGATCGATCGCCTGGCTCGGTGCAGTCATGCGCAGGGGCATGCTGGGCACGGCCGAGGGCGCATCGAAGGGCCGGGCGACATTGGAGGCGAAGCCTTCCGGCGCCGGCTGGGCAGCGGCATGCCCGCCAAAAGGCGCGGCAAAAGCCTGGCGCGGTTCCTGGCCGGGGAAGATCACGACCGGCTCAACCTCGCCAACCGCTTCCTCGGGCTCCTCGATACGAACGAAAGGACGCGCGGGCGATCGCAGGTTCAAAAGCGAGCCATAGCCATCATCGGCTTCTGCTTCGATTTCAGCCTGGGCCGGTTCGGCAGCGCAGTCTTCCGCAACGGGCGCAGCAAAGGTGGCAGGCGCGGCGAAGGTTGCGGGAGCCGGCGCAACAAGCTCCTCGGCAACGGGGCTCGCCGGCATGGCGAATCGGCGCGGCGGCACGATGGCTTCCAGCGGCTCGTCGTCTTCGTGATCGTCGAAGGCGAGCGGACGGAACGCCGCCGGAAGCGGCGACGCGCAGAACTGTGCCGGTGCAACCGTTTCGACCGTTGCGACGGGAGCCGGTGCAGCCTCGGCCGGGGCTTCGACTTCGGCCTCGGGCGCGACTTCGGCCATGACCGGCTCGGCAGGCTCGGGCTGGGCGGCCGGTGCGGCAAACACCGGCGGCATGGGCAGGGGCGGCGGGGTGACGACGGGCGCAGCCGGCGCTGCAAAGGCGGGCGCTTCCGCCTGGGCGACAGCGGCGTCGCGCTTGCGGGCAATGGCCAGGGCAAGGCGTTCGGCGAGCTGCACCACGCCCAGCGACCCGACCGGCGCGGCCACCAGCCGCTCTGCGGCATCGCCAGTTGCCTGGCCGAAAACCGGACCCTGCGGCTGCTCTGCCACGGGCTGTGAAGGCTGAACGAGCGCCGGCGCATCTGCAACTGCTGCATCGAAGCTGCGCGGCGCGGCAAACGCAGAAGACACGGCATCACTGACGGCAAATGCCGGTTCCGCCTCGGCAGGCGCAGCGAAGCTGAGCGGGGCAACGGGAGCGGGCGCCGGCTCGTTGACTGCCTGCGCAACCACCGGCGCAGCCTGTGCATCCGGAGCCGCAAAGGGAGAAAAGGGTGCCGGCGGCTCGTTATTGGCGTAGTCGGCGAAGATGGTCACCGGTTCCGGCATCGAGAAGCTCGCAGGAGCGGCAAAGGAGGGGGCCTGCACCGGCGCGGCCTGATGCACGGGCGGCGGAGCGAAGCTCGGGGCAGAATCCGGAGTCGACGCAGCGGGGGCATCGAAGGCACGCAGGTGGTGCGCGTCAGGCTCGGCAGATGGCATTGCAACCAGTTCGACCGGCGGCTGCGGGGCGTGCCGCTGCCAGGGATCGAAAGCCGGCTCGGCAGCCGCCGGTTCAGCGAAAGCCGCGTGCTGCGGTTCATCCGCCGGATCCATGGCCAGCTGCTGTTCGGCATGCATGGGCTCAATCTGGTCGCCGGAGAGTCCGCCCAGCTCGGTCATCCCGCCAAGATCGGCGAGATCGAGGATCTGCGGCGCGCCGCCCGGAAGCGGCACAAGGTCGTGATGTTCGGTCGCGAAGTCCTCTTCCATCGCCAGGGCACGGCGCCTGCCGGGGATAGCATTGGCGGCACTGGCAGCCTGGGCCTGGCGCGCAGAATCGAGTCGGGCAAAATCGCTTTCGTCGTCTTCGTCCTCGATGTCGGTGGCAACGGTGGTCGCTGCTGCGGGGCGGGAATACTTGCTGCCGAATCGACGGCCTTCGACAATCACTTCACGCTCGCGACCGATCCGGCGGGCAAGGATGAAGCCGATCGCACCACCGATCGTGAACATGCCCAGCGCCAGCAGGATGCGGAACGTGAAGCCCAGCGGCGGCGCGGCGGCAGGGATCACAAGGTCCAGCCGCATGGCCAGAACGAAGGATTCCAGCAGGGTCGGGCGAATCGCCAGACTGCCCAGTCCGAACAGCGCGGCAAACCAGATCGCCACCATCATCGGAAACAGCGGATGACGGCTGATCGGCAGTTTGCCCTTCGTTTTCGCCGGTTTCGCAACCAATGCCTGAACCCCTAACTAACTGACCAGGGCGCCCTTTCAGGCAGCCTTGGTATTCCCAAGCATCGGGATGGCTACCAGTGTTTGGTAAACACGAAGATAACGATCCACGTTCTTCGCCCAATCGTGTTTCTGCCGCACATGGGCCTGACCATTGGCGCGGATTGCCTGCCAGTTTTCGCGGCGCTCGATCAGGCCGGCAAGTGCATCGGCACAGGCGGCGGGATCGTCGGGCGCAAAGAGGATACCGGTGTTCCCGTCGTCTACCAGTTCGCGGTGCCCACCGACCGATGAGGCCGCGACCAGCTTGTCCTGCGCCATGGCCTCCAGCGGCTTCAGCGGCGTGACCAGGTCGGTCAGCCGGCTTGCCTTGCGCGGGTAGGCCATGATGTCGCACAGGGCATAATAGCGGTCGACCTCATGATGCGGCACGCGACCGACGAAGCGGATGGCGTCGGCAGCGGGCGAATTCAGTGCCTGTTCGCGCAAGGCCGCCTCGCAAGGTCCGCCGCCGACCATCAGCAGCCGGGCGTCCGGCTGGCGCTCGAGCAGCAGGGGCATGGCCTCGATCAGCACGTCGAGCCCTTCGTAATCGTAGAAGCTGCCGATAAAGCCGATCACCGGGCCATTGCCGATGCTCAGCATGGTCCGCAGCACCGGATCGGGTGCCAGCGGCTCGCCGAACAGGGAAAGGTCGACGCCGTTTGGCGAAATGGTGATTCGCCCGGGATCGGTCCCGCGGGCAACCAGATCGTCCTTGAGGCCCTGGCAGATCGTCACCACGGCATCGGCGCCCTTGACGACGTGGTTCTCGAGGCTGCGCGTCAGCCGGTACTTGAGCGAACCTTCACTGCCGGTGCCATTGCCCACTGCCGCGTCCTCCCAGAAGGCGCGGATTTCGTAGACGATGGGAATGCCCAGTCGCCGCGCGGCGCGCAGGGCGGCAGCGCCGCATAGCGCGGGGGAATGGGCGTGGATCACGTCGGGTCGCCATTCCTGGCAAAGCGTTTCGATAGCGGACGCAAGCAGCCCGATCTCGCGCCATTCGCGCAGGCCCGCCGGGCCCGTAGCCTCGCCGCGCGTGCGGTGAAACAGGATGCCGCCCGCCTCTTCCGCATCCGGCCCATCGGCCATGTGGCGCAGGCCGGTGATACCGCGCACCTCGATCCCCGCAGCCTGCTGGCTCTTGAGGATGGCGCGGGTGCGGAACGTGTAGCCGCTGTGCAGCGGCAGGGAGTGGTCAAGGACGTGGAGCACGCGTGTCATGGCGCAAATCACTGCCAGACAAGGCTTAACGGGCCGTCAACCGCCTGCTGCTAGAGCGGGCAGGCCATGGTCGACATTTTCGCGCTGGGACTGATCCATTCGCTGCTGGCGCTTGCCGCCTTGCGGCTGATGCTGCGCGACGATCTTGATCGCGATCCCCCCGCCGCTTCGGACGAACAGTCCGGTGGTTGACCTTGGCCTCACCGCCTTCGTGCTCGGCCTGCTGGCGCTGGGCCTGCGCCGGCCATTCCTGTGGGTGCTGGCCTATCTCTACGTCGATATCCTGGCGCCGCAGAAGATCTCGTGGTTCCTCCTTGCCTCGATCCCGATTTCGCTAATCGTCTTTTGCCTTGCCTTCGGCGGCTGGCTGCTGATCGACGACAAGCGCGACAGCCGCTTTACCCTGCGACAGGCATTGCTGTTCCTCCTGCTCTGCTATTGCGGGCTGACCACGCTGTCGGCGGACTTCCCGGTGGAGGCTGCGGAGAAATGGTCGTGGGTATGGAAGGCGCTGGTCTTCGCCATCTTCCTGCCGCTGACCCTGCGCACGCGGCTACGCTTCGAAGCGGCGATCATGGTCATGGTTCTGACCCTGGGCGCCATTGTCATCAGCGGATCGATCAAGACGCTCGGTTCGGGGGGCGGCTATGGCACGCTCAAGCTGTTCGTGAATGACAACACCGGGCTTTACGAAGGATCGATCATATCCTGCGTCTCGATCGCGGCGATCCCGCTGGTCTGGTGGCTGGCGCGCCACACCACCGTTTTTCCGCGCAACTGGATGGTCAGGCTGTTCGCCGTCGCGCTCACCTTCGCCTGCCTGCTGATTCCGATCGGCACCCAGGCGCGGACCGGGCTGTTGTGCATCGTGCTGCTGTTCCTGCTTTCGCTGCGCACGGTGAAGCACAGGTTCCTCTACCTTGCGGCGATGGGCACCCTGGCGCTGATGGCAATTCCGTTCCTGCCGGAAAGCTACACCAAGCGGATGGACACGATCGAGAATCACCAGGCCGACGAATCCGCATCCACCCGCGTCGCCGTGTGGAAGTGGACGCTGGACTACGTGAAGGACAATCCCTTCGGCGGCGGTTTCGAGGCATACCGGTCCAACCGCCTGCGGATCGAGACCCGCGCCGCAACGACCGACGGCAACACGACGGCCGTGGAAGTGCAGCAGGTGGAAGACGCCGGCCGCGCCTATCATTCCAGCTATTTCGAGATGCTGGGAGAACAGGGCTGGCCGGGCCTGCTGCTGTGGCTGTGGATCCAGGCTCTGGGCATCTGGCAGATGGAGCGCATTCGGTCGCGCTGGCTGAAAAAGGCCGCCGCGCCGGGCGCCGGACCCGAGGTGCAGTGGCAGGCGCCGCTCGCCAACGCCCTGCAGCAGGCACACCTTGTCTACATGCTTGGCTCGCTGTTCGTCGGCATTGCCTTCCAGGCCTTCATCCTGATGCTGATCGGCATCCAATGCGGGCTCTGGTCCTACCTGAAGCGAATCGATTCGCCGCAGAAGCGGGTGATTCGCGGCCCCCGCAAGCTCAACATTCCGAATGCCGTAGCGGCAAGCTGAAGCGCGTTGCGCGGCCGCGTCACTTGGTCCATCACCATGCCTTTCCATGCTAGCGAAAGGCTTGCCCATGAAGCTTCAGGACCTTGTTTCGAAGGTCGGCGAAACGCTCGGCACGTCCGAGTGGATCGTGATCGACCAGGATCGGATCAACGCCTTTGCCGATGTTACCGAAGACCACCAGTTCATCCACGTGAACCCGGAAATGGCCAAGGCCACTCCGCTGGGCGGAACTGTCGCACACGGCTTCCTGACTCTGTCGATGCTTTCGAAAATGATGGAAACGGCGGTCGAAAAGCCGCAGGTTTCGATGTCGATCAACTACGGGTTCGACAAGGTACGCTTCCTCAGCTTCGTCAAGTCCGGCAGCAAGGTGCGCGGCCATTTCAAGCTTCTGGAGCTTGAGGAAAAGCGGCCGGGCCAGTGGCAGCAGAAAGTGGAAGTCACGGTCGAGATCGAGCGCGAAACCAAGCCCGCGCTTATCGCCGAATGGATTTTCCAGCACTTCGGATGAGGAACTTCGCTCCGGACCGGGCAAGGCCCGGCCTGGGGCACCGGGCCCTGTCCCGAGCCAATGAAAGGAACGCACATGCGTGACGCAGTCATCGTTTCCGCCGCCCGAACGGGCATGGGCCGCGCCTACAAGGGCGCCTTCAACGCCACCCAGCCGCCCAGCCTGGGCGCCTTTTCGCTGGCAGCAGCAGTCGAGCGTGCAGGCATCGAAGGGGCAGAGATCGACGACGTTGTCTGGGGCTGCGTGCTCACCCAGGGCGGGCAGGCTGCCAACATCGGCCGCCTCGTCTCGCTGCGCGCGGGCCTTCCGGTCAGCACGTCCGCCCAGACCATCGATCGCCAGTGCTCCTCGGGCCTGATGGCCATTGCCACCGCCAGCCGGCAGGTGGTGATGGACCGCATGGATATCGTTGCCGCCGGCGGGCAGGATTCGATCTCCATGGTCCAGACCAAGGACATGCGCATGGCGTTCGATCCGGCGCTGATCGCGATGCATCAGGCAACCTACATGCCCATGCTGCAGACTGCCGAGGTCGTGGCCAAGCGCTATGGCATCGCGCGCGAAGCGATGGACGAGTACGCCCTGCAATCGCAGCAGCGCACGGCCGCCGCGCAGGCCGCCGGGGCTTTCGATGCGGAGATCGTCCCGGTTACCACCACCATGTCGGTTACCGACAAGGCCACCGGCGAAACCTCCACCCGCGAAGTCACGCTCGCCCGGGACGAGGGCAACCGCGCCGACACGAGCCTGGAAGGCCTGCAGTCGCTGCAGCCGGTCATGGGCCCGCAGGCGACGATCACCGCCGGCAATGCCAGCCAGCTTTCGGACGGTTCTGCCGCCGTTGTCATCATGGAAGCCGCGACCGCCGCGAAGAAGGGACTGGAGCCGCTCGGCCGCTTCGTCGGCATGGCCGTCGCCGGCACCGAGCCTGACGAAATGGGCATCGGCCCGGTCTTTGCCGTGCCCAAGCTGCTGAACCGCTTCGGCCTGAAGATGGACGATATCGGCCTGTGGGAACTGAACGAGGCCTTCGCCGTGCAGGTCCTCTATTGCCGCGACAAGCTGGGCATCCCCAACGAACTGATGAACGTCAACGGCGGCGCGATTTCCATCGGCCACCCCTATGGCATGACCGGCGCACGCTGCGCCATGCATGCGCTGATCGAAGGCAAGCGTCGCGGCGCAAAGCACGTCGTCGTCACCATGTGCGTGGGCGGCGGCATGGGCGCGGCGGGCCTGTTCGAAGTCCTTTAACGGCCTTGCGCGGCAGGGCCTGCAAGAGCATCCTGCCGCGCCATGGGCATCATCGAAATCCTGGGCATTGCCGGCTCGGTCAGCCTGCTTTCGGGCTGGCGGCTATACCTCTGCATCTTCGCCACCGGGCTGGCCATGCGCTTTAGCGCCTGGCCGCTGCCCGAACATCTCGCGGCGCTGAAGGTGCTGGCCAATCCGATGGTGATCGGCCTTTCCGGCTTTGCCGCCTCAGTCGAATTCCTGGCCGACAAGGTGCCCTGGATCGATTCGGGCTGGGACATGGTGCACACGGCAATCCGCCCGATCGGCGGGGCCGTACTGGCGCTGGCGCTGGTCGATCCGTCAGACCCGGCGACGCAGGTGATCGCCTTTATCCTGGGCGGGGGAGCATCGCTGCTGACGCATGGTGCAAAGGCCGGTGCGCGGGCGGCGGTCAACACCAGCCCGGAACCGTTTAGCAACATCGCCGTCTCCACGGCGGAAGACATCACCAGCGCCGGACTGCTCTGGGGCGCCTATGCCTATCCGCAGGTGGCAGCCGTGATCGCCGGGGCCCTGCTGCTGTTCGCGGTGATCCTGCTTTTTGCCGCGCGCGCCCTGTTCAGGCGCCTGTTCGGCAGCCGCGATCCCGCCTGAGCGTTCAGGCAACCACCTTCAGGCCCTTGCGAGCGGCGTGCTGGGCCATCCATTCCTCTACCACGGGGGCAATCCGGCTGCGCCACTTGCTGCCGTTGAAGATGCCGTAATGCCCGACCTGTTCGGCCAGCAGGTAACGCTTGCGGCTTTCCGCAAGGCCGGTTGCCACATTGAGCGCGGCCCTGGTCTGGCCGATGCCCGAGATGTCGTCATTCTCGCCCTCGATGGCCAGCAGCGCCGTATCGGTGATCGCGGCCAGGTTCACCAGCCGCTCGCCATGGCGGAACTCGCCCTTGGGCAGGGCATGCTTCTGGAACACCTGCTCGATGGTCTGCAGGTAGTATTCGGCCGGGAGGTCGCAGACGCTGCGATATTCCTCGTAGAAGGCCTTGGTCGCATCGGCGCTTTCGCCATCGCCTGCGACCATGTGCTTGAACATCATGTAGTGGCTTTGCAGGTGCGTGCCCAGGTTCATCGCCATGAAGCCCGCCAGTTGCAGGAAGCCCGGATAGACCTTGCGCCCGGCGCCGGGATAGAGCGCGGGAACCGTCGCGATGACCGAATGCTCGAACCAGGCAAGCGGACGCTGCATGGCAACATCGTTGACGCTGGTCGGCGCTTCGCGGGTGTCGATCGGACCGCCCATCATCGTCAGGGTCAGCGGACGGCAGGGGTGCTTGTCCTCGCCCATCAGCGCGGTTGCGGCAAGCGCCGGCACCGAAGGCTGGCACACGGCCATCATGTGCGCACCGGGGCCGATGTGCTCAAGGTATCCGATAAGGTAATCGATATAGTCATCGAGGGTGAAGGCACCCTGCTCGATCGGCACCATCTTGGCATCGGCCCAGTCGGTGATGAACACCTCGGCGCGCTCCAGCATGCGGGCGACCGTGCCGCGCAGCAGAGTGGCGAAGTGGCCGCTCATCGGGGCAACGATCAGCAGTTTCGGCGCGTTTTCCGGCAGGCCCGTGTGCGTGAAACGCAGCAGGTTGCCAAACGGGCGATGCAGGACGATCGCTTCGGTAACCGGATATTCCGTGCCATCGACCGAAACCTTTTCGATCTCGAACTCGGGCTTGCCGCGCGGCGCGGAGGCATGGGCAAAAACGTCCAGCGCCGAGGCCAGCACCGGCCCCATGCCGAAATAGCCCATCGGCAGCGAGGGATTGTTGAGCATTTCCGCACCGATAGAGGCCCAGGCGCTGGCGCCGGTCATCCACGCGCGATTAAGTTCGTAAGCGTTGTAAAGCACGTTGGTCGTTCCCCGAATTGGTTGCGATTGTGCCGGTTTTCGTTTCATGTTGCAACGCACAATGAAATAGCGTTGCAATTAGCCATCTATCCGCTTCCGCATCGGGGCGCGCTGCGCTAGGGCGCGGCCATGTCCAGCGCCGCCGACGCAATCGCACCCGAGGCCGAGTCCGAAACCAGCCCCGCAGAGGCCAAGGCTGCGCGCAGCCTGGGACCGCTGCGGATGATCTGGCGCCAGGCGCTCAACTATCCCCGCCAGCTGATCATCGCCTTCATGGCCCTGCTGACCACCTCGGCAGCCACCTCCTTCATCCCGAGCCGGTTGAAGGACATCGTCGACAAGGGCTTCGGGACAGGTTCGCAGATCGACCAGATCGACAACGCCTTTACCCTGATGATGCTGGTGATCGTGGTGCTGGGCCTTGCCACCGCGGTGCGCTTCTACTTCGTGTCCTGGCTCGGCGAACGCGTCGTCGCGGACATCCGCACGCGCGTGCAGAAAAACCTGCTGCGCATGCCGCCCGCCTTTTTCGAAGAAAACAGCCCGGCCGAAATCTCCTCGCGCATGACATCGGACACCGCGCTGATCGAGGTTGTGGTCGGCACGACCGTCTCGGTCGCCCTGCGCAACACCTTCATCGCGCTGCTGTCGATTGCCTACCTGTTCTACCTTGCCCCGGCACTGACGGCGAAGCTGCTGATCGCCATTCCCGTGATCGTGCTTCCCATCGTCTGGTTCGGACGGCGGTTGCGCAACGTCTCGCGCTCCAGCCAGGACCGGGTGGCGGACATCGGGTCGATGATCACAGAAGTGCTCGGCGCCATGAAGGTCGTCCAGGCGTTCAACCAGGAAAAGCGCGAAGCCGAACGGTTCGAGACTGCCGTCGAGCGGACGTTCGTCACGGCCAAGCGCCGCATCCGAATCCGCGCGCTGATGACCGCACTGGTCATGTTCCTGATCTTCGGGGCCATCGTGCTTGCCATGTGGCAGGGCGCGATCGGCGTTGCCACCGGCAAGATCAGCGGCGGCACGATCGCCGGCTTCGTCTTTGCCGGCGTTCTGGTCGCCAGCTCGCTCGGCGCCCTGTCGGAAGTCTATGGCGATCTCGTGCGCGGTGCTGGCGCCGCCAGCCGCCTCAACGAACTGCTGAACGAAAAGCCCGCAATTGCTGCGCCCGCCCGGCCCATTGCCCTGCCCGAGCCGCCGCGCGGCCAGATCGCCTTCGACCGGGTGACCTTCCGCTACCCCACGCGACTCGAAGTGGCGGCGCTGCACGATTTCAGCCTGACTGTGGAACCGGGCGAGACGGTGGCCATTGTCGGCCCTTCGGGTGCAGGCAAAAGCACGATCTTCCAGCTCGCCGAGCGGTTCTATGACCCGCAGTCGGGCACGGTTCGCATCGATGGCGTGCCGCTGACCTCGACCGACCCGGCCGACGTGCGCCGCCGCATCGCCTTTGTGCCGCAGGACGGGGTGCTGTTCGCGGCCTCGGCGCGCGACAACCTGCGCTACGGCAACTGGGAAGCAAGCGACGAAGCGATCTGGGAAGCCGCGCGCGCCGCCAATGCCGAAGCCTTCCTGCGCGACCTGCCCGACGGGCTCGATACGTTCCTCGGCGAAAACGGCGCGCGCTTGTCGGGCGGCCAGCGCCAGCGCGTGGCGATTGCGCGCGCCCTGTTGCGCGACGCCCCGATCCTGCTGCTTGACGAGGCGACCTCCGCCCTCGACGCCGAAAGCGAGCGGCTGGTCCAGCAGGCGCTGGATCACCTGATGGAAAGCCGCACCACCCTGGTCATCGCCCATCGCCTCGCCACGGTGCGCAAGGCGGACCGGATCGTGGTGATGGACGAAGGCCGGATGGTCGAATCCGGCACGCATGAGGCGCTGAGCAAGTCCGGCGGCCTCTATGCCCACCTGGCGGCCCTGCAATTCGACGAAAAGGCCATGCGGCCCGTCGAATAGAATTGCGCAGGCGCGCGGGTCCGTTACCACGGCGATTCTGGTTGCCCTTGCAACCAAAGCTATCGACGAACGGGGACGCCATGATCCGCAAAATCGCTTTCACCACCAGCCTGCTCGCACTCGCCTTCGCGACCGGTGCAGTTGCCAAGCCCGCGCACCAGCATCATGCCAAGGCAGCGCCAGCCAAGCCCGTTGCCGACAAGACCGACGGCTGGGGTGACGCCGGCATCCAGACCTGGTGGGTCGACAAGTCGGTCAAGCCGGGCGACGATTTCGAACGCTACGTCAACGGCAAGTGGTACGATCAGGCCGAGATTCCGTCGGACCGCACCTCGACCGGCGGGTTCATCGTCCTGCGCGATCTGTCCGAAACGCGCATGAAGGCCATCTTCGACGAACTCGTGGCGTCGAACCCGGCACCGGGCACCGATGCCGCCCGCGTGGCCGCAGCCTACAAGGCCTTCATGGATACCGACGCGATCGAAAAGCGCGGCCTTGCCCCCATCCAGCCGCAGCTTGATCGCATCAAGGCAGCAACCACCGTCGAAGCGCTGGCCGACCTGTTCATGGAACCGGCCATCCCTTCGCCGATCAATGTCGGCGTCGGTGTCGATGCGAAGAAGTCGGATTCCTATGCCATCTACGCGCGCCAGGGTGGTCTCGGCCTTCCGGACCGCGACATGTACCTGCAGGACAATCCGCGCTTCAAGGAATTCCAGGCCGCCTACAAGAAGTACATGACCTTCATCTTCACCGAGCTCGGCCATGCCGACCCGGCGAAGAGCGCGGAAGACGTCTATGCCCTGGAATACAAGATCGCCGAGGCCACCTGGGACCGCGCGCTCGGCCGCAACCGCGACCTGACCTACAACAAGCTCAGCCTCGATGAATTCGCCGCGCTGGCCCCGCAGGTGCCGATGAAGGCCATGATTGCCAAGGCCAGCGGCGGCAAGGTCAACGAAGTCATCGTCGCGCAGCTTCCGCCGACACCGGAAGAGATCGCTGCCGCCAAGCTGACGCCCGAACAGGCCGGCAAGCTCAGCGGGGGCGTTCCGGCCATTGCCCGGATGATCGCCAGCGAACCGGCGAGCGTATGGCAGGCATGGCTGGCCAAGAACATCGTCATGGGCACCGCGCCGGTGCTGCCCAAGCGCTTCGACGATGCCAACTTCGCCTTCTATGGCAAGCTGCTGAGCGGCCAGCCCGAACAGCGTCCGCGCTGGAAGCGGGGCATCGCCACGGTCGAAGGCATGGTCGGCGAGCTGGTCGGCAAGATCTATGCCGAGCGGCACTTCCCCGCAGCCAACAAGGCGGCGATGGAAAAGCTGGTTGCCAACCTGCGCCTGGCCATGGCGGCCAACCTCAAGGACCTGAAGTGGATGGGGCCGGAAACCCGCGTCCAGGCCCAGGCCAAGCTTGACGCCTTCGATCCCAAGATCGGCTATCCGGTGAAGTTCAAGACCTACGAGGGGCTGGATTTCAAGGCTGACGATCCGGTGGGCAATGCCCTTGCCGCCTCCCGCTGGTATGCCGCGGACGAGATTTCACGGCTCGGCAAGCCGGTCGATCGCACCGAATGGGGCATGCTGCCGCAGACGGTGAACGCCTATTACAATTCGACCAAGAACGAGATCGTCTTCCCTGCCGCCATCCTGCAGCCGCCGTTCTTCAACCTGAAGGCCGACGATGCGGTGAATTACGGCGCCATCGGCGCGGTGATCGGCCACGAAATGGGCCATGGCTTCGATGACCAGGGCTCCAAGTCGGACGGCGCGGGCAACCTGCGGGACTGGTGGACGCCCGAGGACAAGGCCAATTTCGTAAAGCTCACCGATGCGCTGGTCGGGCAGTACAGCAAGCATTGCCCGATCGACGAAACGAGCCCGGGCGGCAAGGGCTGCATCAACGGCCGCCTGACGCTGGGCGAGAACATCGGCGATCTTGGCGGCATCAGCCTGGCCTATCGCGCCTACAAGCTCTCGCTTGGCGGCAAGAAGGCACCGGTGATCGGCGGCCTGACTGGCGACCAGCGTTTCTTCATGGCCTATGCCCAGGTGTTCCGGGTGAAGATGCGCGAGGCGGCCCTGCGCCAGCAGCTGCTCACCGACCCGCACTCGCCGGGCCGCTTCCGCATCAACGGTATCGTCCCCAACATCGACGAATGGTACAAGGCGTTCAACGTCAAGCCGGGCGACAAGATGTACATGCCGCCCGAGCAGCGCATCCGCATCTGGTAGGATTTTCGCATCATTTCTTGGTGATTCCGACGGGCGCGGCTTGACTTGCAGGCCGCGCCCGTTTCCTTGTCCGCGCCATGGACCCAGTGATCATCGCCATCCTGCTCGGCATCGTCGAAGGCCTGACCGAGTTCGTTCCCGTATCGTCCACCGGGCACCTGATCCTGGCCACGGAAGTGCTGGGCTACAATGCCGACACGTGGAAGGTGTTCAACGTCGTCATCCAGCTCGGCGCGATCCTCGCCGTGGTCGTGCTCTACTGGCGGACCTTCTGGGCGGTGGCGGCAGGGCTGCTGCGGCTGGAAAAGCTTTCCATCGCCTTCGTGCGCAACCTGCTGATCGCCTTCCTGCCCTCGGTGGCGCTCGGCCTGATGCTCAAGGACCAGATCGACATGATGCTCGGCAGCCCCAGCATCGTGGCCTGGGCACTCATCGCCGGCGGCGTGGCGATCCTCGCCATCGAACGCTTCGCCAAGCCGGGTGGCCCCAGCGGTGTCGCGCAATTGCCCGCGCGCACGGCCCTGGGCATCGGCCTGATCCAGTGCGTCTCGATGATTCCAGGCGTCAGCCGCTCCGGCGCGACGATCATGGGTGCGCTCGCCATGGGCGTGGAACGGCGCACCGCGGCCGAGTTCAGCTTCTTCCTTGCCGTACCGACGATGATCGGCGCATCGACGCTGGAGATCATGGACAACCGCGCGGCGCTGATGGCCGGCAATGCCACGGTCGGCTGGGACCTGATCGCCATCGGCTTCATCGTCTCGTTCATCGTCGCACTTGTGGTGATCAAGGCCTTCGTTGCCTATGTCAGCCGCGCCGGCTTCTCGCCGTTCGCCTGGTACCGCATCGGCGCGGGCCTGCTCGCGCTCTGGCTGCTGTCGCGCTAAACGGGCGTCGCGCCGCTGCCCCTGCCGCCGCGCAGCAGGTATTCCTGCGTGCCGCGGTGAAGCACGTCGTCCACGTCGATCACCGCCGTATTGGCATAGGTGAAGCCGGGGCCGAGGCTGCGGTACAGCCGGTCGAAATCGCGCTCCACCGTATCGTGGTACAGTTCGGCGAAGCTCTCGATCACGAAGTAGGTCGGCTGCAGGTCATCGATCACGTAATCGGTCCGCATTACCCGGTCGACGTTGAGCATGATCCGGTTGGGGCTTTCCGCCTCGACCGAAAAGACTGTCTCCGTGGGCCCGGAAAGGATGCCTGCGCCATAGGCGCGCAGATCCTTGCCCTCCAGGATCAGGCCGAACTCCACGGTGTACCAGTAAAGCGCGCCCAGCGCCTTCAGCCGGTTATAGCGCATGGCCTTCCAGCCGGCGCGGCCATATTCCTGCATGTAATCGGCATAGGTCGGGTCGGTCAGCAGCGGCACATGCCCGAAGACATCGTGGAACACGTCAGGTTCCTGGATATAATCGAAGGTTTCGCGCGTGCGAATGAAGTTGCCCGCCGGAAAACGCCGGTTGGCAAGGTGCCAGAAGAACACGTGATCGGGAATCAGCATCGGCACGGGCACGACCGACCAGCCGGTCAGTGCGGCCAGCCCTTCCGAAAGCCGCCCGAATTCGGGAACGCCGCCGCGCCCCAGGTCCAGACGTTCCAGTCCGGCCATGAATGCGCTGGCGGCACGGCCGGGAAGGACCTGCATCTGCCGGGCGAACAGATCGTCCCAGATGCGGTTTTCGTCCGCAGTGTAGATGCGCTGCGCCGGTTCGAGCCAGTCCTCGCCGACATGATCCGGCCGTCGGAGTGGCGCAGCGAACATGCCGGGGCCCGGTTCGGGCAGGTGCGAAAAATCGCTGTCAGGCGGCTGGGAATCGGACATGGTTTCTTTTGCAACTTATACCCGACCCGCGCGGCCGGGGCAATCGACTGGCAAACCTGCCCCCACCGGGTCTGCGCGCGCTTGACTTTTGACCGATTCGCCCCCAAGGGCCGCAACCTTGCAGGGCGGCGCGGTTATGCGTGCCGCTCGTCCCGTTTTTTAACAGTCAGGAAAGCGTCGCCATGGCGAAGCCCGCAACCGTCAAGATCCGCCTCGTGTCGACTGCCGACACCGGCTTCTTCTATGTCACCAAGAAGAACCCGCGCAACACGACCGAGAAGATGACCTTCCGCAAGTACGATCCCGTCGTGCGCAAGCACGTCGAGTTCAAGGAAGCGAAGATCAAGTGATTGCGCGCCCGGGGAACCGGGCGGGTTCACAAGCTGTTCAAACCCGGTCTAATAGGCCGGTGAACATGAACAAGCACAAGATCCTCTCTCGCCGCGGCGCCGTCCTTGGGGCGGCGCTTGCTGTTTGTGCGCCCATGGCGCTTTCCCTTTCGTTTGCTCCGGCAGCGCAGGCCCAGTCCGGCGATCTTGACCGGGCCGTGGCCGCCCTGCGCGCGATCGAGACGATGCAGGCCACCTTCGTGCAGACCGACCGCAACGGCCAGCGCGCCAACGGCACGCTGACGCTGAAGCGACCGGGCCGCATCCGCTTCCAGTATGCGCCGGGCATTCCCATGCTGATCGTGTCCGACGGATCGGCGCTCACCATGATCGATTACCAGGTGCGCCAGGTGCAGCGCTGGCCGATCAAGAACAGCCCGCTGGGCGCACTGCTCGATCCTGCGCGTGACGTGAAGAAATACGGTACGCTGCTGGGCAGCGGCGACCCCAATTGGGTCCTGGTCGAAGTGCGCGACCGCAGCCATCCCGAATATGGCGTGATGACGTTCCGCTTCCAGCGCAAGGCCGGTGCACCCGGCGGGCTCGAGCTGGCTGGCTGGACCACGCTCGATTCCCAGAACAAGCGCACGGCAGTGGCCCTTTCCGGCCAGCGCTACGGAATCGCGGTGCCTGACAGCATGTTCAAATATAATGACCCGCGCCGTCCGACTCGTCGATGACGGGCAACGCTTCGGCCCGGTTACGCCTGTTTCGTGCGGTAAACTGCCCTTTCCGTTCATTGAACAGCAAGCGTAGGCACCCTAGATAGGAATTCGACGGCGCGGACGGAGGCGGGTTTCCCCCCTGTTGCCCTGGCCTCCCCAAGGTCTGCCCCGTCACGCGTGACGAACGCACAAAGGAACCCCCGCTCCAATGCCCCCGGAGCGGGGGTTTTCCTTTTGCGGCGCTTGAAGGTTCCTCGTCGCATCGTCGGCACCGAGGGCGCAGGCATTGCCTGCACCGGCCCATGCACCTAAAGCCCTCTCCATGCTTTCCGTCGCCACCTGGAACATCAATTCCGTTCGCCTGCGCGCCGAACAGGTCATCCGCTTCCTTGCCGAGCAGTCGCCCGACGTGCTCTGCCTGCAGGAGATCAAGTGCGCCGAGCACCTGTTCCCGCACGAAGTGTTCGAGGCAGCAGGATATACCCACCGCGTGGTCCATGGGCAGAAGGGCTATCACGGGGTGGCAACGGTCAGCCGCATTCCGCTGCGAGAGTTCAGCCGGCATGACTGGCAGGACAATGGCGAGGCCCGGCATGTCGGCGTGGAACTGCTCGGCCCGGGACAGGGCGTGATACTCGAGAACGTCTATATCCCGGCCGGCGGCGACATTCCCGATCGCGAGGCCAACCCGAAGTTCGGCCAGAAACTCGATTTCCTTGGCCGCATGACGCGCTGGGCCGACCAGATCGACCGGCCGACCCTGATCGTCGGCGATTTCAACATCGCCCCGCTGGAATGCGACGTCTATGATCACAAGGCGCTGCTCAAGGTGGTCAGCCATACGCCGCTGGAGGTGGAAACGCTGGGCCGCTTTGCCGATGCCCACGGCTGGGTGGACCTGGGCCGCAAGCATATCCCCGCACCCGAGCGCAACTGGACCTGGTGGTCCTATCGCACTTACTGGCAGGAAAAGGATCGCGGGCGCCGGCTGGATCACATGTGGGCCTCGCCCGAGCTTGCCGCGCAGACCCGCAGCCATCGCTTCGTCGAGGAAACGCGCCGCTGGGAGCAGCCGAGCGACCACGTTCCCTTGATCACGGAGTTCGATCTTTGAGAGCGACCCGCCGGGTTGCCCTGGCGCTCGACGCGCTGCGCCACGGCTGGCCGGTCGAAGTCGATGGCGTGCTGCGCCTGCTGCCGGCCGAAACCGGTTTCGGGCCGGACGTCGCGGCGAACCGCCTGCTCATCTCGTCGGCACGCGCGATTACGCTGAAGCTCGCCAACCAGCGCGAGGCGGCCGAGCCCCATGCCCCGGTGCTCATCCGCGGCGGCGAGGCATTTTCCCTCGGCGAGGCACGGGTGATTGCCGATCCATCGCTCGATCTTGCCAATCCGCTCAAGGGCCCCTTCCTGGCCGAGCACCTCGATCACCCGAAGGCGGCGGCGACGGCTATGGAACTGGCGCTGCTGGCGGGTATCCTGCCGGCGTTCCTTGTCGATCCGACTGCTTGCGGAGAGGCGCAGGTTGTCTCGTGGGGCGACCTTGCCGAATGGCGCGACACCCGCCACCTCGCGATCGCGGCGCGGGCGCGCCTGCCAGTGGCGGCCTGCGAGGACGCGGAGATCGTCGCGTTCCGCTCCGCCGACGACATGCGCGAGCACGTGGCGCTGGTGATCGGCGCGCAGGACGGTGACAGGCCGCCGCTCGTTCGGCTGCATTCGGAATGCCTGACCGGCGACCTGCTGGGCAGCCTGAAGTGCGATTGCGGGCCGCAGCTTGACGCAGCAATCGCCGCCATGGCCGACGAGGCTCGATCAGGCGGCTGGGGCGTGCTGCTTTACCTGCGACAGGAAGGGCGCGGCATCGGGCTGGTGAACAAGCTGCGCGCCTACGAATTGCAGGACCAGGGGTTCGATACGGTCGATGCCAATAACCGGCTGGGCCTGCCGACCGAAGCGCGCGACTTTCCCGTGGCCGCGCGGATGCTGGACCTGCTTGGCGTACATGCCATCCGGCTCATGACGAACAATCCGGCCAAGGTTGCGGCGCTGGAGGGCGAAGGCGTCAACGTGGTGGAGCGCGTGCCGCACCAGCTGCCGCCCAACCCGCATAACGCCCGCTATCTCACCACCAAGCGCGACCGCACGGGGCACCTGCTCTGAGCGCAATCAGCGCCGCTCGAAGCGCTTGAGGTAGCTTCCCAGGCTGTTCTGGCCGATGGCAAGCGCCTCACCGGTCCAGTCAGCCACCCAGACCGTATCGCGCTGCAACCCCGGCACGAGCCGGGCATCGTTGCCTTCGATCTGCAGCCCGGCAGAGCGGTTCGTCCGGCTTTCGGCGCCCACGGCGATGAAGGCCGAATAGTTTTCCTTGTGCTGCCCCTGGACGAACCAGTTGCCGGCAATGCGGCCGGTGGCACCGGCGGGCAGGTCGATCATGTAATTGGTCCACTTGCCCTGCGAATCGTCGAAGCTGGACGACAGCACGGCAACCTTTGCCGCCCGGCTCTTCACGTAATGGCCGCCGCGTCCGATCTCGAACCGGCTGCGCGTGACGGTCAGCGCGCCGAACCCGTTGACGTAGATCGAATGGGCACAGCCTGCGCTGAAGGCACAGGTGCCAAGCCGCGTGAAGGTGCTCTTGTCCACGGTGAGCGTTCCCTGCGGATCGTCGGCCGAAAGGATGCCCTGCTGGCTATCGCGGAACCAGCTTTGCGAAACCGAAATGCGGCCCTTTTCCGCGCGGATGCCGGCGCCATTGCCCGAGCTGGATTTCTGGTTGGCAAAGACCAGCCCTTCGACATGGGTGGTGCGCCCGCGCAGCACCAGCGCCGCCTTGTCCTCGCAGGCCTCGCCCTCAAGCACGGACTGTCCCGCGACGGCGGCGGTGAAGGTAATCTCGCCGGCTTCCTGCACCGCGCAATCGGCAAAGCGGCCGGACGGGATTTGCACCGTGCCGCGTCCGTCACCGATGGCGTTCACCGCATCCTGCAACCGGGCATAGCCCCGGCCGGTTTCCAGCACGGTGTAGGGCGCGCCGCTTTGTGCCCAGAGCGGTGCGGAGGCGATGCCGGCAGCCAGGGTTGCCAGCGCGATCAGGCGGTTGCGTTTCATGCGCCGGCAATAGTCCCGTGCCGGTCAAGATCGGGTAAATGGCTCAGCGGCCCTTGCGCCGCGCCTGCTGGTCCTGCTGCCGCTTGATGGCCAGCAGTTCGTCCATGTCGAAGATTTCGCTGCGCGCCTTCATCCACACGACCATGCGCCAGCCCCACAGCGCCATCGCCGCGGTATAGAGCAGGGTATAGACCGCCGCGAGGCCACCGCCGGGGTGCCTGCCCATGGCCCACATGAACAGCCCGGTCTGCGGCAGCATGGCGAGCAGCCACAAGAACGAGAGCTTCCACCCTGTCGCGTTGCGCGGCTGGATCTTCAGCGACCAGCGGCTCTTGTAGCAGACGAAAGGCTTGTCCTCCTCGCGCATCAGTCCGTCTCCTTAGGCGGCCTGCCCCGGCGCGGCGGCTCGACAGCAGCGATCTTGATACCCCGTCGCGCCAGGGCTTCGCGCAGCAGCACCTCGACCTCGGCATTGACCGACCGGAAATCAGCCGCCGCGACCCGCTCCAGCGCCGCGTAGAGCGCCGGGTCGAGCCGCAGGGGGAAGGATTTGCGCGGTGGGACAGCCATCGGACCAGTCAGTAAAGCGAGCCCGCGTTGACTACCGGCTGGGTATCGCGCTCGCCGCAGAGCACGACCATCAGGTTCGAGACCATTGCCGCCTTGCGCTCGTCATCGAGGTGGACGACGTCCTTTTCCGACAGCTGATGCAGCGCCATCTCGACCATGGTCACCGCGCCCTCGACCAGCTTCTTGCGCGCCGAGATCACGGCCTCCGCCTGTTGGCGGCGCAGCATGGCCCCGGCAATTTCGGGCGCATAGGCAAGGTGCGTAAGCCCGCATTCGTCCACCGTGATGCCGGCGATCTTGAGCCGCTCGTTCAGTTCCGTGCGCATCTCGGCGTTCACGTGATCGTGGTGGCCGCGCAGGGTGATTTCGTGGTGTTCGATATCGTCATAAGGATAGCGCGAACCGATCGAACGGACCGCGGCCTCGATCTGCACGAAAACGAAGGCCTTGTAGTCATCGACATCGTAAAGCGCCTGCGCCGTATCGGCCACGCGCCAGACGACGTTGGTGGCGATTTCGATCGGGTTGCCGCGCAGGTCGTTGACCTTGAGCTTTTCGGAAACGACGTTGTTGGCCCGGACCGAGATCTTGGTCTTGCCCATCCACGGCCAGACCCAGCGCAGGCCGGTATTGCGGTCAGTGCCGCGATAGGACCCGAAGAGGGTGATCGCCGCCGCCTGGTTGGGCTGGATCATGTAGAACCCGCTCGACAGCACGACGAGAGCGACGATGCTGAGGCCGCTGGAAACGAGAAAGCCGAACACCTGCTCCTCTGCCGGATCGCCGCCGGCAAAGGCAATGATGCGCCAGATGGTCAGGACCAGCAGCGCGAGGAAAAGCACGAAGATCAGGTAGCCGCTGGTGCTCCATGCACTGCGTTCGCGGCTGGAATTCATGGCGGGATGGCTGTCTGACATCGCATTGCCCCTCTGCTTAAAGTGATATCATATTAATATCGCGATTCGACCTTTCGTCAATAGGCTCTTGAAAGTGGAACGAATCACTCCTATTAAGAGGGGGCGGAACCGGGCCCCTCTGGCGCGGCGCACTGGCCGGAAATGGCAGTACGCCTCGTGATGTCGGACCGCATCGGATGTACCGATGTTTCTGGGTCCGGGTCGTTCCCCCCTATCCCTCCCCCGGAACCGGGACACGGTGCATCCGATCGAACTCAACTGTTCGATAGGGAGATGACCTATGTCCGATCGTGTTTTCCGATTGATGGAACGCCACCAGCGACTCGATGAAGCGCTGCGCATTGCCATGCGGCGCAAGGGTATCGATCCGTTCGAGATCGCTCGGCTCAAGAAGCTGAAGCTGGCGATCAAGGACAGGATCGCGGCTGTATTGCGCCGCAAGACCAAGGCCATCGGCTGACTTTTCTCATGCCGCTGGCAGCCGGGACGGGAGCGCATGCCCGCCCCGGCACGCGGCGTTTCAACAGGGACTGATTAAATGGAATTTCTCACCGCCGACTGCCTCGGCACACCATTGTGGTTCTGGCTGACCTTCGGCGTCATCGTCCTGGCCCTTACCGCCTTCGACCTTGGCGTCCTGCATCGCGAGGACCGCGAGATGGGCATCGGCGAATCGCTGAAGCTCTCGGCTTTCTACATCGCCATCGCCATGGCCTTCGGCGCCTGGGTCTGGGTGGAAAAGGGCGCCGACCTGGGCATGAAGTACTACACCGGCTTCTTCATCGAGAAGGCGCTGTCGATCGACAATGTCTTCGTCATATCGATGATCTTCGCCTTCTTCGCGATCCCGGCAAAGTACCAGTACCGCGCGCTCGTCTGGGGCATCCTCGCGGTGATCGTGCTGCGCGGCCTGATGATTGCCGCCGGGGCAGCGCTGGTCGAGCAGGCCTACTGGGTGCTCTACATCTTCGCGGTGTTCCTGATCATCACCGGCGTGAAGATGTTCTGGGCAACCGACCACGCGCCCGACATTTCGAAGAACCCGGTCGTCCGCTGGATCTCCACGCACATGCGGGTGACCAAGGAGCTCCACGGCCAGCACTTCTTCGTCAGGGTGCCCGATGCCAAGACCGGCAAGCTGGCCCTGGCCGCGACGCCGCTGTTCCTCGCACTGGTCGTGATCAACCTGGCCGACCTGGTCTTCGCGGTCGATTCGGTGCCGGCGATCTTCGCGATCACCACCGACACCTTCATCGTCTATACCAGCAACATCATGGCCATCCTGGGCCTGCGCGCGCTCTATTTCGCGCTGGCGGCGATGGTTCACCGCTTCCACTACCTGAAGTACGCGCTGGCAGCGGTGCTGGTGTTCATCGGATCGAAGATCCTGATCGCCGACTTCGTGCTGGGCGGTGCCAAGTTCCCGCCGGTGTGGAGCCTTGGCGTAACCTTCGGCCTGATTGCCGCCGGCGTGCTCTACTCGCTGTGGAAGACCCGCGGCGAGGAGCATGAGCCCGCCGCGGCGCCGGAAAAGGCCTGACCTGCTTCAGGCCATAACGAGGTCTCCAGGGAGGGCGTCCGCATCACGGTGCGGGCGCCCTTTCCCTTTCTTCAGAACCGCTCGCCGCGGATCACTTCGACATCGTAGACGGTGATGACCAGCCCGTGCGTTTCTATGCGGGGCGCCAGCAGTTCAAGCAGGTGGCCGACCTTCTCCTCGTTGGAGACGGCAACGAACATCCGCTTTGCCACCGAGCCGAAGCCATCGTCATCGCGCCAGGTGCCGGATCGCCCCTCGCCCGAATGAACCGGCAGCAGGCTGTGGTGCGGGATCCCGGCTTGTCTCGCCTTCTCGACCAGCCAGTCGGTGAGGGGAGCATCGACCAGGATATCGATGCGCTTGCGGGTAAAGGTCTGGATCATGAACCGGTCTCCCAGCCCAGCAGGCTGACCGCCAGGCTGCTGAACAGCGGAATCCCGGCGAGGATGTTGAAGGGAAAGGTCACTGCCAGCGACATCGACAGGTAGATGCCGGGATCGGCATCGGGCAAGGCAAGTCGGATGGCGGCGGGAACCGCGATATAGGAAGCGCTGGCAGCAAGCAGGGCAAAGGCCGCCCCGGTGCCGGGATCAAGGCCGAGCGCCGCGGCAAGGGCAAGCCCGATCGCTCCGTTTACCAGCGGCAGCGCCAGGGCAATCGCGACCAGCCGCCAGCTCAGCCGCCGGCTTTCGCGGAAACGGCGCATGGCGATCAGGCCCATGTCGAGCATGAACAGGCAAAGCAGCCCGGTGAATCCGGCGACGAATACCGGAGAAATGGTCTGGAACTTGTCCTTGCCGATCGCCAGGCCGATCAGGAACGCGCCCAGCAGCAGCACGACCGAACCGTTCAGCAGCACCTCGCGCCACAAGTGCCCGCCACCGGCCGGTTCGTCGCGATCGCGCGCAGTGCCGGCGGTACGGGCAAGCAACAGGCCGCTGACGATTGCGGGCGTTTCCATCAGGGCCATCACCGCGACAAGATAGCCTGCCGGAGCCATGCCGGCGCGGGTGAGAGAATCCGACGCCGTGACGAAGGTGACCAGGCTCACCGATCCGTAATGGGCCGAGACCGCCGCCGCATTCAGCCGGTCGAGCCCGCCGAGTGAGCGCAGCAGGGCAAAGGCCATGAACGGCACGGCGAAGCTCAGGCCCATGCCGGCGAGCGAGACCCAGCCCATCTCCGCGCTGAAACCGGCCTGCGAAACCTGCACCCCGCCCTTCAGGCCGATCGCGGCCATGAGGTAAAGCGAAAGGCTCTTCGCCAAGGGCTCGGGAACGGAAAGGTCGGATCGCGCTGCCGCGGCGAGAACGCCGAGCAGGAAGAACAGGATTACCGGTGAAAGAAGAATGTCCAAAGCATTTCGCCCGTTGCTGTTACGGCCGAAGACATCCCTTTACTGCGAACGATTCGCAGGTCAACCGGATTTTAATCGATCAGTTAAATTCGCTCTTCAATGCTGGCGGATCACGGAGAGAAAGGCATCGCCATAGGCTTCCAGCTTGCGCGCGCCGACACCGCCGATGGCACCGAGTTCGGCAAGGCTGGCGGGCCGCCTGGTCGCCATTTCGCGCAGCGTTGCATCGTGGAAGATGACATAGGGCGGAATGCCCGCCTCGGTCGCCAGCTCGCGCCGCAGGGCGCGCAGCGCTTCGAACAGCGGGTTGCCAACGGGGTTCGCCACAGCCTCACCGCGCGATCGGCGGCGGCCCTTTGCCGGGGGCAGGACCACTGCGAGCGGGAGCTCGCCCTTCAGGATGGCACGCGCATCGCCGGACAGCATCAGGCCGCCATGTTCGTTGGCCACTAGCGCCCCGCGCGCCTGCAGGGCACGGGCGACAGGCTTGATCAGCCGCGCTTCTTCGGCGCTGGCGATGCCGAAAACGGAAAGCCGGTCATGCCCGCGCTGGACCACGCGATCGTCGCTCGCCCCGACAAGGACTTTCTCCAGGTGGCCGATGCCAAAGCTCTGGCCGGTTCGGTAGGCAGCGGAAAGCAGCTTCTGCGCCACCACCGACCCATCGGCAACACCCGGCGCTTCCAGGCAGTTGTCGCAATTGCCGCAGGCTTGCGGCGGATCCTCGCCGAAGTGGCGCAGCAGCATGGCGCGGCGGCAGGTGGGGCTTTCCACCAGCATGGCCAGGGCATCGAGCCGCGCCCGCTCACTGGCCCGGCGGCTTTCGTCGAGTTCGGACAACCGCTCCCGCGCAAGGGCAAAGTCCTTCGCCGCCCAGAACATCACTGCCAGCGCATCGTCGCCATCGCGCCCGGCGCGCCCGGTTTCCTGGTAATAGGATTCGATCGACTTGGGCATGCCGGCGTGAGCGACAAAGCGCACGTCGGGCTTGTCGATACCCATGCCGAAGGCGACCGTGGCCGCCATCACCATGTCTTCGCTGGCCACGAAGGCCGCCTGGTTCGCGGCGCGCTCCTCAACCGGAAGGCCTGCGTGATAAGGCAGCACCCGCCTGCCCGTCGCCTCGGCAAGTCGTGCGGCGAGGTCTTCGACCTGTCGGCGCGTCGGCGCATAGACGATCCCGGGCCCCGGCTGCTGCTTCAGCAGGTCGCGCAATTGCTGGAAGCCGCTATCGCGGTGCGAGATGACATAGCGGATATTCGGGCGATCGAACCCTGCGATCACCAGCCCGTCGCCGGGAATGCCAAGCTGGGCAAGCACGTCCGCGCGGGTGTGCGCGTCAGCCGTCGCCGTCAGGGCAAGGCGGGGCACGCTACCGAAACTGTCCATCAGCGGACGCAGCGCGCGATAGTCCGGCCGGAAATCGTGGCCCCATTCGGAAACGCAGTGCGCCTCGTCTATGGCGAAAAAGCTGATCTGCCCGGCCCCGAGGAGTTCGCGAAAGTGCGGCTGGCTGGCGCGTTCGGGCGCGACATAAAGCAGGTCCAGCCCGCCTGCGCGGAAGCGGTCGATCGTTTCCTCGCGGTTGGCATCGGCGCTGGTTAGGCTGGCTGCACGGATGCCGTTGGCCTCTGCCGAGCGCAGCTGATCATGCATCAGCGCGATCAGCGGGGAAATGACCACGCAGGTCCCCGGCAAGAGCGTCGCGGGAAGCTGGTAGGTCAGAGACTTGCCCGCGCCTGTCGGCATGACCGCCAGGGTGGATTGGCCGCCCAGGACCCGGCGCACCACCTGTTCCTGCACCCCGCGAAAGGCGGAGAAGCCGAAGGTGGTGTGCAGGGCTGGGATCAGGTCGGCCGTATCGAGCATCGCCCGGCGGCTATGGCAGATCAGGGCTCGGGTGGGGAGCGCCAATCCTGCGGATTACCCCCGGAATTGATCCTGTTCAGCGGTGTTTCGCGCGATCTGCCAATGCTTCTTCCCGCGCCGTGAAAGCGCTGCGCCTGCCCGCATCGCCGTCGGGCACGGCAGTGGTGAAATAGGCGAGGCCCCGACCGGTCCAGGGATCGAACCACAGGCCGGACTTCAGGCCATAGGCATCGCCCGAATGGCCCAGGCGCATCACGCCGTCGCCGAACAGGTCATCGCGGCAGCCCGGCTGGTCATTGGCGATGCGCTGAGCGGCAAGGCCATAGGCGCAGAAGAACCCGGGCAAGCCGTCCTCTCCCAGGCCATTGCTGCCATCGAAGCTCCATACCGGCTTGAACAGGCGGGAATAGCTGGGCTGCGACAGGAAGCCCCGCGCCGTACTGCCGGCGGCAACCTGCCCGATGCGCGCCAGCCCCTTCATCGAAATCCGCAAGCCGCCCTGCGGCGAGAACAGCGAGCCATTGTCTCCCGGCCGGTATGCGGAAAGATCGCACGGCGCCCCTGCTTCAACCGCCACGGGGCAATCGGGCAGGCGCCCCTGAAGATCATCCTTCGCCACCTCGCCACTCGCACGGTAGAGAACCACCGCGCGCCTCACCGTTGCAGGCGAGCAGCCTTCGCCCCAGTTGAAGCAGGCATCCAGTTTCAGCGGCTTCAGCACCAGCCGGGCCATCAGCCGGTCGAACCGTTCGCCGGTTACCCTTTCCATCACGCTGGCGACGACTGGGAAGTTCAGGTTGGTGTAGTGGAACCAGTCCGTTCCCGGTGCATGGGCCTTGTCCCACACGCGCGGATCGGCCAGCCGTTCGCGAAGCGTGGTGCCCAGCGGGATGATGTAGAGGTCCGGCCCGTCGAGCAGGCTGGAGCGATGCGACAGCAGCATCTCCATCGTGATCGGCCGGTCTGGGAAGGCCGGGTTGCGCAGCGGCCAGCCCAGGTAATCGGAAACGTCGCGATCAAGGTCCAGCTTGCCCTGGTCAACCAGTCGCATCACCCCCATTGCCGTCACCAGTTTGGAAATGCTGGCCACGCGGACCGGATCGTCCGCCGTGACCTTGCGGCCCGTGCGGCGATCCGCCGCGCCTTCCGCCACTTCGACCTGCATTCCCTGCCGGTCGAAGCTGACCGTCACACTCGCCGGAACGGGATCTGCCGGTGGTGCCGGTTGCGCGGCCATGAGAAGCGGGATCAGGCGAAGCATCGGCGCGATGATAATGGCCCGCCGCGCCACGTCGAGCCTGTTTGCGCGCGTCGCACTGTGCCATGATAGGCACGAAGGGAATGCCGATGGACAAGTCTGCGAATATCGATGCCGCCGTCGAGCGCGCGGTCGAACTGGCCGCCGAAGTGGAAAGCGCCGGTGAGGCCAGCACTTCGGGCGAAGGGCTCGCCTTCATTCGCGCCGAATTGCACAAATGGGTCGATACGGTTGCGGGCGTGGTGGTCAACGCCGGCCTCGGCCGGGTGACGCTGATCCACGAGAACGGCCGCGAATCCAGCGTCGCCTCCAGCGAACTGCCTTACAAGCTTTCGCGCCCCGCCCGCTTCGACGGGAAATAGCAGCCGATCAATCCAGGTTGGGGCGCAGCCACCGCTCTGCCTCGGCCTCGCTGACACCCTTGCGCGCGGCATAGTCCGCCAGCTGGTCGCGCCCGATGCGGGCAACGCCGAAGTACTCGCTTTGCGGGTGAGCGAAGTAGAAGCCCGAGACGGCCGAGGTCGGCAGCATGGCCATGCTTTCGGTCAGCGTAAGGCCGGCGGTATTGCCGGCATCCAGCAGGTCGAACAGCACCGGCTTCAGCGTGTGATCCGGACAGGCGGGATAGCCGGGAGCCGGACGGATGCCGCGGTATTCCTCCTTGATCAGCGCCTCGTTGGTCAGCTGTTCGCCGGGCGCATAGGCCCACAGGGTGGTGCGCACATGCTGGTGGAGCCGCTCGGCGAAAGCCTCGGCAAAGCGGTCGGCCAGTGCCTTCAGCAGGATGTCGTTGTAATCGTCGTGGCCTGCGCGGAAGCGCTCGAGGTGGGGTTCGATGCCATGGATGCCCACGGCGAAGCCGCCGATCCAGTCGCCATCGGGATCGATGAAATCGGCGAGGCAATAGTTGGCCCGGTCGCGGCTCTTGCGGATCTGCTGGCGCAGGAACGGCAGGTGCAACGGCGGTACGTTGCCCTCAAGGTGCAGCACCACATCGTCGCCATCGCGGGCGCAGGGCCAGAAGCCGCAGACCCCCTTCGCAGTCAGCCATTTCTCGCTGACGATCCGCTCCAGCATGGCGCGCGCATCCTTGTAGAGCGCGCTGGCGCTTTCGCCGACGACCTCATCCTGCAGGATAGCGGGGAAGGTGCCGGCCAGTTCCCAGGCGCGGAAGAAGGGCGTCCAGTCGAAGCAGTCGACCAGGTCTGCCAGGTCCCAGTCGGCGAACACATGCAGCCCCGGCTGCTCCGGCGGCGGCGCCTTTTCGCTCATGTCCGCCTTGAAGCCATTGGCGCGCGCGTCCTCGATGGAAAGGAGCACACTCGCCTCCTTGCCTTCGCGCACGTCGCGCATGTGCTGGTATTCGTCGGCCGTCGCCTTGATGAAGCCTTCGGCCTGGGTGTCCGAGAGCAGCTGCGAGGCAACGCCGACTGCGCGGCTCGCGTCCAGCACGTGGACGACCGGGCCTTCATAGGCGGGATCGATCCGCAGCGCGGTATGCAGCTTGCTGGTGGTGGCGCCGCCGATCAGCAGCGGAATCGTTAGCCCCGCGCGCTGCATTTCCTCGGCCACAGTGACCATCTCGTCGAGGCTGGGCGTGATCAGGCCGGACAGGCCGATGATGTCCGCCTGCTCCTTCTGCGCGGTTTCGATGATCGTCGTCCACGGCACCATCACGCCAAGGTCGATCACTTCGTAGCCGTTGCACTGGAGCACGACGCCGACGATGTTCTTGCCGATATCGTGGACGTCGCCCTTCACCGTGGCCATCACGATCTTGCCCTTGGGCTTGCTCGCCGCCGTCTTTTCCGCCTCGATGAAGGGGATCAGGTGCGCGACCGCCTTTTTCATCACGCGGGCCGATTTCACCACCTGCGGCAGGAACATCTTGCCCGAGCCGAACAGGTCGCCCACCGTGTTCATGCCCTGCATCAGCGGGCCTTCGATCACCTCGATCGGGCGGCCGCCGCGATCGGCGATCTGCTGGCGGGCTTCCTCGGTATCCTCGACGATATGGGCGTCGATGCCCTTTACCAGGGCATGCTCGATCCGCAGCACGACATCCCAGCCGCGCCACTCCTCGGCGGCCTTCTCCTCGGCCTTGTCCTTGCCCTTGTAGCTTTCGGCGAGCGTGATCAGGCGCTCGGTCGCGCCTTCATCGCGGTTGAGGATCACGTCCTCGCAGGCCTCGCGCAGCACGGGGTCGATCTGGTCGTAGACGTCGAGCTGGCCGGCGTTGACGATGGCCATGTCGAGCCCGGCGGGGATCGCGTGATAGAGGAACACCGAATGCATCGCGCGGCGTACCGTCTCGTTGCCGCGGAACGAGAACGAGAGGTTGGAAAGCCCGCCCGAGAAATGGACATGCGGGCAGCGCTTGCGGATTTCCCGCACGGCCTCGATGAAATCAACGCCGTAATTGTTGTGCTCCTCGATGCCGGTGGCGACCGCGAAGACGTTGGGATCGAAGATGATGTCTTCCGGCGGGAAGCCGATCGACAGCAGCAGCTTGTAGGCCCGTTCGCAGATCTCGACCTTGCGCTCCTTGGTATCGGCCTGGCCCTTTTCGTCGAAGGCCATGACGACCACGGCCGCGCCATAGTCCATGCACTTTCGCGCGTAGTCGAGGAACGGCTCTTCGCCTTCCTTCATCGAGATCGAATTGACGATCGGCTTGCCGGAAACGCACTTCAGCCCGGCCTCGATCACTTCCCACTTCGAGCTGTCGATCATCACCGGAACGCGGGCGATGTCGGGCTCGGCCGCGATCAGCTTGAGGAAGGTGGTCATGGCGTGGACCGCATCGAGCAGGCCTTCGTCCATGTTGACGTCGATCACCTGCGCGCCATTCTCTACCTGCTGGCGCGCGACCTCGACCGCCTTGGCGTAATCGCCCGCGAGGATGAGCTTCTTGAACGCCGCCGAGCCGGTGACATTGGTGCGTTCGCCGACATTGACGAAGCGCGCGGAACTGGGTGTGGTCATCGGATCAGGCAGCCATGGTAAAGGGTTCGAGCCCGGCAAGGCGGGTAATGGGTTCAAGCACCGGAAGCTGTCGCGGCGGCACGTTCTTCACCGCCTGCGCCATGGCCGCGATGTGCGCGGGGGTCGATCCGCAGCATCCGCCCAGGATGTTCACCTGGCCATGTTCGGCCCATTCCCTGACCAGCGCCGCGGTGGTGCCGGGCATCTCGTCATACTGGCCCAGTTCGTTGGGCAGGCCGGCATTGGGATAGACCATGATCAGCGTATCGGCGATCTCGGCCAGCGCCTTCACGTGCGGACGAAGCTGGGTTGCTCCGAACGAGCAGTTGAGCCCGACGGTAACCGGCCGGGCATGGCGCACCGCGTGCCAGAAGGCCTCGACCGTGTGGCCGGAAAGGTTGCGACCGGAAAGGTCGGTCAGCGTCATCGACAGCATGATCGGAACCTCGCGGCCGAGCTCCTTCTCGAGCTGCTTGCAGGCCATGATGCCTGCCTTGGCATTGAGCGTATCGAATACGGTTTCGATCAGGATGAAGTCTGCCCCGCCTTCGACCAGCGCGGCTGCCTGTTCGCGATAGACATCCACCAGCGTGTCCCAGTCGATCTCGCGATAGCCGGGGTCGTTGACGTCGGGCGAAAGCGACAGCGTCTTGTTGGTCGGCCCGATGGCGCCGGCGACGAAGCGCGGCCGGCCATCCTTCGCCTCGAACTCGTCTGCAACGCGGCGGGCAAGCCGGGCGCTTTCGACGTTGATTTCGCGCACCAGGTGCTCGGCGGCATAGTCCGCCTGGCTGATCCGGTTGGCGCTGAAGGTGTTGGTCTCGGCGATGTCCGCACCGGCCTCGAAATAGGCGCGGTGAATGGCTTCGGGCACTTCGGGCCTGGTCAGCGCCAGGATATCGTTGTTGCCCTTCTGGTCCTTTGCCAGCCCCAGCGACCCGGCATAGTCCGCCTCGGTCAGCTTGCAGTTCTGGATCTCGGTACCGAAAGCGCCATCGGTGATGAGGATGCGCTTCGCGGCTTCGGCGAGCAGTTTTTCGCGGGCACTCATGCCTCGGTCTCCTTGGGACGCAGGCCCAGCAGGTGGCAGACGGCATAGGCCTGCTCCGCCCGGTTGAGCGTATAGAAATGGAAATCGCGTACCCCGCCTTCGTAAAGGCGGCGGCACATGTCGGCCGCGACCACGGCGGCAACCAGCGCGCGCGGGCCGGGACGATCGTCCAGCCCTTCGAACATGGCTTCCATCCAGCCGGGAATCTCGGTGTTGGCAGACATGCGCCGGATGGCGGCAAAGTTGGTCACCGGCATGATGCCGGGCAGGATCGGTGCGGAAATGCCCGCGGCCAGGACCTTGTCGAGGAAGCGGAAATAGGCCTCGGGCGAAAAGAAGAACTGCGTGATCGCCCGGCTGGCCCCGGCATCGAGCTTGCGCTTCAGGTTGTCGAGATCGGCATTGGCATCGACGGCCTCGGGATGAACCTCGGGATAGGCGGCGACCGAAATATCGAAGGCATGACGCGATGCCAGCCCGCCGACCAGTTCCGCGGCCGAGGCATAGCCATCGGGGTGCGGGGCAAAGCGCTGATCCGTTCCGGGCGGATCACCGCGCAGGGCAACGATGTGGCGCACCCCGGCTTCCCAGTACTGATCGGCAATTTCGGCAATCTCGCCCTTGCTTGCCGCAACGCAGGTGAGGTGCGCGGCCGGAACCAGGCTGGTTTCCCTGACGATCCGGGCCACGGTTGCGTGGGTCCGCTCGCGCGTCGAACCGCCGGCGCCATAGGTAACCGAAACGAAGGAGGGATCGAGCGGGGCGAGCTGCGTGATCGCATCCCACAGCTGCTCTTCCATCTTCTCGCTCTTGGGCGGGAAGAATTCGAACGAGACCGAAACGTCTCCGGCAAGGTCGGCAAAGAGGGGCGGCTGCAGGGTCATGCCGGTTGGGTCTTTCGTGCTTGCTTTACCGCCACGCGCGTGCCGGTCCAGATCTTGACGGTGAGTTCGCGCCCGGGGAGCGCGCAGGCGGGTACGGCTGCGAAGCCGGCATCGCTGAGCATGGCGAGCATGGCCTCGTCAGAGAAGCCAAGGCGCGCATGGGCATGGACGCTGCGCAGTTCCTCGCGGTCATGCGCGGCGAAATCGACCACCGCGATGCGTCCGCCCGGCCGCGTTACCCGCGCTGCCTCGGCCAAGGCGCCGCCCGGGTCCTGCGCATAGTGCAGGACCTGATGGAAGGTGACCGTATCGAAGGTGCCGGCGGCAAACGGCAGCTCGGAAAAATCGCCCTGCACCAGATCCACCTCACCGGCGGGAAGGTGCTGCAGGCGGGCGCGGGCGATGCGCAGCATTTCCGGGCTCTTGTCGAGCGCGGTGACATGGGCGGCGTTCGGGCTGAGCAACTGGGCGATGCGCCCCGTGCCCGTGCCGACATCGAGCAGCGCACCAATGCCCAGGCCAAGGGTTTCGAGCAGCGCGGCTTCGACCACTTCGTCACTGCTGTGGAGCGAGCGCAGCTGGTCCCACTCCCCGGCGTGGCGGGCAAAATAGGCGGCGGCCTGGTTTTCCCGCGCGGCGCGGATCGCGGCAAGGTGGCGGCGATCCTCGGCACAGCGGGCCGCGAACTGGGCATCGTCAGCCTCTGCCGCGTCAAGCAGGCGGGCAACGGCGGCCCCGATCGGGGGCGCGCGATCGGCGGCGACGGCGATGTGCAGGAACACCCACGAACCTTCGCGCCGACGTTCCGCCAGCCCGGCATCGCACAGGATGCGGACATGGCGCGAAACACGCGGCTGGCTTTGGCCGAGCACCTGTGCCAGTTCACCCACTGCCAGCTCCATGTGCGCCAGCAGCCGCATGATGCGCAGGCGGGTGGAATCCGCCAAAGCGCGCAGGGTGGGATCGATCTTCATTTGGCGGGTCATATAAAGAAATCTTTATATCCTATCAAGGCCGCATTCCGGCTATCGTCCCAGCGGTCCGCAACACGGCGATGGATACGGGAAAACGGCAAAATGGCGTTTGTCTTGAGCCCTTGTCGCCGCTAGAATCCTGCCCCGTGGACCGGCCGTGCGCCGGTCCTTGCGACTCGTGCCATAGGGACATGCCATGAAGAAGATTGCCTTTGCCGCTTTCGCCCCGCTTGCCGTGCTGGCGCTTTCCGCCTGCGGCAAGTCCGACGACCCGAACGCCGAAGCGAGCGCCGACAATGTCGAGATGCCCGCGGAAGAAGCGGTGAATTCGGCCGAAGCCAATGCCACCCCGGTTGCCGACAGCGCCGCCACCGAAGCCGCTGCCCCGGCCGCCAAGACCCCGGATGAGGTCAAGGCCGCTGCCGAGAAGACGGCGCAGGACTTCGAGGATCTGGAAAAGGCCGACGCGCCCAAGCAGTAATCCTGCCGGTAATGGATCGGGGCGCGGACCTTGCCGGGCCCGCCCCCGCAATCCGGAGAACACGCGACGTGAGACTCTCCGCCCTCCTGCCCCTCCTGCTGCTGACGGCCTGCGGATCGGGCAACGACACGCCGGGTGGCGTTACTGCAGGAGAAAACAAGGCGCTCGACGAAGCGGCGGAAATGCTTGACCAGCGCCAGCTGAGCCCCAGCGCCATGCCCGCGCGCCCACAGGGACAGCAGGCCGCTCCCGCGCCGGCCGCCAGCGCGAGCTAGTCGTACGAGACCTTGCCGCGCCCGGCCTTGACCGCGCCGCGCAGCTTCTTTCCCTGCAATCGCTTTTCCTTGCCCACGCGGTTGAGCCGGCTTTTCGCCCGCTTCTGCGGCAGGTCATGCGCGTCGCGAAGCAATTCGGCCAGCCGCTCGCGCGCATCGGCCCGGTTGGCTTCCTGCGTGCGAAAGCGCCGAGCGGTCAGCACCAGTTCGCCCTTCGCGGTCATCTTGCTGCCGGCGATCTGCTTGAGCCGGTGAAACACCTGCGGCTCAAGGCGCAGGGCAAACACGTCGAGCCGCAGCTGCACCGCGGTTGCCACCTTGTTGACATTCTGACCGCCCGGACCGGCAGCGGCGATGAAGCTTTCGCTCAACAGCGCCATGGCCCGGTCGATCACCTCATCCATCGGTGAAGCCAAGTGCGGCAAAGTCGGCCGGCAGGGGAGCCACGGCCTCGATCGGCGTCTTGCCCTCGCGGTGTACGACCAGTCCGGCGGCGTGCAGCATGGTGCGCGGGGCACCCTTGCCGCTGCCATAGACCGGATCGCCAAGCAGGGACGCCCCCAGCCCGGCAAGGGCATGAACGCGAATCTGGTGGGTACGCCCGGTCTCGGGCCGGAATTCGACGAGGGTCAGTCCGCCGCGCTCCGCCAGCTTGCGCCAGTGGGTAACGGCCGGCTTGCCCTTTTTTGCAGGGATCATCCGCCAGCCCTTTTCAGCGCTGGAAATCTTGCTGAGCGAGAGAGCAATGGTGCCCTCTTCGCCCTCGATGCGCCCGGCAACCACGCCGAGGTAGCGCTTTTCGACCTGCCGGTTCTCGAAGGCGGCGGCAAAGCGCTTCAGCGCCTTGGGGTTGCGCGCCAGCAACAGGCAGCCGGAGGTGTCCTGATCAAGCCGGTGCACCGGAACCGGCGCACGCTGGAAACCGAGCTTGAGCTCCTCCAGCCGGTCTTCAAGGCTCCTGCCGCCGGCGCGGGGCCGGTCAAGCGGCAGACCCGCGGGCTTGTCGATGACCAGCGCTTCGCCGTCTTCATACAGGATGGGGATGCTGCTCATGCCAGTGCTCCGGCAATGCGCCGCATCGCCTCTCCAAGTGTTGCCTCGTCGGCAGCGAAAGAAATGCGGAAGCCGTCGCGCCCGCCGAATGCCGATGCCTGGACAACCGCCACGCCATGATCGAGCAGGTGCATGACCAGCGCCCTGTCATCGCCGAACCGCGCCATCAGCGGGGCGGCATCGATCATGCAATAGAACGCGCCATCGGGCACAGGGGTATGCAGGCCCGCGATGGCATTGATGGCCGATACCACCAGATCGCGTCGTTGGCGGAAGCGCTCGCACCAATCGGCCAGGAAGCCCTGCGGCCCTTCGAAAGCGGCAACCGCGGCGGCCTGGCTGATAGAAGCGGGATTGCCCGAGGAATGCGATTGCAGCGTCTCCATCGCAGAGATCAGCCACGCCGGGCCTGTCGACACGCCGATGCGGAAGCCGGTCATGGCATGGCTTTTCGATACGCCGGACACCGTCAGCACCCGGTCTGCCAGATCGGGGCATTCCACCGCGAGCGTCGCGTGACGGCCCGGCACATAGCGCAGCGGCGCATAGATATCGTCGCTCATCACCAGCACCTGCGGGTGACGGCGCAGCACTTCGCCAATGGCCCGCAGTTCCTCTGCCGGATAGGTTGCACCCGTGGGGTTGCCCGGGCTGTTGAGCAGCAACCAGCGGGTCTGCGGCGTGATCGCGGCATCCAGCTGCGCGGCGCTGATCCGGAAACCGCCGGCAGCGAACGTTTCCATCGGCACCACCGTGCCGCCCGCAAAGCGCACGATCTCGGGATAGGAGACCCACCAGGGCGCGGGGATCAGCACCTCGTCGCCCGGATCGATTGTCGCGAGCAGCGCGTGATAGATCGCCTGCTTGCCCCCGGCGCTGACGATCACCCGCGAAGGCTGGGTTTCCAGCCCCAGGTCGCGGGAGAAATGCAGGGCCGCCGCTGCTTTGAGCCGCGCCGTGCCGCCCACGGCCGTATATTTCGTCTCGCCGGCATCGAGCGCCGCCTTGGCGGCTTCCACGACATGATCCGGCGTGGCGAAGTCCGGCTCTCCGACCGAAAGCGAGATGATGTCGCGTCCCTCGGCGCGCAGGGCCATGGCGCGGTCTGTCATCGCTGTTGTCTGCGACGGAGCGATGCGCGAAAGCGCCTGCGAAATCTTCATGCCTTGCGCGCTCATGAAAGCAGCCGCGCCGGCATCAGCCCGCGCAGGGCATTGCCGATCAGGAAGCCGCCCTCAAGGTCGGCAAGCGTCAGTTCCGCCTCCTCCGCACGGCCGGCCTCGATCAGCGAGCGACGCAGCACGCCCGGTAGCAGGCCAAGCTGCGCGGGCGGTGTCAGCAGCTTGCCGTCACGCTCGACGAACAGGTTGGTGAAACTGCCCTCGGTAACAAGGCCATCATCGCGCAGCAGCAGCGCCTCCTGCGCGCCTGCACCCTTCGCGGCATCAAGCGCGGCAGTATAGAACTGGCGGTCGCTGGTCTTGTGGCGCAGGCGCCAGTCCCCGCTGTCCACCGGCAGGCGCAGCACAGCGCAGGTCGCCGGCGCGACAAACGGTTCCGGCAAGGGCGCGATTTCCAGCGCATGGGCACCGCTGCGAGCAACGACGAGCCGCACCTTCGCCGCACCTTCGATATCGAAGCACAGCGCCTGGATGGCATTGCGCACAGCGTGGCGATCGAAGGCGAAACCCAGCTCGGCCGCGCTGGCCTTGATCCGTTCAAGGTGCAGTTCAAGCAGGGCAATGCCCTCATCGGGCGCAAAGGCCATGGTCTCGATCAGATCGAATCCGCCTGCCATGCCCCTTACGAACCCTCCCTTGACCAGACCTTCGCGCCATTCGGCGAGCCATTCCGAATCGGCGACCACCGCCGAACCGACACCCAAAACCGCCGTGCCCCTGCCGTTCTCTCCCGGGGTCAGCCGCAGGGTGCGGATTGCCACATTGAAGGCGGACTCGCCAGAGGGGTCGATCCGCCCGATCGCCCCGCAATAGGGGCCGCGCGCATCGCGTTCGAAACTGTCGATCAGCTCCATGGCCCGGATCTTGGGCGCACCGGTGATCGAACCGCAAGGAAACAGCGCGCGGACCAGGTCGAACACGCCCGCCTGATCGTTCAGGGTGGCGCGCACGGTGGTCGTCATCTGGTGGACGGTCGGATAGCTTTCCACGGCAAATGGCCGCTCCACGCGCACGCTGCCGGGCACGGCCACGCGGCTGAGATCGTTGCGCAGCAGATCGACGATCATCAGGTTTTCGGCCCGGTCCTTCACCGATCCGGCAAGCTCTTGCGCAAGTGCCGCGTCTTCTGCCGCAGCCCTGCCGCGCGGACGGGTGCCCTTCATCGGCTTGACCATCGCCGCCCGGTCCTTGAGCGCGACGAGCAGCTCGGGCGAAAAGCTCGCCAGCCAGTGGGCGCCATCATGGATCAGGCCGCCATAGCCCGCCCCGGCAGCTTCCCGGATCGCGGCGTAAAGCGCCACCGGATCGCCATGGAAGGCGCCGGCCAGCGGGAAGGTCAGGTTGGCCTGGTAAATGTCGCCATCGGTGATTGCTGCCTGAACCGCCGCGAAAGCACGGGCAAAGCCCCCGGGCGACAGCGCCGGGTCCAGCGGCCCGATGCTCGCCCCACCATCGCCATGGGCCGCAAGCCAGGCGGGAACTTCACCGGCGGCCAGGCTTTCGTATCCGGCAAAGGCGGCAAACCACACGAGCGGCCCGGCAGCACCGGTGCGGGCATCGGCCAGCGGCATGAGCCGGCTTTCAAGGGCAAGGCCCGCCTCATAGGCGATCCAGCCGGCCAGGTGGTGGCCCTCTTCGCTCAGTTCCGCCATGCGCCCAAGCGCCCCGGCCACTTCGCTGGCACGACGCGCGACGACGATCTCCACCGGATCGCGATAGAGCCGCGCGGGGCTGGCGCCATGGGCGCGCGCATCGTCAAGCAGGATGAAGGGGGCTGGCATGGGCGCCGGCTTCTAGAGGGGAACGCGGGCCGATGCCAGCGGCTAGAATTTCCTCTCGCAACCGGTGCCGCAGCGCACTATGCCGGAGAGTGGGAAAACTGGAGCGGTTGCGGCATGGAAAACATATATATCGGAATGGGATCGAACGGCGAACGGCAGGAACTGCGCCTCAGCCGCGCCAACCGGCACGGGCTGATCGCGGGGGCCACCGGCACCGGCAAGACCGTGACCTTGCAGACCATCGCCGAACAGTTCTCCGCCGCCGGGGTTCCGGTGTTCATGGCAGACGTAAAGGGCGATCTTGCCGGCGTTTCGATGGCCGGAAGCGCCGATTTCAAGCACGCCGCCACGCTTGAGGCGCGGGCGAAGGAGATCGGCATCGATCCCTATACCTACCATGACAATCCCGCGATTTTCTGGGACCTCTACGGCGAAAAAGGCCATCCGATCCGCACGACGATCTCGGAGATGGGGCCGCTGCTGCTCAGCCGGCTGATGGGCCTTAACGAAGCGCAGGAAGGCGTGCTGACCGTGGCCGCCAGGTGGGCGGACGACAACGGCCTGCTGCTGCTCGATTTCGACGACCTTCAGCAGGTGCTGATGACCTGCGCCGAAAATGCCAGCGAGCTGGCAACCACCTATGGCAACATCTCCAAGGCCTCGGTCGGCACTATCCAGCGCCAGCTGCTCGCCTTCGAAAGCCAGGGCGCCGACAAGTTCTTCGGCGAACCCGCGTTCGAAATTCACGACTTCATCCGCACCGACGAGAACGGCAAGGGCGTGATCAACGTGCTGGCGGCGGACAAGCTGATGCAGAGCCCCAAGCTCTACGCCACCTTCCTGCTCTATCTGCTTTCCGAACTGTTCGAGGCGCTGCCCGAGGTGGGCGACCCGGAAAAGCCGGTGCTGGTGTTCTTCTTCGACGAAGCGCACCTGCTGTTCGAAGATGCACCGCAGGCGCTGTTCGAAAAGATCGAGCAGGTTGTCCGCCTGATCCGCTCCAAGGGCGTGGGCGTCTATTTCATCACCCAGAACCCGATCGACATCCCCGACAAGATCGCCGGCCAGCTCGGCAACCGGGTGCAGCACGCCCTGCGCGCCTTCACCCCGCGCGACCAGAAGGCGATCAAGGCGGCGGCGGAAACCTTCCGCATCAACCCCGATCTCGATGTCGAAACCGCGATCACCGAACTCAAGGTCGGTGAGGCGCTGGTTTCGGTATTGGACGAACAGGGCGCGCCCACCGTGGTCCAGCGCACGCTCGTCGCCCCGCCGCGCTCGCGGCTTGGTCCGGTGAGCGAAAAGGAACGGGCGATCATCCAGTCGATCAGCCCCTTCGATGGCAAGTACGACAACCCGGTTGACCGCGAGAGCGCCGAGGAGGTGCTTCAGGCCAAGGCCGCCGATGCTGCCGCGGCCGCACGGCAGGTGGAAGAGGAAGGCGCCGAGGCGCAGCACGCGCAAGAACGCCGCTCGCCCTCGCTTTGGGAAAAGGCCGGCAAGGCCGCGCTGGGTGCCGCCGCCGCTTCGGCAGGGACAATGGTCGCGCGCAAGATGACGGGCCGCAAATCAGCGGGATCGCCGGTGGCGTCGGCCGCCAGCGCCGCTGCGGGAACCATCGCCACCCAGCTGGGCGGGGCAATCTTCGGCCGCTTTGCCCGCTCGATCCTGGGCAGCCTGCTGCGCTGACGTTCGTCGGCTGGGAACAGCACTTTATCGACGGTTGCATTTGCAATCGGTTTTGCCATGCAAGGGCGCAGTCTGCCGTTCTGCGACCTCCGGAGATCCCATGCGCCTTCTTCTTGCCGCCGCTTCCACGCTGAGCCTCGCCCTCGCCGCTCCCGCCCTCGCGATCGAGGTTCCGGGCGGCAATGCTGCCACGGCACCCGTCCCGCAGGGCAAGCTGAGCGAGGCGGCAAAGCCGCTGTCCTATCGGCTGGACCTGACTATCGACCCGTCGAAGGAACGGTTTTCGGGCCGGGTCGAGATCGACGCCGAACTGAAGGCTGCTTCCAGCTTTATCGACCTGCATGGCCGCAATCTTGCGGTTTCGAAGGCGGTCGCCACGATCGGCGGGCGCACCATCACCGGCACCTGGAGCCAGCGCACCGACAGCGGACTGGCGCGGCTGACCTTCCCCGAGGTGCTGCCCGCAGGAAAGCTGGTGCTTTCGTTCGAGTATGACGCCCCCTTCAACAGCGGGCCGGCAGGCCTGTTTCGCGTCAAGGTGGCGGACGAATGGTATTCGTGGAGCCAGTTCCAGTCGATCGACGCCCGCGCCGCCTTCCCCTCGTTCGACGAACCCGGCTTCAAGGTGCCCTTCACCGTTACCCTGCGCACGCCCAAGGGGCTGACAGCGGTAAGCAACGCGCCCCAGGTTTCCCGGCAGGAAGAAGGCGGGCTGGACGTGCATCGCTATGCCCCCACCCTGCCTCTGCCGACTTACCTTGTCGCCATGATGGTCGGGCCCTTTGCCGTGGCCGAAGGCACCGTTCCGCCCAGCCAGTGGCGCAAGGAGCCGCTGCCGCTGCGCATCCTTTCGCCCAAGCCGAATGCCGGGCAGCTGACCTTCGCGCTTGAGAACAGCAAGCCCATTGTCCGCCTGCTCGAGGATTACTTTGGCCAGGGCTTCCCCTATCCCAAGCTTGACCAGATCACCTCGCCGATCATGCCCGGCGCCATGGAGAACGCCGGGGCGGACCTTTATGCCGATGGCCTGCTGATCCTTGACGACAAGTCTCCGGTTTCGGACAAGCGCGCCTTCGGCATGGTCGTCAGCCATGAACTGGCGCACCAGTGGTATGGCGATCTGGTGACGCCAGCCTGGTGGGACGATATCTGGCTGAACGAAAGCTTCGCCAACTGGATGGGCTATCGCATCGGCGGCGAATGGCGGCCCGACCTGAACATCGGCGCCGGCGCCAATGCCGAAGGCTTCGCCGCGATGAACACCGATGCCTTGGTCGCCGGCAGGCCGATCCAGCAGCCGATCCGCACTGATGCCCAGATCGATGCCGCCTTCGACACGATCACCTATGGCAAGGGCGGCCATGTCGTATCGATGATTGCCGCCTTCATGGGCGATACCAAGTTCCGCGACGGCGTGCGCACCTACATGAAGCGGCACCACAACGGCAACGCCACCAGCGCCGACTTCTTCGGCGCCATGGCCGAAGTTTCGGGCGATGCCCGCATCCTGCCCGCGATGCAGAGCTTCATTCGCCAGCAAGGCGTGCCCCTTGTCACCTTCTCGCGCGACAAGGACGGCTGGTCCATGCGCCAGAGCCGCTATGCCCGGCTCGGCACCACGCCGCCTGCAACCCGGTGGGGCATCCCGCTTTGTGCGCGGATCGGCGATGCGCGCCAGTGCCAGCTGTTCGACGGCGAAAGTGCAAGGCTGGGCCTTTCGGGCAAGGGACCGCTGATGCCCAATGCCGGCGGCACCGGGTATTTCCGCTTCGAACTGCCGGCAAAGGAATGGGATCGCCTGATCGCAACGGCCGACAAGGTTTCCGGTAATGAGGCCATCGCCATCGCCGACAGCCTGCGGGCCAGCTACCAGGCCGGTCGGGCATCGGTGAAGCAGTTGGCGACGCTTGCCGTGAAGCTGACGAAGAACCCTGACAGCCGCGCCTATGGTGCAGCGCTCAACGGGCTCGAATCGCTGCGCGCCGGCGGTCTGTTCGACGATGCCGCACAGAAGGCCTATTCCCGCTTTGTTGCCCGGCTCTATCGCCCGCAGCTCGACAGGCTGGGAATGGACCTGCGCGCCGGGGCCTATGCCCATGAAGAGGCGGAGCGGCTCCAGCGGCGTGAGGCTGCACTGGATGCGGTTGGCGGGACGGCCCGCGATCCGGCGGTGCGCAAGGCCCTGGCCGATGCAGCGGGCAAATACCTGGCGGGAGACAAGGCCGCACTCGACGCCACGTGGTTTGGCGGGGCCTTTGCCGCTTGGCTGGGCCAGGGCGGGCTGACCGCGGCGAAGGACCTGTTCGGCAGGGCGCTTGCGTCCGAAGATCCGGCCCTGCGGCCAACATGGCTTGGCGTGATCGCCGGCAGTGGCGACAAGGACATCGCCCGCTGGGTGCTGGACGATGCGAAGGACAACCGCCTGCGCTCCAGCGAGCGGCTGAACATGATCCGCGGCGCGGTCGCCCATCCCGCCACGCGCGACATGGGCTACGAATGGATGAAGGCGAACCTGGACCAGCTGCTGAACGGCAATGGCGGAATCTTCTTTGCCTCGCGCCTGCCGCAGATGCTCAACGGCTTCTGCTCGGCCGAACAGGCAGACGAGCTGGCCAAATCGCTGCGTCCGCGCCTTGCCGGCAAGACCGCAGAGCTCGAACTGGAACGCACCATCGAACGCGTGCGCAACTGCGGCGTGCTGAAAACCGCGCGGCAGGCAGAGGCGAGCGCCGAGGCGAAAAAGCTGCGCTAGGCCTCAGCCCGGCAGGCGCAGCGTCGCTTCCAGTCCCAGCACGCGGCCATCGGGCGCGCGGCGGTTCGCCAGCCGCAGCGATCCGCCGTGCTGTTCGGCAATCGCCCGTGCAAGGGTAAGGCCAAGGCCTGTCCCGCCCGTCTCGGTGTTGCGGGAAGGATCGCCGCGCGTGAAGGGTTCGAGCATGCGCGCGATCTGACCGTCCGGAATGCCCGGACCTTCGTCGAGAATGCGGATCACGGCGGTGCCACCGTCCCGCTCGAGCGAGACATGCGCGCTCTTGCCGTAGCGCAGGGCATTGCCGATCAGGTTGCGCAGCGCGCGCCGGAGCCAGGTGGGGCGCAGCGACATCACATGGCGGCTGGCATCGCCCAGCGTCACCGGCTCGCCCATGTCCTCGTATTCCTCGACCACCGAAGAAACGAGCGAATAGAGCTCCGTCTGCTCGGCCATGTCGCTCGGTCGGCCCACCCGGGCAAGGCTGAGGATATCGTCCAGCGTCCGGGTAATGTCCTCGATCGAACCTGCCATCCGCCGGCGTTCGGTTTCGTCCTCCACCGATTCGATGCGTACGCGCAGGGCGGCGAGGGGGGTCTTGAGATCGTGCCCGATCGCACCCAGCATCACGTCCTTCTCATCGAGCAGGGCAAGGATACGCCCTTCCATGCCGTTGTGCGCCTCGATCAGGCGGCGAACGTCGTTGGGCCCCTGCGGCTCGATCTGGTCCTGGGCGCTTCGCGTTTCGGCGAACAGCTCCACCCGCCGTGTCAGCTTGGCCAATGGCCGAGTGATCCGTCGCATGATCAGGATCATCGCGCCCAGAACGACCAGGTAGATGAACAGCGTCTGCACCAGCAGCGATCCCAGGATCACCTGTTCGGTTGCCGTGATGAACACGCGCGCGACAATCCATTGCTCGCTGCCCTTGACCCGGGCTCCGGCGACAAGGACCTCCTCCGGGGTGATATCCTGGCGCTGCTTGCGGCGTTCGAGCCGCACGAGTGAGCGGGGATCCTCGGCGATGGGGCGGCGGACGACCAACACCTCATCCACCTGCATGTCCTGCCCTTCGAGGATTGCGCGCAGTTCCTTTTCATCCTTCGGCCAGCGCGCTTCGCCGGGCTTGAGCGGCGCGTCCTGCGTCCGTTCGATCTGGAAGCCCCTGCCCTCGCGCTCGCGTTCACGACCCGATTCTTCGCGGTCCTCGCCATTCCTGGCTGCCAGCCGGGCGTCCTGGCGCATGGCGATGATCATGCGGAAGGCAGCGGAATGGAGCAGCGCCGATTCGCGCCTTTCGTGCTGCGCGCGATAGATCAGCACGGCCGAGACCGCCTGCGCCAGCATCAGCGACAGCGCGATCGACAGCAGGACCTGTCCCAACAGGCTGGATGGCCAGAGCCGCTTCAACATGGCGCCCCCGCGATGTCCATCAGGTGTCCTCGGAGGCGCGTCGGCGGACCTCTGCGGCGAGCATGTAGCCGCCGCCCCAGACGGTCTGGATCAGTTGCGGGTTGCGGCTGTCGACCTCGATCTTGCGGCGCAGGCGGCTGACCTGGTTGTCCACGGCCCGATCAAACAGGTGGGCTTCGCGGCCCTGGACCATGTCGAGCAGGCGGTCACGGTCCAGCACCTGGCGGGGGTGTTCGAGAAACGCCATGAGCAGGCGGAATTCGGCCGAGGAAATGGCAACGCCCGCCCCTTCCGGATCGGTGAGCCGACGCTTGAGCGGATCGAGTACCCAGCCCTCGAATTCGAGCAGCTGGTTATCCGCCTGGGCCGTGCCGCCGCGGGCAACACGCCGCAGGACCGTGCGGATCCGGGCGACAAGCTCGCGTGGCTCGAAGGGCTTGACCACGTAATCGTCGGCACCGATTTCCAGCCCGACGATGCGATCGGTCGCCTCGCCCCGGGCGGTGAGGAAAATCGTTGGCACCTGCCGCGCTTCGACGAGATGGCGGCAAAGCGAAAGGCCGTCCTCGCCGGGCATCATGATGTCCAGCAGGACAAGGTCCGGCACTTCGTCACGCAGGTGGCTGCGCGCCTCTGCCGCGCTGCCGGCCTGGCTTACGACGAACCCCTGGCGCGAGAGATACTCGGCCAGGGGCTCGCGTAGGCTTGCCTCGTCATCGACGATAAGCAGCCTGATCGGTCCGGAATCGGGGGCCGCGCTTGCGGTCATGCTGTCCTCATCCAGCCGCGGCCTTGCCGCGCATCTGCTTCATGTGCTCGCGCATCTTCTGGCGCGCGGCCTTGCGCTCTTCGGGAGAAACCGAGCCGTCCTTGTTGGCATCGACCATCTCGAAGTGCTTGGCATGCGCGGCGAGGAATTCGTCGCGGCTGACGGCACCGTCCTTGTTGGCATCGGCCATGCCGGCCATCATGCCGCCCATCCGGCCCATGCCGCGCTTGCCTTCCTTGCCGCCATGCATCCCGCCGTGGGCCATGCCTTCGTGACCCGGGCCCTGGTGCTTCATGCCTGCGCCACCGCCCATCGGGCCGCGTTCACCGCCCTTGCGCTGATGCCCGGCCATGAACTCCGCCTGGGAGATCACGCCATTGCCATCGCTGTCCATGGCCTTGAAATGCTCAAGATGGCGCGCCTCGCGGTCGGCCTTGTCGAGCTTGCCGTCCTTGTTGACGTCCTTTCGCGTGAACTGTTCGCCGGCCTTGGCCTGCGCTTCGGCGCGGGTGACGGTCTTGCCCGCCGTCGCTGCCGGATTCTGGGCGATGACCGCCGTACCGGCGAGGCCGAGCGTAGCCGCCGAAATGATCAGCAGGTGCTTGCGCATATGTTCGTTTCCCTATCCTTCAAGAAAGTGGAAGGCCGCGGGACCGCTTGGGAAGGGGGAGGGGGATAGCGGTCCACGCGACCTCCTTGCCCTTGGGTCTAGACCCTGCTTGTCGCAGGTATATGCCGCAAAACGGCTTTATTGTCGCCAATTGTCGCAGGAATGGAACCCTGTTCATCGCGGCGCAAGCCGGTGCAGCAAAACGGAAACCTATTCCGGCATGGCCATGATGAAAGCATTGAGCTTGTTGCCATCCGGATCGCGGAAATAGGCAGCGTAGAAGCCCTCGCCGCGCGGTCCGGGCGGGCCTTCGCAGGTGCCGCCATTGGCAAGCGCAATATCGTAGATCCGCTGCACCTGCGCCTCGTCCCGCGCCTCAAGCGCCACCATCACGCCATTGCCGACACTGGCTGGCTCGCCATTGAACGGGCGCGTCAGGCCGATGCCCGCGCCACCGCCCGGCAAGCCCCAGGCGATGAACTGGTCATCCTCCATCATCCGGCCAACGCCAAGTTCGGCGCAGACCGCGTCGTAGAACCGTGCGCCCCTTTCGCGGTCATTGGTTCCCAGGGTGACATAGCCGATCATGGTCTGCGCTCCTCTCCGTTCGAGTCGACTGGAACATTACAGGAACACTTTCCAGCCGGCAACGCCTAACCCATGGCGACGGCGTTCATCTTGTTGCCATCGGGATCGCGCCAGTAAGCGACGTAGAAGCCATTGGCCCGTTCACCCGGCGCGCCTTCGCAGGTGCCGCCGTTGGCCAGGGCGGCGGCGTGCATGCGATCGACCGTCGGGCGATCGGCCACGCCCAGCGTCGCCATTGTGCCGTTGCCGTTAGTCGCCGGATTGCCATCGAATGGCAGGGTCACGGCAAAGCCTGCGCCCTGGCCGGCGCTGCCGTAGTAGATCGACCGTTCGGTCTCGCCGGTCCGCGCGGCGCCGGCTTCGGCGAACAGCTTGTCATAGAAGGCACCGGCGCGGGCAAGGTCGCGGGTGCCGAAACAGATATTGACGATCATGTGTCTTCCTTTTCAGCCCCGACCAAGCGGAGCGCACTGTTGCTTCAGCCAGGCCAGCGCCTCGCCATCGAGCTGCGGGCCGACAATCTCCAGCACCCGCGCGTGGTATTCGTCCCACCAGCGCAGCTCATCCCGGCTGAGCAGAGCGGTATCGACCAGCGTGCGGTCGATGGGAACATGGGTCAGCGTTTCGAAGCCGAAATATTCCCCTTCCGCGCCTTCGATCGGGCGGGGCTCCACCAGCTCGAGATTCTCGATGCGGATGCCGTAGTGGCCGGTCTTGTAGTAGCCCGGCTCGTTCGACAGGATCATGCCGGGCAGCAGTTCCTGGTCCGTGCCGGCCTGGCCGCCTGCCGACTTGGCAATGCGCTGCGGCCCTTCGTGGACCGACAGGTAGGAGCCGACCCCATGGCCGGTGCCGTGAGCATAGTCGAGCCCGGCCTGCCACAGGTGCTGGCGCGCGAGCGTATCGAGCTGGCTGCCCGCCGTGCCCTTGGGGAAGACCGCACGGCTGATGGCGATGTGGCCCTTCAGCACGCGGGTATAGCGATCCTTGTGCTCGGCGCTCGGCTCTTTGGGGCCGATCCAGACGGTACGGGTGATGTCGGTCGTGCCATCGGGATACTGTCCTCCCGAATCGACCAGGTAGATCGAGCCAGGCAGGATCGGCAGGTTCGATTCCTCATCCACCCGGTAATGCGGGCTGGCGGCATTGGGGCCGGCAGCAGAGATGGTGTCGAACGAAAGGTCGCGCAGCATCGGGCTTTCCGCGCGTAGCGAGCGCAGCTTTTCCGCGGCGGAGAGCTCGCTCTCCCCGCCCTTGGGCGCTGCCACCGAAAGCCAGTGAAGGAAACGGCACATCGCCGCGGCATCGCGCGCCTGTGCCGCACGGTGGCCGGCCTGTTCGACCGGGTTCTTGCAGGCGCGGGGCAGCACGGTTGGATCGCGCTGTTCGACCACGTCGGCCCCGGCAGTGCCCAGCACTTCGAACACGGCCTGCACGCTGCGCTCGGGATCGACGGCGACACGCTTGCCCGACAGGGCCTGCAGTTGCGGCACGAAAGCCTCGCGCGGGCGCACGGTCACGGCATTGCCGAGGTGCTGGCGAAGCTGCGGCGTGACCTTGTCCTCGGCAATGAACAATTCCGCCGTGCCATCGGCATGGGCGATGACGAAGGACAGCGCCACCGGCGTGCGATCCACGTCGGTCCCGCGCAGGTTGAGCAGCCAGGCAATCGAATCGAGCGCGGTGATCGCGGCGGCATCGAGCTTGTTCGCGGTCAGCCATTCGGCAACGGCGGCGCGCTTGGCCTCGCTCGACTGGCCGGCAAATTCGGTGGGATGGACTTCGGCGGGCGCATCCGACGGTGCGGGCTGGTCTGCCCAGATCGAATCGACCGGATTGGCCGACACCGGCTCCAGCCGGGCCTTGCGCGCCTCGAGCGCCTTGCTGACGGCGGTGACCCAGGGCTTGCCGTGCAGCCAGGCATCGTACCCGATCCGCGACCCTTCGGGCGCATGTTCGCCCAGCCACTTGGCGACGCTGGTTGCCGGGACCGATTCATAGGACCAGAACCGCCCGTCAACCTGTTCGCGCACCTGCAGGGTATAGCGCCCGTCAACGAAGATCGCCGCCTTGTCCTGCAGGACAACGGCCGTCCCGGCCGACCCGCCAAAGCCGGTCAGCCAGGCGAGGCGCTGCGCATAGGCACCGACATATTCGCTCATGTGCTCGTCCGAGATGGGGACGACAAAGCCGGCGAGATCGCGCGCGACCAGCTCCTTGCGCAGGGCTTCGAGGCGGGCTTCGTGAGTGTTCATCAGCATGGAAAGGCGAGTCCGGGTTGATTGGTTTCCGGTGCAAACATAGATGCAGTGGATGGCACTTACCACACCCCCTGTCACCGCCCCCGCCGCCGCCCGCAAGCCGCACAGCTTCACCCATCACGGCATCACGGTTGAAGACCCCTACGCCTGGCTGCGCGATCCCGGCTATCCGGAGGTGACCGACAAGGAAGTCCTGGCCCATCTCGAGGCCGAGAATGCCTGGTTCGAAAGCCGCATGGCGGCGCAGAAGCCGCTGATCGACACCCTGTTCACCGAGATGCGTGGCCGCATCAAGGAAGCCGACAAGTCGGTTCCGCAGAAGGACGGCGATTACCTCTACTGGATCGAGTTCGAGGAGGGCGCCGAATACAAGAAGTGGTGGCGCAGGCCGGTCGCAGGTGGCGAGGACCAGCTCATCCTTGATGAAGTGGCACTGGCCGAGGGCCATGAATACTTCCGCCTCGGCGCGCTGTCAGTGTCGCAGGGTGGACGGCTGCTCGCCTATGCCGTGGACGACAACGGCTCCGAACGCTTCACCGCGCGGATCAAGGACCTTGCGACCGGCGAACTGCTGGCGGACGAGATCCCGGGCACGCTCTCCGCACTCGTCTGGGTCGCGGGGGACAAGGGGCTGGTCTATTCTCTCGTCAACGAGCAATGGCGCACGGACAACGCCCGCCTGCACTGGCTTGGCCAGCCACTCGAAAGCGACGTCGAGCTTTACCACGAGGACGATGAGGGTTTCCGCGTCGGCTCATCGCTGTCGGCCAATGAACAGTGGCTGATCATCTCGGCCAGCGACCACGAGACGAGCGAAGTGCACCTGATCCCCGCCGCCGATCCGCTGGCCGAGCCGATCCTGGTGAAGCCGCGCCAGAAGGGCGTGGAATACGACGTGGACCTCCACGGCGAGACCCTGTTCGTCCATACCAACGACAGCCACGAGAACTTCCGCCTCGCCACCGCGCCGCTCTCCGCGCCGGGGGAGTGGACCACCCTGATCGAGGGGTCGGACGAGTTCTATCTCACCGGCGTCGACCTGTTCCGCGATTTCTACGTCACCGAAGGCCGGGTGCGCGGGCTCGACCGCATCGAGGTGCGGTATTACGACGATCCTGCGCGCATCGAGGCGATCTCGTTCCCCGAGGCGAGCTATTCCGCAGGCCTCGGCGACAACCCCGAATGGGCGATGGATGTGCTGCGCGTAAGTTACGAATCGATGGTCAGCCCATCGACCGTCTACGACTATGATGTCGCGGCGCGCAGCCTCACCACGCTGAAGGTGCAGGAAATCCCCAGCGGTTACGATGCCTCGCTTTACGTGACCGAGAGACTGGAGATCCCGGCCCGCGACGGCACCGCGATCCCCGTTTCCGTGCTCTGCCGCAAGGACCGCACCCCCGGCGGCCCGCTGCACCTCTATGGTTATGGTGCCTATGGCATCAGCATCGATCCGGGCTTCTCGACCAGCCGCCTCAGCCTCGTCGACCGCGGCTTTGCCTATGCCATCGCCCATATCCGCGGCGGCGACGACATGGGCCGCGCGTGGTACAAGGCGGGCAAGCTGGAACGGCGCACCAACACCTTCAACGATTTCGTCGACGTTGCCCGCGGCCTGATCGAGCGCGGCTACACTGAGGCCGGCAGGATCAGCATATCCGGCGGATCGGCCGGTGGCGAACTGATGGGCGCGGTGGCCAATTCCGACCCCGATCTGTGGGGCGCGGTCGTGGCGCACGTGCCCTTCGTCGACGTGCTGGCGACCATGCTCGATGAAAGCCTGCCCCTCACCCCGGGCGAGTGGCCGGAATGGGGCAATCCGATCGAAGACCGCGAGGCTTTCGAGCTGATCCGCTCCTATTCCCCCTACGACCAGGTGCGGCCCCAGGCCTACCCGCCGATCATGGTCACCGCCGGTCTCAATGATCCGCGCGTGACCTACTGGGAGCCGGCCAAGTGGGTGGCACGGCTGCGCGAGATGAAGACCGACGACAACGAACTGATCCTCAAGACCAACATGGGCGCGGGCCACGGCGGCAAGTCCGGCCGGTTCGAAAGCCTGAAGGAAACAGCCGAGGAGTTCGCCTTCATCCTGTGGCAGCTGGGCATCGAACCGTGAGCAACCGCCACACCCTGACCTTCACCGCCGCGCCCGAGCACATCGATGTCATGGGCCACGTAAACAATGCCGTCTGGGTACAGTGGATGGAGGCGCTCGCCACGGCCCACTGGGAGGCTGCCGCCTTGCCCGAACATCAGGCGAAGTACGTCTGGGTCGTGACCCGGCATGAGATCGACTATCGCGGCAACATTGCCGAGGGCGAGAGCGTCACCGCCGAAACCTTCATCCCCGAAGGGCCGAGCGGCGCGCGCTTCGATCGCTGCGTGGAGTTCCGCAATTCCGCCGGAAAGGTGATCGTGGCGGCACGCTCCACCTGGGCCATGATCGACAGGGCCAGCGGCCGCCTTGCCCGCGTTCCGGCAGAGGTTGCCGAACCCTTCGGGCCGTTCGATGGCTAGGCAAGTACCTCGCTGACCGGCGTGTAATCATAGCCAAGGTCGCGCGCGACCGCCTCGTAAGTCACCTTGCCTTCGTGCACATTAAGCCCCGCCGCGAGGTGCGGATTGGCCTTCAGCGCACCCTTCCAGCCGAGGTCGGCGATGCGCAGCGCGTGCGGCAGGGTCACGTTGTTGAGCGCGTAGGTTGAGGTGCGCGCCACCGCGCCCGGCATGTTGGCGACGCAGTAGTGGACGATGCCATCGACCACGTAGATCGGCTCGGCATGGGTGGTCGGGCGGCTCGTTTCGAAGCAGCCGCCCTGATCGATGGCGACATCGACCAGCACCGAACCCGGCTTCATGCAGCCGAGCATCTCGCGGCTCACCAGCTTGGGCGCGGCGGCTCCCGGTACCAGCACCGCTCCGATCACCAGTTCGCTTTCGCAGACCATCTGCTGCACTACCGCGCGGTTGGAGAATCGCGTCTTGGCGCGGCCTTCGAAGTGGTTGTCGAGCCGTTCGAGCACTTCGGGATCGCGGTCGAGGATGGTCACATCGGCGCCCATGCCAACCGCCATCTGCGCTGCATTGAAGCCGACAACGCCGCCGCCGATGATCAGCACCTTGCCCGGCAGCACGCCCGGAACCCCGCCAAGCAGCACACCGCGCCCGCCGGTTGCCTTCTGCAGCGCGGTCGCACCGGCCTGGATCGACATGCGGCCCGCGACCTGGCTCATGGGCTTGAGCAGCGGCAGTGAATTGCCTGGGCCGGTCACCGTTTCATAGGCAATGGCGGTGACGCCCGACTTGACGAGATCGGCGGTCTGCTCCGGATCGGGGGCGAGGTGGAGATAGGTGTAGAGGACCTGGCCCTGGCGCAGCATGGCGCGTTCGCCTGCCTGCGGTTCCTTGACCTTGACGATCATTTCGCAGCCTTCGAACACGGCGGCGGCTTCGCCCATGATTGCCGCACCGCTGGCCGAATAGTCCGCATCGCTGGCGCCGATACCCAGGCCCGCGCCGCTTTCCACCCAGACCTCATGCCCGTGCGCCACGAGTTCGCGGACCGATTCCGGGGTCAGCCCCACCCGGTATTCGTGGTTCTTGATCTCGCGAACGGTGCCGACACGCATGGCCTCTCTCCTTTGGCGATATCGTTACAGGTGAAACGATTTACTGGCAACCGGCCTCAGGACGTTCCCTTTCCGCCTGCCACATAGCTTCCACCGGCACGCACGCGGGCAAATTGCGGATCGTCCGGACGGACGACGAAGGCCGCGTGCCGTCCTCCACCCGTCGGCCCGCTGACAACGATCGCCTCGTCGGGCACCTCGCCCAGTTCCACGTCCCGGTCTGGAAGGATGGCCGTCATGCGCCGTCCCACGGCCACCAGCACCTGCCGGAAGCCGTATCGCGCAGGGTTGCGGGCCCAGCGCTTGAGATCGGCATAGTAGGGGGCGGTTTTCCAGACGTTGGGTGTCGCCGGATCGACATGGACGGCAAGGCGCGCGCCATCCTGTGCGGCGATCACCATTTTCGCGCGAGCCGGGAGCCAGTGGCTGCCCGCCTCCTGCCAATGCAGCCAGCCACAACCGAACGCGGCGCAGGAATGCGGCCTTTCGGCATAGATCGAGCAGCCCTTGCCAGTGAGCACGTGAGGGCACCACTGGCCCGCCGGCTTGTCCAGCTCGCCAATGGCCATGACCTTGCAGCACAGCGTGCACGAACCACAGGCCCGGCCCGGCACTACGGGTTTGGGAGGTTCGCGGCTCTCGCTCATGCCTTCTGGCTAACCCGCCTGCACCGCTTCGGCAATCGCCAGCGCGGCGGCATGGGCGCTCGCCCAGGCCCACTGTAAATTGTAGCCGCCCAGCCAGCCGGTCACGTCGACCGCCTCGCCAATGGCATAAAGCCCCGTCACGCGACGCGCTTCCATGGTCTGCGATGAAAGGTCGGCGGTGGATATCCCGCCTGCGGTCACTTCGGCTTTGGCGAAGCCTTCGCTGCCGTTGGGCATGAAGCGCCAGTCCGCCAGCCGCGCCTGTGCGCTGCGCAGGGCCTTGTCCGACATGTTTCCGAGTTCGCCGATCAGTCCGATCCGTTCCGTCAGCCGCACGGCCAGCCGCTCGGACAGGGTTTCGCCAAGCACCTTGGCGAGACTGCTGCGCGGACGGGCACGCTTGGCATCGAGCAGCCATTCGCCCGCGGCATCGGGCAGGAAATCGATGCCGATCTCATCGCCGCGCTGCCAGTACGAGGAGACCTGCAGGATGGCCGGGCCGGACAGGCCGCGATGGGTGAACAGCGCCGCCTCGCGGAAGCGGGCCTTGTTGCAGCGCGCCACCACTTCGGCCGAAACACCCGACAACTCGGTGAACAGCGCATCCTCACCCGCCAGGGTGAGTGGCACCAGCGCCGGGCGTGGCTGCACGACCTTGAGACCGAACTGGCGGGCGAGGTCATAGGCAAGGCCGGTGGCACCCAATTTGGGGATCGAAGGGCCGCCCGTGGCAATCACCAGCCGCGCGGCGCTTGCTCCCGCAACATGGAAGCGCCCGTCGGCGTGGCGCACTTCGCCCAGCGCCGTGCCACAGCGCAAGTCCACCCCGCCCTTTTCGCATTCGGCCAGCAGCATCGCGACGATCTGTCGTGCCGACTGATCGCAGAACAATTGGCCCAGCGTCTTTTCGTGCCAGGCAATGCCGTGCGCCTCGACCAGGCCGAGGAAATCGTGCGGCATAAACCGGCTGAGCGCGGACTTGGCGTAGTGCGGATTGGCCGAAAGGAAGCGGTCGGGCGCGGTGTGCAGGTTGGTGAAGTTGCACCGCCCCCCGCCGGAGATCAGGATCTTCTTGCCCGGCGCATCGGCGTGATCGAGCAGCAGCACCCGCGCGCCCCTTTGCCCGGCCAGCGCCGCGCAGAACAGGCCCGCGGCTCCTGCGCCGAGAATGATGGCGTCATATTCTGCCATGCGATCCGGACCGGCGCGACCCGCGCCTCAGAGGGGGTTGCCGTCGCGGTCGCGGTAGATGTCCCGCCGGCCGACATGGTTGGCGGGACCGACAAGGCCGTCCTTCTCCATCCGCTCGATCCATTTCGAGGCGGTGTTATAGCCAACGCCCATCTGCCGCTGGATCCAGCTGGCGGACGCCTTCTGGCTTTCGAAGACGAGCTGGCAGACCTGGCGGTACTTGCGGTCTTCCGGGTTGTCGTTCGCCCCGTCGAGGTCATCGAAACCGAAGGGTGCGTCCTCCGGTTCCTCGGTAACCGAATCGACGTATTCAGGCTCGCCCTGCCCGCGCCAGAACTCGGCCACCTGGAACACCTCGTCATCCGAGACGAAGGGACCGTGGACGCGCTTGAGCGGATCGGTAGCCGGCTTGTAGAGCATGTCGCCCTTGCCCAGCAGCTGCTCGGCGCCCTGCTCGCCCAGGATGGTGCGGCTGTCGATGCGGCTGGTGACGGCGAAGGAGATTCGGGTCGGCAGGTTGGCCTTGATCACGCCGGTGATGACGTCCACCGACGGGCGCTGGGTGGCCATGATCAGGTGAATGCCGGCAGCGCGGCTCTTCTGGCTGAGCCGCTGGATCAGCACTTCGATTTCCTTGCCGACCGTGACCATGAGGTCGGCCAGCTCGTCGACGATGATGACGATCTGCGGCAGCACCTTGTAATCGTACTGCTGGTCTTCGTAGACCTCCTCCCCGGTTTCGGGATCGAAGCCGATGGCAATGCGCTTGCCCAGCGGCTTGCCCTTGGCGATCGCGGCGGAGACCTTCTCGTTGAAGCCGGACAGGTTGCGCACGCCGATCTCGCTCATCTGGCGATAGCGGCGCTCCATTTCCTCGACTGCCCATTTCAGCGCGCGCACCGCCTTGGCCGGTTCGGTGACCACGGGCGAGAGCAGGTGCGGGATATTGTCGTAGACCGACAGTTCGAGCACCTTGGGATCGATCAGGATCATGCGGCACTGCGCCGGGGTCAGGCGGTAGAGCAGCGAGAGCAGGATGGCGTTGAGCCCGACCGACTTGCCCGAACCGGTCGTACCGGCCACCAGAAGGTGCGGCATGGCGGCAAGATCGGCGACGATCGGTTCGCCGGCGATGTCCTTGCCCAGGATGATCGGCAGCAACGCCTTGGAGCTGGCAAACTTTTCGCAGGCGATCAGCTCCTTGAAGCTGACCATCTGGCGATCGGCATTGGGCAGCTCGATGCCCATGACCGTGCGGCCGGGGATCGGCGAGACGCGGGCGGAAATCGCGCTCATGTTGCGGGCAATGTCATCGGCGAGGCCGACAACCCGGCTGGCCTTGATGCCGGGGGCGGGCTCAAGCTCGTACATGGTCACCACAGGGCCCATGCGCACGGCATCGATCGTGCCCTTGACGTTGAAATCCTCAAGCACGGTTTCGAGCAGGCGGGCGTTCTTTTCCAGCGCCAGCTTGTCGATCTTCGGCGCGGTAGAGGGCGCCGGATCGGCCAGCAGTTCGAGCCCGGGCAGTTCGTAATTGTCGAACAGGTCGCCCTGGCGGCTCCGGGCGTTAAGCTGGGCCGGCTTGATCGGACGGGTGGGGTCGCTGATTTCGGGCGCGCGCCGGGCTGGCTGGGATGCGGCTGCCTCGGCAGCGGCGGCGGCGGCAGCGGCTCGTTCCTGCTTCTCCTTGCGCGGGCGGACCAGTGCCTCACCCTCATTGGCGGAAATGCGCGGCATCTGCGGCATGCCCTTGGGCAGGGCGAAGAGGCCCGCCCAGTCAATGGCGAAGACCCGACCCGCCAGCACCGCCCCGGCAACCAGCGACAGCAGGCCCATGAAGAAGATGGCCCAGCCCTGCCCGCCTTCCGGCAGGAGGCCCGCGATGGCCCGGATCGCCTTTTCGCCCATGATGCCTGCCAGCCCGCCGACCGAGGCAGGCAGTGAATCGCCGGTATCTGGCCAGACGAGCGAAAGCGTCGTCGCCAGGAACAGTGCGGCGAAGAACAGGACGATCAGCGAATTCCACCAGGGGTGCGCCGGGGCTTCGTCCTCGATGTCTCCGGCCAGCCGCCACAGCTTGCGCCCGCCGACGTAGAGCAGTGGCAGGACCAGCACGCTGACCGGGCCGAACAGCATGAGGACAATGTCCGCCGCCCAGGCTCCGGCCTCGCCCATCCAGTTGAGCGTGACCCCGCCGGCAGCGGTGGAAGAAGAGGCGTCGGTCTGGTGATACGAGAGCAGCGCAAGGGCAAGGAATGCCATGGCGGCCCAGAGCAGCAGCGCGCCGCCCATCTCGCTGGCGCGCCGAAGCGACCGGCGCATCACCGCGCGCCAGTTGCCGCCCGCAGGCCTGCGCACCGTTCCGATCGGCTGGCTTGCCATTCGTGATCACCCCCGCTTGTCTGGCCGCGCATAATGCGCCTGCGGGCGAGTCCGCGTCAATTGAAGCTTGCAGGGGCGGACTCGGTTCGTCGCCTCAGGGACTCAGCCCGTCGATGGCGGCCCAGCCGTGCACCGGCAGTCGCGCCGCCCGGCGGGCGGTCATTCCGCCCAGCGCAAGCACTGGAATTCCTGCCTTCTGCGCCATCAGCAGGAAGCGGATTGCCCCGAGCGAGGGCGCGCCGGGGTGTGTGCGGGTGGGAAACACGGGGGAAAGCAGCACGGCATCTGCCCGCCCAGCCCGGGCCAGTTCGCGCAGCCCGTGGACCGTGACCAGCCGCGCGCAGGCGGGCCCGCCTGCCAGCAGCTGCGACGATCCATAGGCGCCATCGGCCCGCCATCGCCGCGCCTGCCGGGCATCGCCGGCGAGGAACACGGCCAGTCCGCGCGCCCTTGCCGCGCGTGCCAGCTGGCTGAAACGCGCGCGGCGCTCACCATCGGGCAAGTGATAGTGACGGAACACGAGCCCGCTGCCGCGCGGCAGCCGTTTCAGCGCGCGATCCAGCACGGCATCGTTGCGCGCATCGGAAATCAGCCAGAGGCGGGGAATCTGGGTCTGGCGCACAGGCATGGCATCGCTATAGCAGCGCGCCATGAGCGATCCAGCCACCCGTCTCGCCGATATCCGTGCCCGCATCGAAGCAGCCGCAAAAGTGGCGCAGCGCAAAGCCGCCGAGATCACCCTTGTCGCCGTCAGCAAGACGCATGCTGCCGAAGCGATCGAGCCGCTGATCCTTGCCGGCCAGACCGTTTTCGGCGAAAACCGCGTGCAGGAAGCGGCGGCGAAATGGCCCGCCCTGCGCGAAGCACACCCCGGAATTGCGCTGCACCTTGTCGGCCAGCTGCAATCGAACAAGGCCGAGGAAGCCGTTGCGCTGTTCGACTGCATGCATTCGCTTGACCGGCCTTCGCTGGTCGCAGCGCTTGCCAGGGCGATGGACAAGGCAGGCCGGCAGGTTCCCTGCTTCGTCCAGGTCAATATCGGCGCGGAGGAGCAGAAGGGCGGTTGCGCCATCGGCGATACCCCCGCCCTGCTGGCCGAAGCCCGCGCCGCCGGCATTCCGGTCGCCGGGCTGATGTGCGTGCCGCCGCTGGATACGGAGCCGGCACCCTACTTCGCCCTGCTTGACAAGATCGCCGCAGACAATGGCCTCTCCGGCCTGTCGATGGGGATGAGCGAGGACTTCGAAACCGCGATCATGCTGGGCGCCACCCACGTGCGCGTGGGCAGCGCCCTGTTCGGCCCGCGCGCCTGACGGGTACGTCTCAGAAGTCCATCGCCACTTCCAGGCCCACGGTCCGCCCCTTGGCCAGCGGGGAGAAGGTGCCTGCCGCCGGGCTGGGATCGTAAGGCCGGTTGTTGCCGTCGGAATAGCTGCCGCCCGCGAAAGGCAGCTGGGTATCGCCGCCGAACTGCACGTCATCCATCAGGTTGCGGCCGAACAGCGAAAACCGGATCGCCGGATCGCCAAGGTTCAGCGTGAGGCTGGCATCGAGCCGGTTCGCGGCTGAATTGAAGCCCCAGTTGTTGTCGGTATAGGCAAAGCGCGAACGGTGCTGGAAATCAGCGCGGGCGGTGATTTCCGCCTTGCTGCTGATCCACATGCGATACTGGGCACCAAGGCCCCAGGTCCAGCGCGGCGCACGCGGCAGATCGAGCGCGAGATCGGCGGCATTGATGGTGCCATCCGAATTGATATCGAACATCACGCGGGTGTAGCGCGCATCGATATGGCCAAGGCTGGCCGAAAGGCTCAGCCCTTCCACCGGCTGGGCCGACAGTTCCACCTCGAAGCCGCGAATGCGCGCATCGGCGGTGTTGTAGACCGACTGAGCGAGCCCGGACGAGGCCGAGGGCACGTTGATCTCGCGCTGGAGGTTCGCCACGTCGTTGTGGAAGGCGGTTGCCTGCACCCCGATCCGGCCGCCGGCACCCTGCCACTTCACCCCCGCCTCGAAGCTGTCCACCCGCTCGGGCTGGTAGGCTGGCGAGCCGAGCGCGATGGCCACCTGCTCGAAGGCTGCCGGCTGGGTGATGCGCAGGTTGTAGCCGCCCGAACGCCGCCCGCGCGACCAGCCGCCCCACAGATAGGCATTGTCAGCCGCCTGCCAGCCAAGCGCAATTCGCGGGCTCAGCGAATTCCAGCTGGCCTTGTCGGTAAAGCCGTTGTTTTCCGACGTGTTCAGCGCGTTCACCCCGCTGGTCGGGCAGGTTCCGTCCACCGCCGAGCAGGCATTGCGCGGGCGGACATAGGTGACGAAGGCCTGCTTCGCCTCGTGCGACCAGCGCAGGCCGGCGGTGAGCTTGAGGCCGGCTGCCAGTTCGGCCACGGCCTGCCCGTAAAGCTCTGCCTGGTCATGCGTCATCCGCCCGCCGCCGTATTGCGTGGCGGCCAGGTAGCGGACCTCCTCGTAACCCATGGACTGGTGGAACAGGTAAGCGCCCAGCGTCAGGTCGAGTCCGGCAAGGCTGCGGGTGTAGTACAGGTCGTTGGAAACCTGTTCCTGCCGGGTGCGGGTATCCGAATGGAACACCGTGGCGGGCGAGGAATCGATGTCGTTACGGGTGGAGAGATCATATTTGCGCCAGCCGAAAACGCTGGTCAGCGCGCCTTCTCCCACGTCGTATTCCGCCCGTGCCGTGACAAAGCGCGAGCGCGAGTGGTGATAGCCCGGCTCGTTGATCGAGAGGGAGAAGCTGTCGCGCGGGTTCTGGCCGTTGTTGTGCGTCGGCGCGCCATCGCCGTCGCTGCGGTTCCATTCGCCTTTCAGCGTCAGCTTGAAGGTTGCAGAAGGCGCCCAGGCGAGTCCTGCGCGCAAGACGGTGTTGTCATAGCCGCCCACCGGTGCGCCGGTCAGGGCGTTGCGGAAATAGCCGCCGTCGCTGGCGTGCAGCGCGCCAAGGCGCAGCGCCAGGCTGTCGCCCAGCGGACCGGAGACGACCAGCCGCGCCGTGCCCATCGGCGATCCGCGCCCGTCATCGACCGGGCCTTCCATGCCGAGCCGGGCCTGCCCGCTCCACTCCTCGAAGTCCGGGTCGGCGGTCTGCACCTGCACCGCGCCGCCGGTGGTATTGCGGCCGAAAACCACGCCCTGCGGCCCGCGCAGCACCTCGACCCGCGCCACGTCGAGCGCATCGAATACCGTGCCGGCATTGATGCCTAGGTAGACACCATCGACATAGAGCCCGACCGAAGGGTCGATCGAGGGGATCGAGCTGTTCACGCCCAGCCCGCGGATGGCAAAGTTGGACACGCCCTTGAAGGTGCCGATCTCGTCCAGCGAGACGTTCGGCGCGACATAGGACAGCGATGCAAGATTGGTGAAGCGGCGCGCCTCGAGATCGAGCCCGTCGATCACTGTCGCGCTGCCCGCATAGGTCCAAAGCGATTCCCCCTCGCCCTGTCCCTTGACGACAATCACGGTGTCATCCGTTGCGGCGGCCTCGCCTGCTTCCTCGGCGAAGGCCGGGCAGGCCAGGGCCATGACGGCACAGCTCGTGATGAGCGCGAACTTGGGGGTGAGGTTCATTGGTTGCTCCCTGCGACAGTCTTGTGGCGAAATTTAATCGATCGATTAAATCCTCACCAAGCGCCATTAGCGGCGCATTTCGCATTTGCAACATGAAACCGGAAATCCAGCGTTCCGTAGCGTCAATCGGCGCTGTGGCGCTTCAATTCGTCGCCGGACAGCGTCACCACGTGGAGCAGGTTGGTAGACCCCGGCGTGCCGAACGGGACCCCTGCCAGCGCGATCAGCTTCGACCCCGCCGAGCCGAATCCATGGCGCAGCGCCATGCGCTTGCCCTTGGCGATCATTTCCTCGAACGAGCCGATGTCCTTGGTGTGCACGGCATGGGCACCCCACAGCAGGGCCATCTTGCGGGCGATCTTGGGCGAGGGCGTGAGCACCAGCATCGGCGCACCGGGCCGCTCGCGCGCGACGCGCCGGGCCGTGCTGCCCGAACCGGTGAACACGATGATGCCCGCGATCGCCAGCGTTTCGGCGATCTGGGCCGAAGCGCGGGCAAGCGCATCGGCGGTGGTGTTATCGGGCAGCACTTCGGCATAGTTGACCTGGCGGCGGTAGCCGGGATCGCGTTCCACCTGATAGGCGATGCGGTCCATGATCGTCACCGCCTCTACCGGCCAGGCCCCCGATGCGGTCTCTGCCGAAAGCATCACGGCATCCGCCCCGTCGTAAACCGCGTTGGCCACGTCGGACACTTCGGCGCGGGTCGGCGCAGGGCTTTCGATCATCGATTCGAGCATCTGCGTGGCCACGACCACCGGCTTGCCCGAGCGGCGCGTGGCGCCGACAACGGCCTTCTGGATCGGCGGCACTTCCTCCGGGTTGAGCTCGACGCCCAGGTCCCCGCGCGCCACCATGATGCCGTCGGAAAGCTCGATGATCTCCTCGATCCGCTCCACTGCGGCAGGCTTTTCGATCTTGGCCATCAGCGCGCCGTTGCCGCCGATCAGCCGCCGCGCCTCGGCCACGTCCTCGGGCCGCTGCACGAAGGACAGCGCGATCCAGTCCGCGCCGTGTTCGACCGCGAAGGAAAGGTCGCGCCGGTCCTTTTCGGTCAGCGCCGGGATCGGCACGACGGCATCGGGCACGTTGACGCCCTTGCGGTCGGAAATCACCCCGCCGACTTCGGCGGTGCAGAGGATTTCGTCATCGCCGGCGCGGGTGACGCGAAGGCGGATCTTGCCATCGTCGACCAGCAGGCGCTGGCCCTTCTGGAGAACGCCGAACAGTTCGGGATGCGGCAGGCAGACGCGGTTCTCGTCGCCCGGTTCGGGATTGCGATCGAGCGTGAAATGGCTGCCGTGACGAAGCACGGCGCGGCCTTCCTTGAACTGGCCAACGCGCAGCTTCGGCCCTTGCAGGTCGCACAGGATGGCGATGGGGCGGCCGAAATCCTTTTCCGCCGCCCGGACATTGGCGATGGTTTCGGCATGGGTGGCGTGATCGCCGTGGCTCATGTTCACGCGGAAGGCATCGACCCCCGCCCGCAGCAGCTTCGCAATCATCTCGGGGCTGCGGCTTGCCGGACCCAGCGTCGCCAGAATCTTCACCTTGCGTCCGCGATGATCGTGCGTTTCCTGCTTAGCCACGAATAACCCTTCCAGTTGAGCTTTTGCCTATGGCAAAGACGGCAGGAAAACCCAAGGATGAATGCCCATGAGTTGTTCCGAACCATCCACCTCCACCGCCGGCGACCCGCTCGATTCGCTGGACGATGCCGTTGCCGCTGCCGCCTTCCGCCGCCTTGTGCGCCATTTGCGACACCGCCATGACGCCCAGAACATCGACCTGATGGGCCTGGCCGGATTTTGCCGCAATTGCCTGGCCGACTGGATCAACGATGCCGGTGCAGGGCTGGACAAGGAAGGCGCCCGCGCAGTGATCCACGGCATGACCAGCGCCGAATGGAAGGCCCGCTTCCATGTCGAGGCGACGCCCGAACAGCTGGAGCGCATGGCCGAAAGCATGAAGAAGAACGCGCCCGGCCACTGATTTCCACAGCCTCGCCTTTGCCCGAATCTCCCGCCCCGGCTATCGGGCGCGGCAACCGATTCACATCTTGCCGGAGACTTGCCCCATGGCCGAAACCACCGACGACCGCCTGCGCCTGCTGATCGAACGCGTGGAGCGCCTCGAGGAAGAAAAGAAGGGCATCTCCGACGACATCCGCGACGTTTATGCCGAGGCGAAGGCGGTGGGTTACGATGCCAAGATCATGCGCCAGATCGTCCGGCTGCGGAAGATGAAGCCCGATGACCGTCGCGAGATGGAAATGGTGCTCGATACCTACAAGGCAGCGCTGGGCCTCGGCTGACCTCAGCCCGCCAGCACGGTCGGCAGGATCGCCAGCGCGTTCGCCCCGGCGTGGACGAGCATCGATCCTGCCAGCCCCACCCGCATCCGCACGAATCCGAATACCAGCCCCGCCCAGACCTGCGGCAACACCAGCGGCAGGGCCAGCAGGCCGGGCTGCGGATAGTTGGACAGGTGCACCGCGCCGAACAGCAGCGCGGTGATCCAGAAGATCGCCGGAAACCCCCGCGCAAACCAGCGCGGGGTGGCCCATCGCCGCAGCAGGGCCCAGCCCACCGGCATGGCCAGCAGGAACAGGAGCGCCACGGCACCGCGCGATGCCGGCTCCATCGGCAGGGTGGCCACCAGGGCCACGGCAAGCACGCAACCCAGCAGCCAGACCGTGCGCGGCCTGCCGCTCAGCCAGCCGCGGAACAGCAATTCCTCAAGCACCGGTGCGACGATCACGACCAGCGGCAGCAGCCATTGCCGGGGCACCTTGTCGAAGGCATCCGGGCCGGGCAGGCCGGTCCATTTCAGCCAGCCGCTGACCAGCAGCAGCAGGACCAGCAGCCCTGCAACGTCGAGCGCCCACATGGCACCGATGGTGCGCCAGGCTCCCGGTGCGCGCAGGCCGGACGGTTCGCCATGCCGCGGCGCGTGCAGGAAGGCGGCGAATTCCGTCCAGGCCGCCGGCAGGCGGGACACGATGGGCTTGGCACTCGCATGATTCATGGCGATGTCCTTAATCGCGAACAGGTTAACGCAGGCAAACCGCCCTTGTGCAAGGCCCGCGGCGAACTATCTCGTTCTGCGGGATAGGCCCTTGAAAGGACACGAGACCATGATCGTCACCACCACTGCCGTGCTCGAAGGCAAGCCGGTTCGCGAATACAAGGGCATCGTCACGGGCGAGGTGATCGTCGGCGCCAACCTGTTCCGCGACCTGTTTGCCGGCATCCGCGACATCGTCGGTGGCCGCTCCGGCTCTTACGAGGAAGTGCTCGGACGCGCCCGGCGCGAGGCGATTGCCGAGATGGAAGCCGAAGCCCAGCGGCTGGGCGGCAATGCCGTGATCGGCGTGGACATCGATTACGAAGTGCTCGGCTCCAACGGCACGATGCTGATGGTCAGCTGCTCGGGAACGGCCGTGGTTGTCTGAATTGTCTGTCTCGGCTAGGGGGCGGTCCAATTCCAAACCCTAGCTGACGGCAGTTCCCATGGCAGGCCATTCCAAATTCAAGAACATCATGCACCGCAAGGGCGCGCAGGATAAGAAGCGCTCTGCCCAGTTCTCCAAGCTCAGCCGCGAAATTACCGTGGCCGCCAAGATGGGCATGCCCGATCCGGACATGAACCCCCGCCTGCGCGCCGCGGTCAACGCAGCCAAGGCGCAGTCCATGCCCAAGGACAATATCCAGCGCGCCATCGAAAAGGCCAGCAAGGGCGACGGCGAGAACTACGAGGAAGTGCGCTACGAGGGCTATGGCCCGGGCGGCGTGGCCCTGATCGTCGAAGCGCTGACCGACAACCGCAACCGCACCGCCACCAACGTCCGCACCGCCTTTTCCAAGAATGGCGGCAACCTGGGCGCAAGCGGCGCGGTGAGCCACGGGTTCGACCGGCTGGGCCTGATCGAATACCCCGGCTCCGTGGGCGACGAGGACAAGGTCCTGGAAGCCGCGATCGAGGCTGGCGCCGACGATGTCGAAAGCGATGCCGAAAGCCACGCCATCTGGGTTGCGGTCGAAAACCTCCACCCCGTCGCGCGCGAACTGGAAAAGTCGCTGGGCGAGGCGGAAGGCGTGAAGCTGGCATGGAAGCCCGGCCTGAAGGTCGAGGTTGACGAGGACACCGCGCGGACCCTGCTCAAGCTGATCGACGTGCTTGACGACGATGACGACGTGCAGACCGTCTGGGGCAATTACGAGATCTCCGACGACGTGATGGCGAAGCTGGGGTGACCAGCCGGGGCTGGCCCTTTGCGGTCGGCCCTCAAGGGCTGCCATGCTGATCCTCGGCATCGATCCCTCGCTGTCCTGCACGGGCTGGGGCATCGTCTCGAAAGTCGGCAACCGGCTGACCCACATCGCCAATGGCCAGGTAAAAACCGATCCGCGGGCCAGCCTGCCCGAACGGCTGGTCACGCTGGACCAAGAACTGGCCGACGTGATCCTTGCCCACCGGCCCGATGCGGCGGCGGTGGAGGAAGTCTTCGTCAACAAGAACCCGCAATCCACGCTCAAGCTCGGCCAGGCGCGCGGCGTCTGCCTGCTGGTTGCGGCGCGCGCCGGGCTGCCGGTGGCCGAATATGCCACGCGGCTGGTCAAGAAGGCGATTGTCGGCACCGGCGGGGCGGAAAAGGCGCAGGTCCAGGCCATGCTCGGCGTGCTGCTGCCCGGGGTAAAACTTGCCGGGGCGGACGCGGCAGACGCGCTGGCCGTGGCGATTGCCCACGCGCACCTCGTCCGGGGATAGGGCGCAAAAGCCCTCTGGCGCCGCCATTCGTTCCCTGCCATAGGAACAAACCATGATCGCCAAGCTTGCCGGCACACTCGACGATTTCGGTCCCGACTGGGCGGTCATCGACGTTTCCGGCGTCGGCTACCTCGTCCATTGCAGCGCCAAGACGCTGGATTCGCTGGGTGTGCGGGGAGATCGGGTGACGGTCCATACCGAACTGCAGGTCTCGGAAAACGACATGCGCCTGATCGGCTTCGCCAGCGGCGAGGAACGGGCATGGTTCCGCCTGCTGACCGGCGTGCAGGGTGTGGGCAGCAAGATGGCGCTCGCCGTGCTTTCCGCCCTGTCGATCGACGAACTGCAGCGCGCCTGCGCCAGCGGCGACGCGGCCATGGTGGCGCGCGCGCAGGGCGTAGGGCCGAAGCTTGCCAGCCGCATCGTCAACGAGCTGAAGGACAAGGCCGGCGGCCTGCCCTCCGCCGCAGCTGGCGCTATTGCCTCGGCGCCGAAAGGCTCGGCCAGCCTCGATGCCGTCTCGGCGCTCCAGAACCTTGGCTTCAAGCCCAACGTCGCAACCGAAGCCGTCGCCCGCGCGCTTGAGGAACTGGGCGATGGCGCCAGCCTCAATGACCTGATCCGGATCGGCCTCAAGAGGGCGGCGGGGTGAGCGATAACCCCCACCTCACCCCGCTCCGCCAGCCGGAGGACGCCGACGCGGCGCTGCGTCCGAAAACGCTCGCCGAGTTCGTCGGGCAGGCGGCGGCGAAGGATAACCTGCGGGTGTTCATCGAGAGCGCGAAGGCGCGGCGCGAGGCGATGGACCATGTGCTGTTCTTCGGCCCGCCCGGTCTTGGCAAGACGACGCTGGCCCAGATCGTTGCGCGCGAACTGGGCGTGGGCTTTCGCGCCACCTCCGGCCCGGTGATCGCCAAGGCGGGCGACCTTGCCGCGCTGCTGACCAATCTCGACGAAGGCGATGTCCTGTTCATCGACGAGATCCACCGCCTCAACCCCCAGGTGGAGGAAGTGCTCTATCCCGCGATGGAGGACCGCACGCTTGACCTGATCATCGGCGAGGGTCCTTCGGCGCGGTCGGTGCAGGTGCCGCTGCCGCCCTTCACGCTGGTTGGCGCGACAACCCGGCAGGGGCTGCTGACGACGCCGCTGCGCGACCGCTTCGGCATTCCGGTGCGCCTCAATTTCTATACCGTGCCCGAACTGGAACACGTCGTCGCCCGCGGGGCGAGCCTGCTGGGCATGGCCATGGATGCCGAAGGCGCGCGCGAGATTGCCCGCCGGGCACGCGGCACGCCGCGCGTTGCCGGACGGCTTCTGCGCCGGGTACGCGACTTTGCCCATGTCGGCGGCGATGCGCTGGTGACGCGGCAGGTGGCCGATGCCGCGCTGACCCGGCTGGAGGTCGACGCCCTGGGGCTCGACGCGATGGACCGGCGCTACCTCACCATGATCGCCGACATCTACAAGGGCGGGCCGGTGGGCGTGGAAACGCTCGCCGCCGGCCTTTCCGAGCCGCGCGATACGATCGAGGACGTGATCGAACCCTACCTGATCCAGCTGGGCCTGATCGCTCGCACGGCGCGCGGGCGCTGCCTGAATGACCGGGGCTGGCAGCATCTGGGGCTGATTCCCCCTTCCGGCAGCCAGACCGGCCTGTTCGATCAGGGCAAATAGGGCAGCGCGGTAACCTCTGCCGCCTCAAACGGTTCCAATTCGGGACAGGTCTGCGCCAAGACCCGGTAAAGTGCCGAATTTTTCGTGAATCGGGACGCAAAGGACGGTTAACACGATTGTCGTAAGGCGGGCTCTCTGCGTTTCTGCATCCACAGGGGCATGGTCCGGAGGGCGTTTTCCTTCCCGCCGGGCGTCAGGCCACCAGGACGAGAGAGAAGACCATGTCGATTCGAACGGCCCTCGCAAAATTGTCTGTCGCGGCAGCTGGCGGTGCGCTGGTTGGCGGTGGTGCGGTGCACGTGGCGGAAGCCCCGAAGACCAATAACCCCCAATATGTGAAGCACGCCAAGGGCACGGCAACCCGCGTGGTGAAGGGCGCGCCCAAGGCCAAGCGGTATTACGTGGTCCGCAGCGAGCCGCGCAAGGTCAAGCGCGTGCGCCGGATCGTCAAGCGCACCACTTGCTGCGAACAGCCGCAGATGGCGATGGTGCCGATGGCCGCGCCCTACATGCCGCCGCTTCCCCCGCTGCCCTCCGGCGGTTCGGGCGGCACGGTGGTAATCGGTGGCTCGGGTGGCTTCGGCTTCGGCGGCGGATTCTTTGGCGGGTTCTTCGGTGGCAGCAGCTCGGGCGGCGGTTCGGTGGTCATCACCTCGACCAGCACCGGCTCCACCTCGACCAGCTCAGGCGGTTCGGGCGGCAGCTCGACGTCGACTTCGGGCGGATCGACCTCCAGCTCCACCGGCGGCTTCACCTCCACTTCGACGACCACGGGCGGGTCGACCTCGACCGGCGGGTTCAGCTCCACCACCACTGGCGGATCGAGCTCCACCTCGACGACCACCGGCGGCGTCAGCACGTCGACCGGCGGGGTTTCCACCTCGACCTCGACCAGCTCGGGCAATGTCAGCACCTCCTCGGGTAACGTCAGCACGTCCTCGGGCAATGTCTCGACTTCGACCGGCGGCGTGACCAGCTCCTCCAGCTCGTCCTCGTCGAGCTCCTCGTCTTCCTCATCGTCGTCCAGCTCCTCGGGCTCCAGCTCGGGCGGTTCGACCGGCGGCAAGCCCGGCACTTCGAGCGGTCACCATGGCGGCTCCAGCGGCCATCACGGCGGAACCAGCGGATCTTCGGGCTCGTCAGGTTCCTCAAGCGGCAGTTCATCGGGCTCCAGTTCGGGTTCGTCGAGCGGCAGCTCTTCGGGCAGCAGCTCCGGCTCTTCTTCGGGTTCCAGCTCGGGCAGCTCCTCGGGATCGAGCTCGGGAAGCAGCAGCGGTTCCTCGTCGGGATCGTCGAGCGGTTCGTCCTCGGGCAGCAGCAGCGGCTCTACCTCCGGATCGACCTCGGGCTCCACTTCCGGTTCGACGTCCGGCTCGTCGAGCAGCTCCAGCAGCTCGTCCTCCTCGAGCTCGAGCAGCTCGGGTGGCTCCACTTCCAGCAGCTCGGGCGGCCACGAAGTGCCGGCGCCGCCGATGCTGATCCTGTTCGGCGCGGCTGCCGCAACCCTTGCCGGTCGCCGTCGCTATGCCAAGGCAAAGGCCAAGGCCGACTGAACGATATTCCCGTTCCTGGGATGAACTGGGCGGCCTTCGCGGGCCGCCCTTTTCTTATCGCGGGCGCACGCCTTGCGAAATCCAGGCCACGCCCGGATCGCCGGTGCCGATCACGTCGGCCAGTTCCCACACGTTGGCATAGCCATAGCCGTGCAGGTTGATGAAGGTCGGGATGTTCAGCGCCAGCGGCGCGGCCTTGGTGACGACGGGCGCGCGATTGTCGCGGAAGTTGTTGTTGCAATAAATGTAGATCGGCCGCTGCCGGTCAGGCCCGATGACCTGGGCCAGCGCCTCGGCGGTAAAATCCGAAAAGGGCAGGTTCACCGCCCCTTCAAGGTGCCCACGCGCGAAAGCAGCGGGTGAGCGCGCATCGAGCAGCAAGGCCCCTTCGGCGCGGGCGCGGCGGGCGAATTCCGCCCAGGGCAGGCGGTGCTTTTCGCGCACCTTGGCGAGATTGCCGACCAGGCCGGCAAAGCCCTGGTAGTCGATCTGCGGGTTGGCCGGCACCTTGGCCACGGCTGGCAGCGAGGACGCCAGCAGCAGCGCGGTTGCCGCAAGCGCAAGCTTCATGGATTTTCCCTCCTGCTTCCGTGAACGAGGCAGGAAAGGCTGGGCGCGCAGGCCTTTATCCGCGCTGAACGGGCGCGCTGGCGATGCGCCACAAGGTCACCAGTCCCACCGCGAGCCAGACGACGTTCAGCGCAGTCGACGGGATCGCCCCGTGCCAGCCGGAATTGACGACGAAGCCCGCAGCGCCAACCACGTTCATCCACTGGTAGGCGCGCGACTGGCCGGAGAGGCGGCCCATCGACACGAGGATGTAGGAGCCCAGGATCAGCAGGGCCGCGATCCAGCCGCAAGCTTCGATGAACAGTTCAAGCATGGGGCTCGTCTAGACCAGCGAGAGCGAAAGCTGAAACCCTCTGTTGGTCCTCGCCGCAAGACCGGGCGAACGGCCTGACCGCAGGCCCCAAAACAAACGGGGCGGGAAGCCGAAACTTCCCGCCCCGCTGATGCATTATGCGGCGCGATCAGGCGGCCAGCTTGCGCAGCACGTAGTGCAGGATGCCGCCGTTCATGAAGTACTCGACCTCGTTGGCGGTATCGATGCGGCACAGCGCAGTGAAGGTGAACTTCGAGCCATCCTTGCGGGTGACTTCGACTTCCACGTCCTGGCGCGGCTTGAGCTGGGCAACGCCCTTGATCGTGAACGAGCAGTCGCCATCGAGGCCCAGCGTCTGGCGGGTTTCGCCTTCCTTGAACTGCAGCGGCAGCACGCCCATGCCGACCAGGTTCGAGCGGTGGATGCGCTCGAAGCTTTCGACGATCACGGCGCGCACGCCGAGCAGGTTGGTGCCCTTGGCGGCCCAGTCACGGCTGGAGCCGGTGCCGTATTCCTTGCCGGCGACGACAACCATCGGCGTGCCGTTGGCCTTGTGCTTCATGGCAACGTCGTAGACCGCGCCCACCTCGTCGCCGAAGCGGCTCATGCCGCCCTCGATGCCGGGGACCATCTCGTTCTTGATGCGGATGTTGGCGAAGGTGCCGCGCATCATCACTTCGTGGTGGCCACGGCGCGCACCGTAGGAGTTGAAGTCCGCCTTGGCGACCTGATGCTCCATCAGCCACTGGCCGGCGGGGCTGTCAGCCTTGATGTTGCCGGCGGGGCTGATGTGGTCGGTGGTGATCGAATCGCCCAGGATGAGCAGCGGCTTGGCCTCGACAATGTCGGTGACCGGGGCCGGGGTCATGGTCATGCCTTCGAAGTAGGGCGGGTTGGCGACATAGGTCGAACCGGCGCGCCACTGGTAGGTTTCCGAACCCGTCACGTTGATCGCCTGCCAGTGCTTGTCGCCCTTGTAGACGTCGGCATAGCGGGCCTGGAACATGGCGCGGTCCATGCAGCTCGCCATGGTCGAGAACACTTCGTCGTTGGTCGGCCAGATGTCCTTGAGGAACACGTCCTGCCCGTCAGAGCCCTTGCCGATCGGGGTGGTGACGAAGTCTTCGATCACGGTGCCCTTCAGCGCATAGGCGACAACCAGCGGCGGCGAAGCCAGGAAGTTGGCGCGCACGTCGGGCGAGACGCGGCCTTCGAAGTTGCGGTTGCCCGAGATCACGGCCGCGGCGACGAGGCCGTTTTCGTTGATCGCCTTCGAGATCGGCTCGGCCAGCGGGCCGGAATTGCCGATGCAGGTGGTGCAGCCGTAACCGACCAGGTTGAAGCCGACATTGTCGAGGTGCTTCTGGAGGCCCGCCTTTTCGAGATAGTCGGTGACGACCTGCGATCCCGGAGCGAGCGAGGTCTTGACCCACGGCTTCGGCTTGAGGCCCAGCTCGTCAGCCTTCTTGGCGACAAGGCCGGCGGCAACCAGCACGCCCGGGTTCGAGGTGTTGGTGCACGAGGTGATGGCGGCGATCACCACGTCGCCGTCACCGATATCGTGGTCCTTGCCTTCGACCGGAACGCGGGCGTTGGTCTTCTTGTAGGTTTCGGCCATGTCGGCGGCGAAGACATCGTCGACGTCGGGCAGCGAAACGCGGTCCTGCGGGCGCTTGGGACCGGCGAGCGAGGGGACGACGGTGCCGAGGTCGAGCTCCAGCGTGCTGGAGAAGACCGGCTCGACCGAGGGATCGATCCAGAAGCCCTGCTGCTTGGCATAGGCTTCGACCAGGGCGATCTGGTCTTCATCGCGGCCGGTGAGGCGCATATAGTCCAGCGTCTTTTCATCGATGCCGAAGAAACCGCAGGTGGCGCCGTATTCCGGGGCCATGTTGGCCAGGGTCGCACGGTCGGCCAGCGTCAGGCCGGCAAGGCCCGGACCGTAGTATTCGACGAAGCGGCCAACCACGCCATGCTTGCGCAGCATGTTGGTGCAGGTCAGCACCAGGTCGGTGGCGGTAACGCTTTCCTTGAGCGTACCGGTCAGCTTGAAGCCGACCACTTCGGGGACGAGCATCGAAACCGGCTGGCCGAGCATCGCGGCTTCGGCCTCGATGCCGCCGACGCCCCAGCCCAGCACGCCAAGGCCATTGACCATGGTGGTGTGCGAATCGGTGCCGACGCAGGTGTCGGGATAGGCCACCGTGGCGCCCGACTGGTCCTTGGAGGTCCAGACAGCCTGGGCGATGTGTTCAAGGTTCACCTGGTGGCAGATGCCGGTGCCCGGGGGCACGGCGTAGAAGTTGTTGAGCGACTTGGAGCCCCACTTGAGGAAGTCATAGCGCTCCATGTTGCGCTGGTATTCGATCTCGACGTTTTCCTCGAAAGCCTTGGGGTGGCCGAATTCGTCGACCATGACCGAGTGGTCGATCACGAGGTTGACGGGAACCAGCGGGTTGATCTTGCTGGTATCGCCGCCGAGCGTCGCGATGGCATCGCGCATGGCGGCCAGATCGACCACGCAGGGCACGCCGGTGAAATCCTGCAGCAGCACGCGCGCCGGGCGGTACTGGATTTCGTTGGTCGATTCCTTGGGGTTCTTCTGCCAATCGGCCACGGCCTGGATATCGGCAGTCGAGACCGTGAAGCCGCCGTCCTCGAAGCGCAGCAGGTTTTCGAGCAGCACCTTCATCGAGAAGGGCAGGCGGCTGACGTCACCGACCTTTTCCGCTGCCTTTGCGAGCGAGTAGTAAGCGTATTCCTTGCCGCCCACGTTCAGCGTGGAACGAGTGCCGAGCGTGTCCTGTCCGACCTGGGTCATAGCCGCGTGTCTCCTGATGCGCCTTGATACCAATCGGGCCCCGGGGGAACGTGCGCTTCGCAGCTGCAGCAAGGCCCTGTTTCGGCGTGGCCGATGCGCGCGAAAGCGCCGCGCGTCAAGGGGACAAGCGGCCCGAAAGCCACCGAACGGGCAGATTGGGGCAATATCGTTATAGCGCGGTCTGCTCGTTGTGTTCGCCGGGGCGCTGCCGCGCCGCGATCCAGCAGCCGAAGACGATGAAAACCACCCCGCCGAGCGTCGCCGCGGTTACCGCTTCATCGAAGATCAGCCAGCCGAACAGCGCGGCCCAGATGAACGCGGAATACTCGATGGGCAGCAGGGCCTGCGCCTCTGCCCGGCCATAGCCCCACGACAGCAGCATCAGCGATACGGCCGCCAAAGCCGCGCTTCCGGCAATGCCCAGCGCCGTTTCCGCCCCCGGCAGGACAAGCAGCAAGGGCGCGAGCACCGCCAGGAACAAGCCGGAAAAGGCCATCTGGAACAGGGCCACTTCCGAAGGGCTGGCCAGCTGCGCCTGCTTGCGCTGGTAGATCAGGTTGAAGGCATAGAGCACGGCTGAAAGCAGCACCGCCGCAATGCCCGCTGCGGCATCCGGCCCCATCTCGCGCGCGCCGATCTGCCCGGCGGCAATCACGCCAACGCCGCACAGGCCGAGCAGCGAGCCGAGCACCGCCCGCCCCGTCACCTTTTCGCCCAGCATCGCCGCGGAAAGGTACAGCGCGATGAGCGGGGCGATGAACGAGATGGCAATGCCTTCGGCCAGCGGCATCCGCACCAGCCCCCAGAAGAAGGTCGTCGCCATGCCCGCGCTGATTGCGCCGCGCAGGGCGTGCAGCTTCAAGGCCTCGCGATCGGGCATGGTGCCCCCGCGCCAGCGCCACAGCGGCCACATGATCGCCACGCCGAAGACCGAACGCACCAGCATGGCCGAATAGGCCCCGACGGCCATCGAGGCCCCCTTCATCAGCGCGTCCATCAGGCTGAACAGGGCAATACCCAGCGTGACGGAGATAAAGGGCATGAGCGGGTGGCTGCGCGACATGGGCTCGCCATAGAGAGGCCAGGGTCCGCTGGCCAGTACACTGCCGCCCACTCCGTTCAGCGTGTTGTAAGCCGCGAAGTGTTGATGCGGCGGACGGGAAAGGGCATGAGCGCAATCGTAACGGCAATAGCCGCCGCGATGCGCGGCCCGGCTGACAGGAAGGTATCGATGAAGACTCTTCGCTTGGCGAACCTCGGCATTGTTTCGGGACTGGCCCTGGCCGCCCTGCCGTTCGCCGCCAGTGCGCAAACCGCGCAGCCGGTGATCTCGCCCGCGCCTGTCGCGACGAGCCCGGCACCGCAGCCGGCCGCCCCGGCACCTGCCGTCTCGCCGACGGCCACGCCTTCGACCACGGCGGTCGTCACCCCGCCGGTGCCGAACCCCAATCCGGTCATGCGCTGGCCGCTGGCCCAGGCCCAGGCGCTCGCGGCGGTCATCGAATCCATCGACGATGAAGGCCTGACGCCCGCCGATTACCAGCCCGCCGCGCTGCGCGCCGCCATCGCCAAGGGCGAGGGGGCAGAGCTGGACGCACAGGCGAGCAAGAGCTTCACCTGGCTGACCGAAGACCTGCGCGATGGCCGCACGCCGATGAAGGCCCGCGTGCAGTGGTTCGCCTTTGACAAGGACATGGACGTCAACCCGACCGAGGCGGTGATGAAGCGCGCCCTGGAAAGCGGGGACGTGGCCGGCACGCTGGCTGCACTCAGCCCGACCTATCCGGACTATGCCGCGCTCAAGCAGGCGCTGGCAGAGGCGACCAATGCCAAGACGCGCAATGCCATCCGGGCCAACATGGACCGCTGGCGCTGGTTCAGCCGCGACCTTGGCGAATATTACCTGATCACCAACGTACCCGAATACCAGCTGCGCCTGGTGCGCAAGGACACGATCGTGCGCACCTATCGCACCATCGTCGGCAAGCCCGGTCGCACGGCAACGCCGCAGCTGGCTGAACTGGTCGAGGGCGTGGTCTTCAACCCGACGTGGACCGTGCCGCAATCCATCGTCAAGGGCGAAGGACTGGGCGCGCAGCTGCTGGCCAATCCCGCTTCGGCACGCGCGCAAGGCTATGCCGTCAGCCGCGGTTCGGACGGCATGATCACCGTCGTCCAGCAGCCGGGGCCGAAGAACGCGCTGGGGTTGATGAAGCTCGACATGCCCAACCCGCATGCGATCTTCCTGCACGATACGCCCAACCGCAGCCTGTTCAACCTGGCCAACCGGGCGCTCAGCCATGGCTGCGTCCGCACCGAGCGCGCTTCCGAACTGGCCATTGCCATGGCGATCATCGGTGGCGGCAAGACCGGTGACGAAGCGGCGGAGATCAGCGCCTCGGGCAAGTACACCAAGGTGCCGATGTCCAAGCGGCAGATGCCGGTCTATATCGGCTACTTCACCTATGCCCGCTCGATCGACGGCACGCTCAAGGCGTTTCCGGATATCTATGGCCGCGATGCGCCCGTGCTCGCCAGCCTGGCAGCGCCGCGTCAGATGAAGACCGGCCAGCGCAAGAGCACCGAAGCGGTGATCAAGCTCGACAATCCGTTGTAAGGACAATGGCGGCGGGAAGGGTTGCGGCCCTTCCCCTGCCAGTCGCAGCCGGGCCGGTCAGGTCAGCGAGATGCGGTCTGCATAGAGCAGGCGCCCGCCGGAAAGGTGGGCCAGAGCCTGCGTGAAATCACCCGGCGACATGGCGAAGCAACCTTCGCTGCGGCCCAGCTTGCCGAACCTGGCGATATGTTCCGGCGCGGCATAGGCAGCCGGATGCATGACGATGGCGCGTTCGCGCGCATTCGAATTGTCGCGGTCCATGCCTTCCAGGCGAATCGAGGTGCCGTACTTGCCGTAGTACCACTCGCAGGTGACGTAGGCCCCGCGCGAGGTGGCTTCCGATCCCGGCACGTTGGAGAAGCTGTGGAGGAAGCCCGAATGCTCCGGATCGGACCCGCGACCATGGGTGACGCGGAAGGAATCGATGCGGCCCGCCTCAAGGTTCACGAAGTGAAAGCGCGGCAGCGTCGATGGGCGGGCGAAATCGGCGATGCCGACGATATCGGTGCGCCACAGGCGATTGCCGGCACGGCCGATCTCGCGACGGGCAATTTCCAGCAGCCGTGCGTCATAGGCCGGGTTCGAGGCCGTCTGCATCGGCAGGGAGGGAACTACGGGCGCGGGTTCGACCGGCACCGGCGCAGGATTGGCCCCCATGCCAAAAGCCTTGTCGAACTCCCCTTCGAGCGATTGGGCGAGCGCACGCGATACCGGCGCGAGCATCGCTCCCGAAGCCAGACATCCCGCAAGGACGTTTCGACGATTCATGACCCCCGACATACAGGTGCCAAGTTAAGCATCGCTTGACCGATTCGCCAGACTCAATCGGCGGAAAAGCGCGCAGCTGCGCCGAGTTGAGCGAGATATGAGCCATCGAGGCGCATGATTTTCCAGTCATCAAGCGGCCTTGCGCCTAGCTTTTCGTAGAATCCTATGGCCGGAGCATTCCAGTCGAGCACCGACCATTCCAGCCGCGCGCAGTCTCTTTCAATCGCCAGTTCGGCAAGGCGGGCCAGCAGGGCCTTACCCAGCCCGTGGCCCCGTGCAGCCGGCCGGACGAACAGGTCTTCAAGATAGATGCCCGGCCGCCCCTCGAAGGTCGAAAAGTTATGGAAGAACAAGGCAAAGCCCTGCGCCTGCCCGTCCAGCTCGCTAATCAGGACCTCGGCATAAGGCCGCGGGCCGAACAGCTTTTCGCCAAGCACCGCCTCATCGAATCGCACGGCATCGAGCAGGCGTTCGTATTCAGCCAGTTCGCGGATGAAGGCGGCGATGGTCGGCAGGTCTTGCGGCAGGGCCGGGCGGAGCGTGATCGTCATTCGCCGCCGATAGGGGATCGCTGCGGCAGGCTCAATCGCGCGAGATTACCATGCGATCGCCGCGCAGCTCCACCTTGCCGAACTTGCGGAGCACCGACTGGCCGAGCAGGTTCGTCTCCAGTCCTTCCATCACCACCACTTCGACATCGCGGAAATGCTTGCCCGCAACTTCGAAGTCATCAAGCCGGAACCGCGCGCCGTGCCCCGTGCCGGATGCGGTCTGCATCAGCGGTTCGAAGTTCGTGGGATCGACCGGCAGCCCCGCGCTTTCCGCGGCATCGATCGTCAGGGCCACGACATCGGCCCCGGTATCGACAAGGAAAGCCTCCTCGGTACCGTTGAGGCGCGCCTTGAGGTGGAACTGGCCGGACGAATCGCGGGCGATCACGGTCTCTCCCGGATCGCCGGGCTCATCGGCAAAACCACCGCCGCCTTTCGTCACGGCCATGGCGCCTGTGGACGGCATCGGCGCCGGATCGCGCCCGGGCGCGACGAACTGCGCGATGAGCATCATCGAGGCGATAGCCGAAAGCGCGAGGAACATCAGTCGGTTCACCGGGAGAGCTTGCACGCGCCCGGTTAGGATTTTGCAAATGTCCTCAGGCGGTCACTGCGGCTGCCGCCGAAGCCGCCTCCAACTCCGCCGCCTTGGCCTCGACCAGTTCGACGATGTGATCGAGCATGGCCTCGCTTGACACATGGTGGTCGGTGACGCCGGAAAGGTAGACCATGTGCTTGCCGTTGCCGCCGCCGGTGATGCCGATGTCGGTCTCGCGCGCCTCGCCCGGACCGTTGACGACGCAGCCCAGCACCGAGAGGCTCATCGGCGTCTTGATGTGGCTCAGGCGGTTTTCCAGTGCTTCCACCGTGCGGATCACATCGAAGCCCTGCCGCGCGCAGCTGGGGCAGGAGACGACCCGGACGCCCCGGGTACGCAGGCCGAGGCTCTTGAGGATCTCGAAGCCGACGCGCACTTCTTCTTCGGGTTCCGCAGAGAGCGAGACGCGGATCGTGTCGCCGATCCCGGCCCACAGCAGGTTGCCGATGCCGATCGAGCTTTTCACCGTGCCGCCGATCAGCCCGCCCGCCTCGGTAATGCCCAGGTGCAGCGGGCAATCGACCGCTTCGGCCAGGCCCATGTAGGCGGCGACCGCAAGGAACACGTCGCTGGCCTTCACCGCCACCTTGTATTCGTGGAAGTCATGGTCCTGCAGCAGCTTGATATGATCGAGCGCCGATTCGACGAGCGCTTCGGGGCAGGGCTCGCCATATTTTTCCAGCAGGTCCTTTTCCAGGCTGCCGGCGTTCACCCCGATGCGGATCGAGCAACCGTTGGCCTTGGCGGCGCGCACCACTTCGGCAACGCGCTCGCTGGAACCGATGTTGCCCGGATTGATCCGCAGGCAGGCAGCGCCGGCATCGGCGGCTTCGAGCGCGCGCTTGTAGTGGAAATGGATGTCGGCAACGAGCGGCACCCGTGCGGCCTTGACGATCTTGCCGAAGGCCGCGGTGCTTTCCACGTCCGGGCACGAGACGCGGACGATATCGGCCCCGGCTTCCTCGCACCGGCGGATCTGGTCGATCGTCGCCTTCGCATCGGAAGTCAGGGTGTTGGTCATGGTCTGCACCGCGATCGGCGCATCGCCGCCGATGGGCACCGAACCGACCATGATCTGGCGGCATTGACGACGCGCGATATCGCGCCAGGGACGAACCGAGGACATGGCCGCGCATATAGGGTCCGGAAGCGGCAAGGGCAAACCCCCGCCGCTCCCGGAAAGGCGCTTCGGCTCAGAACATCAGGCTGGCCGAAACGTTGCCGCTGAACCGGCGCGGCAGCTGGATGCCGTTAAGGTCCTGATGGATAGGCACGGCGGCTTCCACGCCCAGCCGCACCCGCCTGGCGACGATCAGGTTCGCGCCGATCCCGGCGTCCAGCCGGGTGCCGCCATAATTGCCCTGAAGGTCGGGCGGCGAGGCATGGCCGTGGGCGCCGTTGTAATGGCCTTTGATCGTGCCTTCCTCGCTGAAGGCCAGCCGCGCCGAAAGCGAGAGGTTGCCGGTGACCGGCTTGCTCGCCCAGGCCGTGGCGGTGAAGCGGTCGCCAAAGCGGAAGCCGCTCTTGTTCGCATCCTCTGCCCGGAACAGGTAGGCGACCTGCGCCCCCCAGCCGAAGTGGGAGGTCGTGCCGTGCAGGGTGAACGAGGGATTGAGGTCCCAGGTGCCCGATCCGCCCTGCATCATGTAGTGGACATAGGCTCCCGAAGCATTGCGGCGGCTGACGCTGCCGGTGGGGGCGGAGACCATCAGGCCGGCATGGGCGGAAAGCTGCGGCCGGCGCGAGAGCGAAACCAGCGCACCGAACTGGGTATCGCCGATCCCCTCCACGCTGTGCGACATGGTCTGGCCGGGCATCAGCATATGCGCGCCGTGGCTGCCCATGCTCCCGCCCATGCCGGTCGCCGGCAGGCCTTCCATCGTCATGCCCATGCGCATCCAGCTGGGCACGAGCATCAGCGTCACCCGGTCATTGGGCGCATACATCACGTGGAGCATGGCCATGTCCATCGTCATGGCCGAATCGCGCACCGTGTAGCCAGCGGCGGCGATCTGCGCCGGAGTGACCGGCGTGGTGCCGGCGCGGTTGGTGCCGCCATAGCTTTCATGCATCCACATCAGGCCGAACATCCAGTCGCCCTGCTTGTGGACATGGTCTGCCATGGTCCCGGCAGGACCGTGGGCATCGGGGCGCACGCCGGTGACGGCAATTTCCGCATCGGCGGCATCCTGGGCGGCGGCGGGCATGGCGCACAGCGCCGGAAGCAGCGCAAGCGCGCTGCCGAACGTCTTGAAATTCATTTTGGTATACTCGCTTGATCGTTGAAACAGTGTGGGATCAAGCGAGGGCAGGCGGGCCCCTCGATGGCGGCCTGAGGCTGCGGGGGAAACTGCGGGCGGCAAAGGCCTGCGCTCGGGCATGGGCTTCCGGCTGGACCAGCGGCGGAGGCGGCAGCAGGACCGGCGCAGGCACATCGAAGGCCATGGCCGGAGCAACGCCATAGGGGCAGGGATCGCGCGGCGCCTGCGGAACCTGCGGCGCACCCTCGCGCTGCAAGGTGCCATCCTTCGACAGCACCATTTCCATCGGGCCGGAGCCGGAACAGATGGCAATGTGAATGCCGCCATCCTGCGCAACAGGCATCCAGCCCGAAGGCACCGCGGCGCGGATCAGCAGGGCAATGACCGCCAGCAGGCGCAATACAGGGGGAAACTGGCGAAGCCGGCTGGTCACGATGCGCTGCCCCTAGCCCTGCTGCGCCGCCGGGTAAATGCGCTAAATCAAGCGGGCAAAGAGGAATTCCTCGTCAAGCTGCTCGCCGACGCGGAAGGTGACGTCCGCCACCTTGGCAAAGCCGTAGCGGGCATAGAACCGCTGGGCGCCTTCGTTGCCGCTCCACACCGAAAGCTGCACCTCATCGGCACCGCGCGCGGCGAATTCCGCCATGGCCCAGTCCATCAGCGCCTTGCCGATGCCGCCACCGGTCTGCCCGGGTGCGGTGTAGAGCTGCTTGAGTTCCAGCACGTGCTTTCCGCGCGCATGTTCGGGAAAGCCGCAAACGAGGCCGAGCTTGCAATAGCCAACCAGCGCGCCATCGCGTTCTGCCAGGTGGTAAAGCCGCTGCGGATTGGCGAGCTCTGCGGCAATCGCTGCCTCGGAGTAGGCCTCCTCAAGGAAGGTAGAAAGGTCCTGCGGTCGGTACATGTCGCCGAACTTGGCGACAAAGCTGTCCCGGCCGAGACGGGCAAGGGCGGGGGCATCGGCGCTGCCCGCAGGCCGCAGGATCAGGTCGGTCAAATCACCCTCGTCATGAACACGCTGAAGGGGTCTTCGGCATAGTCGGCGAAGGGGCCGCATAGCGCGAAGCCGTTCGCCGCGTAAAGCCGGCGCGCCGGCTCGAAGGGTGCGGGCGCGCCCGTTTCCAGGCTGAGCCGGTCATAGCCGCGAGCGCGGGCTTCGCCGATCAGGTGCAGCAGGATCGCGCGGCCAACGCCTTTGCCCCGGTAATCCGGATGGGCGCGCATGGACTTGATCTCGCCATGCCGCGCATCGATCTGCTTGAGCGCGCCGCAACCGGCCAGCCGATCGCCATCCCAGGCCGACCAGAAGGTGACATCGTTCTCGCGCAATCGCTCCACCGGCATGGCATGGACCGAACAGGGCGGCGACCAGGCGTGCATTTCGCGCAGATGAAGCTCGAGCAGGGCGACGATCTCCGGCCCGGACAGGTCATCCTCGACAAGGCGCAGGCCGACAGTCATCCCCACTTGTCCGCCTTGCGCACGCCCATGCGCATGTTGCGCTCCAGCCGCGCGCGCAATTGGGCGTAATAAGCCTCGAGGAAGGCATATTCATCGCCCGCGCCCGGATCCCAGCCGATCTTGCGGCAAATCGCCTCGTGGACGGTAACCAGGGCTTCATGGCGATTTTCGCGCAGCACGCGCTCAAGCGTCTGGAGTTCGTATTCACCATAGACCGCCAGTTCCTTCTCGCCGAAGCGATAGGCCGCGCCGGTGGTGACGCTGGTGCCCTCCTGCGCGGCGCGGGTGGTGGACATCACCGATTCGAGCCGCCGCCGCGGCGCTTCGACCACCCAGGTCCCCGCGATCAGGTCTCCGGCGCGCAGGGCATCCTTGTTGAAACAGGGAAACAGCACGAAGACGAGGAACCAGGCGACAGCGGCAATGCCCGCCGCGCCCATGTCTCCTCCCGAAGCGGAAAGCAGGAAGCTGATCGGCAGGAACAGTTCGATGTCGCGCAGCAGATTGCGGGCCAGGACCATTTCCGGCGTCAGCCGCCCGCCATCGCGGCTGGCGATGCGGATGCCCGCCGCGCGCTTGCCCCAGGTTGCCCCGCGCGGTCCAAGTTCGAAGAACATGAAGTAGGCATTGCGGAACAGGAACATGGCGGCGAACCACAGGATCACGAGGAACTGCAGGGCACTGCCTGCCGCGCTCTTCTCCAGGGCCTTGGTGCCCAGTTCGAAGACCCCGCCGGCAATGTAGAACAGCAGCAGCGTCGTGCCGATCTGCAGCATGGCTATGATCGCCAGGTCCAGCGCCAGGGCGCCGAAGCGCGCGCCGCGACTGGCGACGACGAGCTTCATGGCAATGCCTTCGGGCGTTACCAGCACCCGCTCGCGCCCCGCAGTCAGAGACGGATAAAGGGCGCTCATGCCGCCCCCGCATCGCTGCGGCGCAGGCCGAAGAAATAGCCGCACCAGATCGCCAGCATCGACAGTCCGATGGTATAACGGCCTGCGGTGTTATCGACGAGCTGGCGGGCGAAGCCTTCCAGCATGGCCGCCACCACCAGCATCTGCACGACCCCGGCCATCACCGTTGCCGCCCGCCGCCCGGCTTCCGCCGCAGCCTGCATCACCGCCCGGCTGCCGGGAAAGGCGATGGCCCGGCCGATGTGCAGCCCCGCGGCGCCGGCCAGCAGGATCGCGAACAGCTCGGTCGTGCCATGGACGGAAATCCAGCCGCCGAAATCCCACAGCAGCCCCTGCCCGTGGTAGAGCCACATCATCGCCCCCAGCGTGGCAAGGTTCTGCACCAGCAGCATCAGCGAAGGGATGCCGAAGGCAAAGCCCAGCGCGAATGCGAGTATCGAAACCTGCGCGTTGTTGCTGAACAGGTAAGCGGCAAAGACCGACAGCGCCGCTTCATCCTTGTTGCCGAACAGGGTGTCATGCAGCACCTCGCGGCTGGCCCCGGGGACGCGCGCGTCGGTGAATTGCGAGGGGACCAGCGAATAGTACCACGAAGGGTCCGAAGCGACGAGCAGCCAGCCCACCGCCGCACCGGCCACCATCACCGCCAGCGCAATCAGGATATCGAACCAGATCGCCCGTACGGCTGCCGGAAGGCCGCCGCCCAGGAACCGCCGCAGCCAGGCGGCGAAGCCGGTGCGTGGCCCGTAGACGAGGAACCAGGCGCGCTGCACCAGCCCCTCCAGATAGGCCAGAGTGGCTGCATCGAGCGAGGTTTCGCGCGCAACCGAAAGGCTGGAGGCGACCGTGCGGTAAAGCACCGGCAGGGCCAGCAGGTCTTCGTCCGGGATCTTGCCGAGTCGGTTGGCCTCCATGCGGCGGACAATCGCTTCGAGCCGCATCCAGTCCGCCTCGCGCTCAAGCCGGAAGCGGTCGGAACGCAGCGCTGCAGCCTCGATCGCGCGGTCACCCGATGCCGTGGAAAGCGTGCCTGCCATCAGCCGATCCTCCCGCCGCGCTTGATCTTCAGATAGGCGTCGATCACCGCCATGCCGATATGGTTCCACGGCGCTTCGACCACATCGACGCCGATCTGGCGCAGCCGCTGCAGCACCACGGCGCGCTGGCGCAGCAGGCCATCGGCAGAGACCGCCATGGCCAGTTCGCCCAGCCCTTCAGGCTCGGCTTCGGCGATCTCTTCCAGCTCGGCATCGGACATGGCGACGAACAGCACGACATGGCGCGATACCAGACGCGAAACGCTTTCGATCATCAGTTCGGCGCTGGTCGGGTCGGTGAAATCGGAAAAGATGACAATCAGCGAACGGCGCGCCAGCCGCCCGGCCAGCGAGGCCAGGGCGAGGGTGAAATTGGGTTCCTGCGCGTGGTAATCGAGCCCGGCCGCGGCGCGTTGCAGGCGATGGAAATCGCGCGCATCAGCGACGAAGGGGGTAAAGATCTCGGGCCTTGCCGCAAATCCGTAAAGCGCGACCCTGTCTCCGCCCTTCAACGCGACATAGGCCGTGGCCAGCGCGGCCGAGACTGCGCGATCGATGCGCGGCAGGCCAGCTACGGGTTCGCACATCGACTGCCCGCAATCGAAGGCGAAGACGATCTGGTTGTTGCGCTCGTTCTCGAACTCCTTGGCATAGAGATGCATGTGCCGCGCAGAGGCTTTCCAGTCGATGCGGCGGCGGTCCATTCCTGGCTGGTATTCGGCCAGCGCCTCGAACTGGGTGCCTTCGCCGCGCATGCGCCGCGCGATCAGGCCGAACTGCGAATCGCGAAGGTAGGCCTGCAAGGCAGGAGAGCGCACCGTGGAAAGGTTGGGCCAGACGCGCAGCGCCTCGGCCAGGTCAACCTCGCGCTGGCGGGCACCGATGCCCAGCGGCCCGGTCCAGCGCAGCCACGCCTTGTCGATCAGCCCGGTGCCGCGCCGGCTGGGAACGGTCAGCGCCCCGCCCTGCCAGGTGCCGGTTTCCCCGTCGCGCCGCAGCCGGATATCGAGCCTTCCGCCATCGGCAAGCCGCGGATCAAGCGACAGCGCGACATCGGCCCGGCCGGTGACGCTGCCGGGCAGGTCAGCGATCACGGCGATACGCGCTTCTTCTCCCACCTCGCAGTCACCCGGCGCGATCAGGCGCAGCCCGTGGCAGGGGCCAGCGGCCCAGGCATCGAGCAGGACCAGCGCCAGCAGGGTCAGCCCCAGCGCCGGCACGGCCACCCATGCCGCCGGTGCCGCCGCAGCGACGACCAGCGCCACCGGGGCCGCGAGCGCCGCCAGCATGGCCGCGCGCACGGTGGGCACCATGCCCGATCCGCCGGGGGAGAAGGGAAGGTTCAACGCGGCGCCTCGGTCCGCTCGACAAGGTCCTCGACCAGCGCTTCGACCTGCTTGCCCTCGATCTCCGCCGCGGGAGACAAGAGCAGGCGATGGCGCAGCACCTGCGTGGCGAGCGCCTTCACGTCATCGGGCAGCACATAGTCACGCGCGTCGAGCGCGGCGCGGGCCCGCGCTGCATTGGCCAGCAGCACCGCCGCGCGGGGGCTGGCCCCCGATGCAAGATCGGCGCTGTCGCGCGTCGCACGCACCAGCCGGACGATGTAATCGACCACGCTTTCGGCCAGGGTCACCTGCTTCACCGCCTGCGCGGCCGCATTCAGCGTGGTCGCATCGGTGACGGTGCTGACGCCGAAATCGGCCAGCCGCAGCGGCCCGGCACGTTCGCCGAAGCGGGTGACGATCCGCGCCTCTTCCTCCGGGCTGGGATAGGGGATCAGCAGCTTGAACAGGAAGCGGTCAAGCTGGGCCTCGGGCAGGGGATAGACGCCCTGGCTTTCGATCGGGTTCTGCGTCGCCACGACCATGAAGTGCGCGGGCAGGGGATGGACCTCGCCGTCCAGGGTGACGCGGCGTTCCTGCATCGCCTCCAGCAGGGCGGCCTGCGTCTTGGGCGGGGTGCGGTTGATTTCATCGGCCAGCAGCAGGTCGCAAAAGATCGGCCCGCGCGTCAGGGTGAACTGGCTGGTCTGGAAGTTGAACAGGTTCGAACCCAGGATATCGCCGGGCATCAGGTCAGGCGTGAACTGGATGCGGCCGAAATCGAGCCCCAGCGTCGCGGCGAAGCACTGGGCAAGGAAGGTCTTGGCCGTGCCCGGCGGGCCTTCTAGCAAGACATGGCCTTGCGCCATCAGCGCGATCAGCAGGGCATCGACCATTTCGGTCTGGCCGACCACCGCCTTGGCCACTTCCGACCGGATCGCATGGGCAAGCCGGCTTACATCGGCCAGCGGCATGGTTGCGGCGGTGCTCATCGTTTCAGCGTCCTTTCAAGCGAATAGAGAGTGCGCCCGGCGCGCAGCAGATCGGCCGGACGGCGCGCGGCGCGCATCTGCGCGGCGGCTATGGAAAACGGCATGGCAGCGGGATCGCGCGCGGCAAGCGCCCGGTCGATGGCGGCCTCGGTGGTTTCGGCATCGGCATGGCGCGGCAGGGCGAGCTTTCTTGCCACCCGCTCGCGCAGCAGGGTGGCATAGGGCGCGGCGAGCAGGTGCAGACGGCCCGAACGCCGCACCAACCCTGCCGAATTGGCCACCAGCGCGCGCTTGCCAAAGGCAATGGCGCGCCCCGGCACATGCGGCGGGCCATAGCGGCGGAACGCGCGCCAGCCGGCAATCAGCGCGGCAATCAGCAGGCAGATCGTCGCGGCGACAAAGGGCGGCCGGAAGGCAAGGGTCAGCAGGTTGGCCGACGCCTTGAAGCCGTTCAGCGTCATGTCGAAGGCCACCGGCCCGCGCCGCCCGGCGCTCGCCCTTTCGATCAGGTCGAGCGCCAGCATGGCGCGGCGGCTGTCGGCCATGCCCCAGTTGTTGAGCAGGTCGGGCTCGGCAACGACGACCAGCGGATAGAGCCCTTCATCCTCGCCATAGCTTTCGATCCCGGCGGCGGCGGCAAGATCGGGATAATAACCATCGTCCTGCACATAGGCGGCCAGCATCGAATTGCCCGCATCGGCAACCAGCGGGACAAGGTATTCGCCCCCGATATGCTGGAAGCGCTTATCAGGCAGCGCGCCGCTGCGCCCCAGCCCGCGCCAGGTGCCGGCAGCGGTGCCCTTTTCCACCCGCGGCGCGATGTCATAACCTTCCAGCTCCTTGGGCCAGTGCGGCAGGTCGGCATCGTCGATGGCGACCCAGCCGTCCTTGGCGGCACCCTCGTCGAGGTTGAGCATGCTGGCCGGGACGGCGCGCCACTTGGGCAGGACAAGGATCGTCGGGCCGACGAACCGGCGATCGGCGATGATGCGCAGCACGTCCTTGCCGTTCGCCTCGTGCGGCGGCGTCAGGATGACCAGCCCCGGCCCCTTCAGCCCATCCTCGTTGCGGACGCGGCTGACGGCGTAGCCCTGCTTTTCGAGCAGTTGCGAGAGCCCGGCATAACCCGTCAGCCCCTTGCCGCCGACATGGGCGCCGCCGTTGTTCGCCGGGCCCTGCGTCATGCCCGCGCCGATCATCCACAGCAGCGCGAGGAAGACCGCCACGCCGAACAGCACCATTCCCAGCACCACCCGGGGATTGAAGGGGCTTGCCCCCACTTCGGGCAATGGCTCGCTCATGTCCGGATGCCGCCAAGCGCAAAATCGGCATAGGCAGCGCGCGCGGCCTGCCAGTCCTCGGCCCCCAGCGGGATCAGGGCGAAGAAGCTGCGCTCGACCCGGGCAGCGATGGTGGCGAAGGCCGCCCGCGCCCGCTCTGGCAGGGCAGCATTGCCCGCGATTTCGCGCGCCGTGGTGGCGGGGTGCAGCCAGTCGGGCCGGGCCTCGGCAATCTCGCCGATCGATCGTTGCAGCAGAAGGTGCGTTGCCTCGTCGAAGCGGCCCTCCGCCGCCAGCCGGTCCGCATCTTCCAGCAGGGCCATCACCGCGCCGCGATCCGGCATCCATTCGGGCACCTCTGCCGCAGCAGGCCTGGGCAGGCGGCCTTCAAGCAGGGGGGCGATGATCCGCCAGACCAGCAGGCCCACGCAGAGCACGGCAATGCCGACCAGCACCCATTGCAGCACCGGCCACGACAGGCCGAGCGCTTCGCCCAGCGGCCGCAGCAGTGATTCGAGGAAATCGCCGATCGCCTTAAGCCAGGCGGGCAGTTCTGGCGGAGGCTTGGGCTTTGCCTCTATCGGGGAGAACTGGATGTCGGCAGCCTTGCGCAACTGTTCCCAGTCACGCCCGGCATGGCTTGCCGCAGAACCTTCAATGGCCGATGACGCGCCAGACACCCATGCTTGGTGGCACGGCGCGCGCCGGCTTGCAAGCGGTCCGGCGTTCAGCCGCGCGGCCGTGCCTGCCGGTAGGAACCGAGCAATCGCAAATGCTTGCTGTGAAAGGCCAGCTCTTCCAGCGCCAGGTCCACCGCGGGATCGCCGGGTGCGCCGATGATGTCGGTGAAGAACATCGTGGCGGCAAAGCTGGCGCCCTTCTGGTAGCTTTCCAGCTTGGTCATGTTGACGCCATTGGTGGCAAAGCCGCCCATCGCCTTGTAGAGCGCGGCGGGCACGTTGCGCACTTCGAAGACCAGCGTGGTCATCGCCGGGCCATCGTCCAGCTCCGCCGGATCGAGCGGCTTGTTGGCCAGCACGACGAAGCGCGTGGTGTTGTCTGCCGCGTCCTCGACCTCGGTCTCGACGATCTTGAGGCCGTAAAGCTCGGCTGCGATGGCCGGCGCAATGGCGCAGGCTTCGTAATCGCCCTGCTCCCTGACGAAGGCGGCAGCCCCTGCCGTATCGGCATAGGCCATCGGCACGATGCCCCGCTCGCGCAGGTAATGGCGCGACTGGCCAAGCGCCTGCGGGTGACTGTAGGCGGCAGCAAAGGGCCCGACCGAGCCGTCCTCGCGCGGCAGGCCCATCAGGGCGTGCGAAATCCGCAGGAAATGCTCACCCGTGATATAGAGCCCGCTTTCCGGCAGCAGGAAGTGAATATCCGCCACCCGGCCATGCTGCGAATTCTCGATCGGGATGATCGCACGCGCGGCACGGCCTTCCTTTACCGCATCGAGCGCATCTTCGAAGGAAAAGCACGGCAACGGCAGGCATTGGGGATCGTATTCCATGGCCGCACGGTGGCCATTGCAGCCTGGCGCGCCCTGAAATGCCATGGCGCGCGCCGGATCGGCTTCGGCCGCCTTGGCCATTTCCGCGACGAGCGCGAGGGCGGGTTGGGGAAAGCTATGCATCGCGGGCGCGCTTAGGCGGCTTCGCTTTATCCCGCAATGGGCCTTGCACTTGCGCGGTAGCGACACTAGAGCGCGCCTCAACTGCCACAAGCGAATACCGGGGCATCTTCGATGGACGACCGTTTCAACACCACCGCCGGCTGGGTCCTGTTCTCCGGCATCATCGCGCTGGGCCTTACCAGCATCAGCGCTCGCCACTTCCAGGGCGACAAGGCCCACCGCCCGGAAAAGATGGGCTACGAGATCGCGGGCGTTGTCTCCAGCGAAGGTGGCGCGTCGAAGGAAGAACCGATCGAAGCGCGCCTTGCCGCTGCCGATCCGGCCAAGGGCGAAGCCGCTTTCGCCAAGTGCAAGTCCTGCCATACGATTGACCAGGGCGGCGCCAACGGCATCGGCCCGAACCTGTTCGCCACCATGGGCAAGGCCGTCGCCGGCCACGCCGGGTTCGCCTATTCCGACGATCTCAAGAAGGTTGGCGGTTCGTGGGACTGGGCCAAGATGGACGCCTGGCTGAAGAGCCCGAAGGCCATGGCCGCCGGCACGAAGATGACCTTCGCCGGCCTGTCCGACGCTGCTGAGCGCGCCAATGTCATCGCTTACCTGAACACCAAGGGTTCGAACCTGCCGCTTCCCGCCGTTCCGGCTCCGGCCGCCGAAGGCGAAGCCAAGGAAGGCGATGCTGCCGCAGCCGATGCCAGCGCAGCACCCTCGGCCGCTCCGGAAGCTGCCGCGAAGAAGTAAGCTTTTTCAAAACACGGAATTCGAAGGGCGGGGTCGGAAGGCTCCGCCCTTTTCGTTTGACGCGAGCAGATTGCCCTGCCCGATAGCTCGGCGCTGGAAGCTTGGTTGGAATAGTTCACGCAGAGGCGCGGAGAAGAAAGTGGAGGCGCAGAGATCGCGCGCTGAGCCGCAGGCTCCCTCTACTCACCGATGCTGCCGCCAAAATCTGAGGGCTGATTGAAAGAGCGGCTTCGCCGCAGGCGCAACATCTCTGCGCCTCTTTTCTTACTCTGCGCCTCTGCGTGAACAATTCAACAGACCCCGAATACACCAGCGCTGCGGGGTAAAGACACCGGGCTGGTCAAGACCGGGTTACTGTTCGGCCCGCCCCTTGAACCCCTGCGCAATCACGTACCACTCCGACGAATCCTTGCGGCTCGCAGGCGGCTTGGCGTGCTTCACGCTGGTAAAATTGCGCTTGAGGATCGTCAGCAGGTCGGCATCGGTGCCGCCGGCAAAGACCTTGGCAACGAAAGCCCCACCGGGGGCCAGCGTATTGATCGCGAAATCGACTGCCGTTTCCACCAGCCCCATCGTGCGCAGGTGGTCGGTCGCCTTGTGGCCCACGGTGTTGGCCGCCATGTCGGACAGGACAAGGTCCGGCGGGCCGTCCAGTGCCGATTCGAGCGCGGCGGGGGCCTCGTCCGCCATGAAGTCCATCTGGAACAGGATCACGCCTTCAATCGGGTCGGTCGGCAGCAGGTCGATCCCGACCACCGCCGCCTTGGGGCAGCGCTGGCGCACCACCTGGCTCCAGCCGCCCGGCGCAACGCCAAGATCGACCACGCGGCGCACGCCCTTGAGCAGCCCGAATCGCTCGTCCAGCTCCGCCAGCTTGTAGGCCGCCCGGCTGCGATAGCCGTCGGACTTCGCCTGCTTCACATAGGGGTCGTTCAGCTGGCGCTGCAGCCACCGCACCGAGCTTTGGGAACGCCCTTTGCCGGTCTTCAGCCGCTCGTTGGGGTTCTTGCCCGACCGGCTCATCGTTCGAGCCGCTGGACAAGGGCACGGGCATGGCCGGGATGGCCACCGGCGGCCATCAGGCTGCGCAGGATGCCTTCGCGGATGCCGCGATCGGCAACACCCAGCCGGTCGGCGGGCCATAGGTCGAAGATCGTCTCGAGAATCGCGCAGCCGGCAACAACCAGGTCTGCCCGCTCGCGCCCGATGCAGGGCAGCGCGCGGCGCTCTTCGGGCGACATGTGGGCCAGCTTCAGGCTGATCTCGCGCATGTCCTGAGCCGGCACGATCAGGCCATCGACCGCGCGGCGATCGTACTGCGGCAGGTCAAGGTGCAGGCTGGCCAGCGTGGTGACCGTGCCGCTGGTGCCCAGCAGGCGCATTTCGCCCAGCGGTTTTTCGCCGCGGATGGAGCCGATGCGCCGGCCGAATTCAGCAAAGCTGTCACCCACCAGCTGGCGCATCCGGGCATAGCGCGCGGCGCGGGCCTCTGCCCCCTGCGCCTCCGGGCCGCAGGTTTCCGAAAGCGAGACGACGCCCCAGGGAACCGAATGCCAGTCAAGGATCTTGGGCACGGTTGGCCCGCTTTCGATCAGCACCAGTTCGGTGGAACCGCCGCCGATATCGAAGATCATCGCCGGCCCTTCGCCCGATTCGAGCAGGATGTGGCAGCCCAGCACCGCCAGCCGCGCTTCTTCCTGCGCGGTGATGACATTGAGGTGGATGCCCGTTTCGCGCTTCACCCGCTCGATGAATTCGGCGCCGTTGCTGGCCCGGCGGCAAGCCTCGGTCGCCACCGAGCGGGCAAGGTGGACATTGCGCTTCTTCAGCTTTTCGGCGCAGATCTTAAGCGCCTCCACGGCGCGGTCCATCGCCTCGTCGGAAAGCCGCCCGGTCTGGGCAAGGCCTTCGCCCAGCCGCACGACACGGCTGAAGGCATCGATTACCACGAAATTGCCACCTGAAGGACGTGCGATCAGCAAGCGGCAGTTGTTGGTGCCAAGATCGATCGCAGCATAAGCCTGGCGCAACCCGCCCTGCCCCTTGCGAAAGGGCATGGCTGGCCAAGCGCCGCCGTCTTCCGGTCGGCCGCCGGTCTTGCGCGTACCAGACTGCGGGCGGGGGCTGCCGGAATGCTCTGCCGGTGTGCCGCCGTGACTATCCGCCTCGCCTGAGCCTGTCTCCTCGCGCCTTGCCGGCGGATATAGGTCCGCCATTGTCAGTTACTCGAACATCGTTTTCCCGCCGGGAGGGCGAGCATCGGGGTTCATGCTAGACCTGCAGGGCCAAAGGGGCAAGCTATCGTTGCAAATGCGCTTGACCCGCCAGACGCGCGGGACTAAGCGCGCGCTTCGCGATTGCCCCGTCGTCTAATGGTAAGACTACGGATTCTGATTCCGTCTATCGAGGTTCGAATCCTCGCGGGGCATCCAACTCTCCTGTCATCAAACCGAAGCATCGCCCTGCCATGGTGCATCCATGGACCAAGAGCAGACCGCTTCGCGTTTCGACTGGATCGGATGGCTTGCCACGATCCCCGGCGTTCCCTCGGACTGGGGCGCCCCCATCCCCCTCTCCACCTTGGACCGGCAAGAGCCGGTTGCCGATGATCCCGACGAGTGGATCGCGCTCAAGGCGGCGTAAGCGCTTCTTCTTTTGACAGTTGCGCCCCGCCGCGCGAAAAGGGGCTAATGACTGAAGAAGACGAAAAGCGGCTGCACAGGCGCCGTTTCTACAAGGCCGAACAGGAAGTTGGCTTCGCCGAATCCCACGTTACCGGCACTCCCCAAACCCTCAGCCCCAGCTACAAGCTGGCCTTCACCGATACCGATTTCCTCCTGCGCGAGGAACTGCGCCCGGTCCGCTTCCAGCTTGAACTGCTGAAGACCGAGATGCTGATGGAAGAGGCGCGGATCGGCTCCACGCTGGTCTGTTACGGTTCTGCCCGCATTCCCGAGGCGGCAGAGGCCGATGCGCTTATCGCCAATGCCCCGCCGGAGCGGCGCACCGTGGCCGAGAGCCTGGCCGCGAAATCGAAGTATTACGAAATCGCCCGCGAGCTGGCGGGAATCGCCAGCCAGGCGGCCATCGTCGAAAAGGGCATGCGCCAGTTCGTCGTCTGCTCGGGCGGCGGCCCCTCGATCATGGAGGCTGCGAATCGCGGCGCAGCAGAGGCCGGGGCGGAGACCATCGGGCTCAACATCGTCCTGCCGCACGAACAGGCACCCAACCTTTACGTCACGCCGCGGCTTGCCTTCCAGTTCCACTACTTCGCGCTGAGGAAGATGCACTTCCTGCTGCGCGCCCGCGCCGTGGCGGTGTTCCCGGGCGGCTATGGCACCTTCGACGAATTCTTCGAGCTGCTCTGCCTGATCCAGACCGGCAAGATGAAGCCGATCCCGATCCTGCTTTACGGCAAGGAATTCTGGAGCCGGGTGGTCAACTTCGAGGCCCTGGCCGAAGAGGGCGTGATCAACCACGAAGACCTGAAGCTGATCTCCTGGGTGGAAACCGCCGAGGAAGGCTGGGACGTGATTCGCAACTTCTACGACCTGGACTGACGTCCGGGCGCGATCAGCGCACTGCCTGATGCCCCAGCGGCCCATGCCCCGTGCCGAAGCCCGGCGCGGCGAGCAGGGCTGCGCGGACAAAGCGGCGCGCCCCTTCCACCGCCTCGACCAGGCCGAGCCCCTGCCCCAGCAGGGTAGCGATGGCGCTGGCAAGCGTGCAGCCGGTACCGTGGGTGTGGCGGGTATCGACGCGCATCCCGCGCCACAGGCGCTGGTCCTCGCCGGGAATGACGAGCCGGTCCTCCACCTCGGGTCCTTCGGCGTCGCCGCCCTTGGCAAGGTAGGCGATGCCTCGCGCCGCCATGCCCGCATCGCCGCCCAGCGCCGCAAGCTCTGGCACGTTGGGCGTGGTCAGCGTGGCCAGCGCCATCAGCCGTTCGAAGGCAGCGATCGTATCGCCATCGGCAAGCGCCGCGCCGCTGGTGGCGATCATCACCGGATCGAAGACCACCGGCACGTTGGCCTGTTCCAGCAGGTCGGCAACGGCATGGGCCACGGCGGGCGAGCCGAGCATGCCGATCTTCACCGCATTGATGCCGATGTCGCAGGCACAGGCCTCTATCTGCGCCACGACCATGTCGGGCGAGAGCACCTCCACGGCGCTGACGCCCTGCGTGTTCTGGGCGGTGATCGCGGTGATCGCGGTCATCGCATAGCCGCCCAGCATGGTGATGGTCTTGATATCCGCCTGGATACCGGCGCCGCCCGAGCTGTCGGAACCGGCAATGGCCAGGATACGCGCAGGCCGGTTCAACCCTTGAATCTCCGCTCCTTCGAAGGCGGGTGCTTTTCATGCCATTCGAGCGCGCGGGTAGGGCGGTCCATCAGTTCGCCGCCGCAGCCGGGGCAAAGGTCATCGAACTTTTCGGCGCAGACCGCGCAATAGGTGCATTCGAAGCTGCAGATGAATGCGCCGGGGCCCTCGGCGGGCAGGTCAACGCCGCAGCGTTCGCAATCGGGGCGCATTTCCAGCATCAGGCCGCCGCCTCCTTCACCGCATCGCAGATGGCATCGACCACCTGTTCGACTTCGCCCGCATCGTCGCCTTCGGCCATGACGCGGATCACCGGTTCAGTGCCCGAAGGACGTATCACCAGTCGCCCGCGCCCGGCAAGCCGGGCTTCGGCCTCGGCGATCACCGCCTGCACCCGGGAATCATCCAGCGGCTTGCCGCCGGCAAAGCGCACGTTCTTCAGCAGCTGCGGCACGGGATCGAACAGGTGGAGCAGCTCGCTGGCCCGCTTGCCCGACTGGACGAGCGCCGCCAGCACCTGCAGCGCGGCCACGGTGCCATCGCCGGTCGTCGCATGATCGAGCAGGATCATGTGCCCCGACTGCTCGCCACCGACATTGTAGCCATCGGCCTTCATCTTTTCGAGCACGTGGCGGTCGCCAACCTTGGTCCGTTCGAGCGTGAGGCCCTGGCCGACAAGGTAGCGCTCCAGCCCGAGGTTCGACATCACCGTTGCGACCACGCCGCCGCCGCGCAACTGCCCGCTGGCGGCCAGCCGCGTGCCGATCAGCGCCATGATCTGGTCGCCATCGACCGTCTGGCCCTTTTCATCGACCACGATCAGCCGGTCGGCATCGCCATCCAGCGCAATGCCGATATCCGCACCGCTGGCGACCACGGTTTCCTTGACGAGGTCGAGGTGGGTGGAGCCAACCTTGTCGTTGATGTTGGTGCCATTGGGATTGACGCCCACGGCGATCACTTCCGCGCCCAGTTCCCAAATCGCCGAAGGGGCCACCTGGTAAGCCGCGCCGTTCGCGCAATCGACCACGATCTTGAGGCCATCGAGCCGCACGTTCTCCGGCACCGACTGCTTGACGGCGTGGATATAGCGGCCGCGGGCATCCTCGATGCGGCGGGCGCGGCCGATATGCGCGGAACCGGCAAGCGGCTGGTCCTCGCCCAGCATGGCCTCGATCGCCAGCTCATCCTCGTCCGAAAGCTTGAACCCGTCCGGCCCGAACAGCTTGATGCCGTTGTCTTCGTAAGGGTTATGGCTGGCCGAGATCATCACCCCGACATCGGCCCGCAGCTCGCGCGTCAACAGCGCGATGGCCGGGGTCGGCAGCGGGCCGGTAAGAACCACGTCCATGCCTACCGAGGTGAAGCCGGCAACCAGCGCATTTTCCAGCATGTAGCCGGAAAGCCGCGTATCCTTGCCGATCACGACGCGGTGCTTGTGGCTGCCGCGCAGGAAGCGCGTTCCTGCCGCCTGCCCCACCTTCATCGCAATCGCCGCGGTCATCACGCCCGCATTGGTGCGCCCGCGGATGCCGTCCGTACCGAAATACCTGCGTCCCATTCCCGACCTGTCCCGAACGAATGTTTTCTGCGTCAATTGCCATGGCGCAAGCGGGCGCTAATGTCACCCCGGCACGATACAGAGGGGTCAGGGATGAAAGTGCAATCGGCAGCTGCGGGTTTCCCGGAAATCAAGGTTCCGGCGGGCCTGACCTTTGCCGGGCTGGTGCTGGGGCTGGTCAGCGGACTGGCCTTCCAGGGCACTGCGGCCATGGAACCGCTGCTGGAATATGGCGGGCTGGCCGGCACGGTCTGGCTGCGGATGCTGCAATTGACCATCCTGCCGCTGGTGGTCGGACTGGTCTATACCGGCATTTCGCAGACGCTTGCGGCGGCCAATGGCGGACGGCTGGCGCGGCGCGCGGTCGGGCTGTTCTTCATCGTGCTGCTGGCTGCCGGAACCATGGCAGCGCTGCTTGTGCCGGCCCTGCTCACGGCTTTCCCGATTCCCGAGCGCGCTGCCGCGGCCCTGCGCGGAACGGCCGCGGCCGCCGGTGAAGTGCCCGGCTTCCGCGAAGTGCTGCTGGCCATGATGCCGGAAAACATCTTCGCCTCGGCCGCCAGCGGGGCGATGCTGCCGATCGTGCTGTTCGTTTCGGTCTTTGCCGTGGCGGCAACCCGCATTGCCGAATCCCCGCGCCGCCAGCTGGCGCTGTTCTTCGAAGGACTGGCGGCGGCGATGATGGTTGTCGTCGGCTGGGTGCTCAGGCTCGCGCCCATCGGCGTTTTCGGCCTTGCCCTGCCTCTGGCCGCAAGCAGCGGATCGGATGCCATCGGCGCCCTGGCCCATTACATCCTGATCGTCAGCGCGGCGGGCCTGGTGGTGCTGCTGGGCGGCATCGTCCTGGCGCTGACGCTGGGCGGGCAGAAGCCGGGAACCTTCTTCCGCGCCATGACGCCGGTCTATGCCGTGGCGCTCTCCACCCAGTCCTCGCTGGCCAGCCTGCCGGCCATGCTTTCCGCCACCCGCCGCATGGGGGTGCGCGAAGCGACCACCGATTTCGTCCTGCCGCTGGCGGTGGCGATCTTTCGCGGCACCAGCCCGGCAATGAACATGGGCGTGGCGATCTATGCCGCCTACCTTACCGGCACGCCGCTTTCGGCCTGGGCATTGGGCGCGGGCGTGCTGGTGGCCTTTCTTGTCTCGCTCAGTTCGGTATCGCTGCCGGGCACGCTCAGCTTCGTCATCTCGGTGGGGCCGATCGCCAATGCCATGGGCGTGCCGATTGCCCCCTTGGCGCTGCTGGTGGCGGTGGAGATGCTGCCCGATATCATGCGCACCCTGGGCAACGTGACGATGGACGTGGCGACGACGGCCACCGTCGACCGGGCGCAGGAAAGGGATTCCTGAAGGGTCCTGCGCGCTGTCCTACAGCCGCGCACCCATGCTATCGGGGTGCTGTTCCTTGACAGCGTGAACCACGGCGGCGCACCGGCTATCGGAAGGCTGGCGGTTCTTTATTTCTTCCGCGTCAACCTGCGTGCTGAACTGGCTGGAAACTCCCGGAATTCCCGGCCGGAAGGCGGTTCGGGCGAGGTTGACACCGTGTCAACCTTGTCAACCTCAAGCCCCGGTCAAAGCGTCTTCTGGTAGATGTTGTACTGCTTGTTGATCCTACTCTCGATGGCATCGGCGATGGCGACCATTCCCTGGTTGTCCTCGAGGATCCAGCCGATCTCGCCACGCTTGCCGTTGTAGCGGGTGACCGAGGCGCGGCGGATGTATTCGATCATCATGAAAGCCAGCTGGCTGGCCATGCGCGAGCTTTGCAGCCGCTTGACCACGCCCATCAGCGGCACGCGCATATCGGCATTGGTCGGCTTCCAGATCCACATGGCCAGCTTCAGCCAGCCGAGCAGGCTGGGCTTGCCGTTCGGGCGGACCACCCGCTTCTGGACCTGGTTGAGATCGGGCAGGGTCATCATGAAGGCCACCGGCTCGCCATCGTATTCGGCAATGCGGATCAGGTCCGGCTTGCAGATCGGCTTCAGCTTCTTCGCGGTATAGGCGATCTCGCTTTCGGTGAAGGGCACGAAGCCCCAGTTGTCCGACCAGGCATCGTTGAGGATGTCGCAGATGATCTTCACCTCGCGCTGGAAGTGGGCGAGATCGACCTCGCGCACCTTGATCCGCTCGTTCTTCTCGCCCGAAGAAACGATCCGCTGGATCAGCGGCGGGAACTCCTTCGCGATGTCCAGGTCATAGGTGTAGAGCTTCTTGGCAAGCGTATAGCCGGCCCCTTCGATCCACGGCTGGTAGCGGGCATTCTGGTGGCCCATCATCACCATCGGCGGATGATCGTGCCCCTGCACAAGCAGGCCCGGCTCTTCCCAGACCGAGAGGTTCATCGGGGCAAGAACCTTGGTCATGCCCTGTTCGCGCAGCCAGGCCTCGGCCCGGGCGATCAGGGCGCTGGCAATATCGGCGTCCTCGGTTTCCAGCGCACCCCAGTTGCCGGTGCCCGGACCCATGCCCTGCTCCACCGACTGCGTCAGCGCCAGTTCATCGTAATGCGCCGATATGCGCCCGACGATCTTCCCGCCGCGGCGGGCAAGGAACAGCTGGACCCGCGCATGTTCGAAAAAGGGGTTCTCGCCCGGAGTGAACTTGCCGATCTCTTCCCCCCGCAACTGCGGGACGTAATTGGGATCGGCAGCGTTTATCCGATAACCGTAATCGACAAAGTCCGCGATGCCGGCCTTGCCGGAAACCGGGGTAATCTCTAGTTCGCCCGATGATCGAGAACTTGCCGCCACGTATCTTGCCTTTGCCGAAGGATTGGAGAACAACCGGAAGCCGGAACTGCGTTTCGACCCGATCGATGTCAAGCCGCACCACGCCACCCCCCGCGCTGGCAGGCCTATAAGCTGGAAAATATGGCATGAATGCGCCGGAGATGACCATCACCAAGATTTCCGCAATTCCCGACGACAAGGAAATGCTGCGCGCCGCTGTAGAGCTGACGCGCGACATTTCCACGGCGCGGCCCGAAATCTACTGGCCGGACATGCTGGTTTCGGCAGCGGTGGGCTATGGTGCCCTTTACGGCGCGATCGCCGCCGTGCTGGGCGGGCAACCCGCCTGGATTGCACTGGCCTTCGGCCTGGTCTCCTCGCTGGCGCTCTACCGGGCGCTGCTGTTCATCCATGAGCTGACCCATATCCACGAAACCGCGCTTCCCGGCTTCCGCTTTGCCTGGAACCTGCTGGTCGGCATGCCCATGCTGACGCCCTCCTTCATGTACGAGGGCGTCCATACCCTGCACCACGCGCGCACCCGCTATGGCACGGTGGACGATCCGGAATACCTGCCGCTGGCCCTGATGAAACCGTGGACCCTGCCGCTCTTCGCCGCGATTGCCGTGCTCCTGCCGATCGGCCTGTTGATCCGCTCCGCCCTGCTGGTGCCGCTGGGCGCGGTCATTCCGCCGCTGCGCCGCCTGGTGTGGGAACGGGTGTCCTCGCTCTCCATCAACCCCGCCTTCCGCCGCCGTGCGCCCGAAGGATCGTTCCGCACCATGGTGTTCTGGCAGGAGCTTGGCGCCAGCCTGTGGGCGCTGTTCCTGCTGTGGAGCGCCTGGGCGTGGGACTGGCGGCCGCTGGCGGTGGCGATGGGCGTGATTTCGCTCACGGCCGTGCTGAACCAGGTGCGCACGCTCGTCGCCCACCTGTGGGCCAATGACGGCGATGCGATGACGGTGACGGGCCAGTACCTCGATTCGGTCAACGTGCCGCCGCCGGGCCTTCTGGCAGAGCTGTGGGCCCCGGTCGGCCTGCGCTATCACGCGCTGCATCACCTGCTGGCTTCGATGCCCTACCACTCATACCCTGAGGCGCACCGCCGCCTTGCCCGCCAGTTCGGCAACGGGACGACCTATGACAAGGCAAACTATCCGGGCCTGCTGCCGCTGGTCGGCAAGCTGGTATCGAGCACGATGGTGAGGCGCTGAGCCGCTATTCCTCGGTCCTGACCAGAACCGTCTCGCCCAGTAGCGCGAAGAGGAAGAAGGGCGACCAGGCGGCGATGAGCGGCGGGTAGCCACCGAAATTGCCGATGGCCAGCGCGGCATTGTCGATCACGAAGTAGAGAAAGCCCAGCGCCATGCCGATCACGCCGCGGATCAGCAACTGGCCCGAACGCGCCAGGCCGAAGGCGGCAACCGAGCCGAGCAGCGGCATGAGCAAGGCCGAAAGCGGACCGGAAATCTTGTGCCACCACTTGCCCTCCAGCTCGCTGGTGCGGCGCCCGGCGGCCTTCAGCGCGCTGATCGAGCGGCCAAGCTCGAATATGTTCTCGGCATCGGGATCGACCTTGCTGATCGCAATCTGCTCCGGCGTCACGCCCTTGGCGAGGATAACGGTACCCAGCGACTTGCTGCGTGCGCCCTGCACGTCGAATTCGACGGCGTTCTCCAGCTTCCAGCCGGGGGCCGCATAGGTGGCACGCGGTGCGCGGATCTGGCCCTGGACGATCGATCCGGCATCGCGGCGATACCAGGTGACGTTGGTCATCTCCATGGCCGGCCCGCGTCCGGAGAGCGAAGCGGCCATCAGGATATTGTCGCCATCGCGCAGGTAGACGTTGGCCCTGGCACCGCCCTGCTTGGGAATCGCGCCATACTCTGCAGCCTGCCAGGCCTTGAGCGTCGCCGTGGCGCGCGTGACGACCCGTTCATTGAAAGCGAAGCTGAGCAGCGCGACGACCAGCGCCGTCAGCAGCATCGGCGCGAGCACCTGGTGCGCCGAAAGCCCGGCAGCCCGCATCGAGATGATCTCGCTGTTCTGGTTGAGCGGCCAGAAGGTGAGCAAGGTCGCCAGCAGCACCGAATAGGGCAGGAACCGCGCGACGAGTTGTGGCACGCGCAGGGTGACATAGGTCCACAGCTGCGCCTCGCCATTGCCCGGCTTGGCAAGGATGGCACCGCTTTCGCCGAGCAGGTCGAGCATCTGCAGCACCAGCACCAGCATGACGAGCACGGCGAGGATGCGGGTGACGAACAGCTTGGCCAGATAAAGCGTCAGCGTGCGGGAGGGGAAGAAATCAGACAGCATTGCCGGCCCCCTCGCCAAGTCCGGTCAGCTTGCGGGCCGCCGGATGCCGCTGGAAGAAGGCCGTAACCCGCTTGCCGAGGCCCTGGGCGAACTTTTCGAGCGCACCGATCGGCTGGCCACCCGGAACATAGGCAATGCGCCAGTACATCCACAGGATCAGCGCGGCAAACAAGGCGAAGGGCCCCCACAGCGCCAGCAAGGGCCCGACATCGCCGCGCGCGGCGGCGGCGGCGCCCGATTCGTTGACCTTGTGATAGGCGACCACCATCACGATCGAGACGAACAGCCCAAGCCCCGAGGTTGAGCGCTTGGGCGGCACGGCCAGCGCCACGGCGAGCAGCGGCATCAGCAGCATCATGACCACTTCGACCATCCGGTAAGAGAAGCTTGCGCGCACCTTGGCGCGATCGACCTCGCCCGCATCCTCGATCCAGCCGATGCGCAGCAGTTCGGGCAGGATATATTCCCGCTCGCCCCCGCCCCGCTCGCGGAAGCGCTGCAACGCCGGCAGCGATATCGGCAGGTCATGCCGGGTGAAGGTCAGCACGCGCGGGCTGCTGCCCGGGGTATCCTGCACGATCTGCCCGTCGGTCAGTCGGAATACGATGGTATCGGGATGATCCTTGAGCGAAAGGAAGCGCCCTTCGCGGGCAGAAACGGTGAGAACCTGCCCCTTGTTGTCCGCCAGTCGCGCGAAGATGCCGATCAGCTGGCGGCCGTCCTCGCGGCTCTGCTCAATGCGCAGCGCCATCTTGTCGCCCAGCGTCGAAAACTCGCCGACCTTGATCGAGGCGCCGAGCGCGCCGGTCTTCAGCTCGAAGTTGATCTGCTCGTAATAATAGCGCGCCAGCGGCTGCAGGTACGAAACGTTGAGAAAGTTCACCAGCGCGAGGGCGAAAGTGATCATGTAGGGAACACGCAGCAGGCGCGTGTAGGACAGGCCGACCGCGCGCATGACATCCAGCTCGCTCGAAATCGCGAGCTTGCGGAAGGCGAGCAGGATGCCGAGCAGCAGCCCCAGCGGAATCGCAAGGCTGGCATATTCGGGCAGCAGGTTGGCCAGCATCTTGAACACGACGCTGACCGGGCCGCCCTGAAGCGCCACGAAATCGAACAGCTTCAGCATCTTGTCGAGGATCAGCAGCGAGGCGGCGATAAGGAACACGCCGCACATCGGCATCAGCACGAGGCGGAAGATGTAGCGGTCAATGGCGGGAAAGGATCTGAACAAAGTCCCGGGCCGGCTTGAGTTTGCAACTGCGAGCGAATGCCTAGGTGATGCCGGGTGCGCTGGCAAGCCGCGAGGGGAGCCGGTCAGGCCTTCTCAAGCGTGCACTGCAAGGGGTGCTGGTTCTGCCGGGCAAAGTCCATCACCTGGTTCACCTTGGTTTCGGCGATCTCGTAAGGGAAGATACCGCAGACGCCGACGCCTTTCTGGTGGACGTGCAGCATCACCCGCGTCGCCTGATCCATATCCATATGGAAGAAGCGCTTGAGCACGATCACCACGAATTCCATCGGGGTGTAATCGTCGTTCAGCATCAGCACCTTGAACTGGCTGGGCTTCTTGGGCTTGGCCCTGGTGCGCGTAGCCAAGCCGACCTGTGCGCCGCCACCGGTGCCCTGGCCCGAATCGTCTTCCTCCTCGGCGCGGACAGGCGGCATGGTCGAATGGCAGGCTAACCGGATCATCGCTTCAGGATACCGTAACTGGGGGTAAGGGGGCAAGATAGAGACTCGCTCGCAAAGGCGAACGGGCCGGACAGCGCGATTGCTGTCCGGCCCGTCTGTCATCCGGCGCGGGGAGAGGAGAGGTCGCGCCAGGCCTTTGAACCCGCTGTCAGGCGGCCTTCGAGAACTTCTCGACGGCGAGGCTTACGCGGGTGGAAAGCGGTGCGAAGGCGTCGTTGGCAAGCTTGAACAGCGCTTCGGTGTTCTTCGAGCTGGCAGCAACGGCGGCATCGAAATTGCGGCGCGCGAGTTCCGACTGGAACTTGAAGAAATCGGCGGGCGACTTGATTGCGGCCATTTCCTTGACGTCGGCGGTCAGCGTTTCGAACGCGCCCTTGCCTTCGGCGACCAGCTCGCCGCCAAGCGCCTTGGCGCCTTCAGCGAAGATCTTGCCCGATTCGACGAGGGCTTCGACATTGCCCTTGGCGAATTCGGTGGCTTCGCCGGCAGCGGCGGTGCCCTTTTCGTAAGCCGCCTTGGCCTTTTCCTGGACGTCGGCGAAGGCAGTGGAGAACGCGGCAGTGAAGTCCGTGTTGGTGGTCTTGGCCATGATCTTTTCCTTGAGCGCGGAGAGGGTGGGCTTGCCGCTCTTCGCGGCCGTCTTCTTGGCCGGCGCCTTGCGGGCGGCCGGCTTGGTGAGTGTTTTCTGCTCCGCAACGTCCTTGGCGGGCTTCAGCGCGGGGAGGACGACAGGCGCATCGGAGGCTGCTTCGGCATAGGCCTTTTCAGCGGAATCGAGCGGTTGCGTGTCCTGTACCTCGGCCATGAGCTTGCCTCCGGAGGAGCGGGTGAAACCAATTGCTGCACTGCACAATAAGCATTGCCGCGTGTAAGTCAAGGAAATTTTGTGCAGTGCAGCAGAGCTCATTCGCGCTTGCGGCAAAGAACTCAAGGCATACGGACGTAGCGCCCCGGTGCATCCTCGATCGCGCAATCGCCCTTGCCGCCCGGCACCCGCTTGCCCCCGGCCGGCACGCGGGCGGCGTCCTGCGCCTCGATCCAGCCGAGCCAGTAGCCCCACCACGAGCCGGGATGCTCCTGCGCCCCCGCGACGAAGTCGGCGAGCGAATCGCCCGGTTCCGGGTTGGTCCAGTACTGGTACTTGCCCGCCGCCGGCGGGTTGACGACCCCGGCGATGTGCCCCGATCCGGCCAGCATGAAGGTCCAGGGCCCGCGCAGGTGGCGGGTGATCTTCCAGACGCTTTCGGGCGGCGCAATATGGTCTTCGCGACCGGCCTGGATGAAGCAGGGCACGGTGATGCGCGTCAGGTCGATCGGCGTGCCATCGCCGCTCAGCGCATCGGGCACGACCAGCTTGTTGTCGCGATAGAGATCGCACAGGTAGGCGTTGTGCCACTTTGCCGGCAGGTTCGTGGTGTCACCGTTCCAGTAGAGCAGGTCGAAGGCCGGGTAATCCTTGCCCAGCAGGTAATTGTCGATCACGTAGTTCCAGATCAGGTCGGAACTGCGCAGCATGTTGAACGTGGCCGCCATGATCCGCCCGTCGAGATACCCTTCGCTGCCCAGCGCCTTGAGCGCGGCAAGTTGCTGGTCATCGATGAAGTTGCGAAGCTCGCCCGCCTCTTCGAAGTCGACCTGCGCGGTGAAGAAGGTGGCGCTCTTGACCTTGTCGCCCTCGCCGCGTCGGCACAGGACGGCCAGCGTCGCGGCAAGGGTTGTCCCGGCCACGCAATAGCCGATGGCATGGACCGCCGGCACGCCAAGCCGCTCGCGCACATGGTCGATCGCCTCGATCTGCGCGCGGATGTAATCGTCCCAGACCACCTCAGCCATCGAGGCATCGGCCGACTTCCACGAAACCATGAACACGGTGATACCCTGCTCGACAGCCCAGCGGACGAAGCTTTTCGCCGGGTTGAGGTCCAGGATGTAGAACCGGTTGATCCACGGCGGGAAGATCACCAGCGGCACTTCCAGCACGCTTTCGGTGGTCGGCGAATACTGGATCAGCTGGAACAGCGGTGTTTCGTGGACCACCTTGCCCGGGGTCATGGCAATGTTGCGCCCCAGTTCGAAAGCCGTGGGGTCGGTATGGGTGAGCTGCCCCTTCTTCAGGTCGGTCAGCAGGTGCTCCATCCCCTTGACCAGGTTCTCGCCCTTGGTCTCGATGGTCTTTTCCAGCACCACCGGATTGGTCAGCGGGAAGTTCGCGGGGCTGAGCGCCTCGGTCAGCGTGCGGGTGGCGAAGCGCAGCTGTTCCTTGCGGTCGGGATCGAGACCCTCCGCCTTGTCCGCCAGCTGGGCGAGCTGTTCCGAAAACAGCAGGTAGGCCTGGTGGACCAGCGCGAAGACGGGCTGCTCGCGCCAGCGCGGATCGGCAAAGCGGCGGTCCTTGCGCGGCAGGTCCGGCCCGCCATCGCCCTGGGGCTGCTCGCCGGTGAACTGGCCCAGCACACCCTGCCATAGCTTCACGCCGTCCGCCCACATCCGTGCCTGGGTTTCGGCGTCGGCGAAGGGCATCTGCCGATACCAGCCCTCGACAAGCTCAAGCCAGGCGGAGGGATCGGTCAGCTGTCGCGGCGCGGCGGCAAGCGCGGCATCGGGCTGGAAATCGAGCATAAGCGCCTGCAACCGCTGCATGGCATCGGCCCACTGGGCGAACTCGGACGGATCGGGGGTGGCAAGCGGTGCTGCGGCCTGCGTGGCAAAGCCGGCGAACTGGTCGAGCATCGCCTGGGTTGCCTGCTGCTGGATGCGGAACATCTCGGTGAAGGGATCCGCGCTGCCGGTCTTTTCGTCCTTGCCCGCCATCGTCCGCACCCTTTCCCGGTCCATGCTGCGCTGCACAAAATTACGCCAGCCCGCGGCAGACCGCAATCCCGCATTTGCCAATCGCGCGATAATGCCGCAAAGCGCATTTGCGGCAATCCCGCCGCGGCCAACCGGATTCAATCGAGGTCATGGAAGAAGAGTTCTACCGCATCAAGCGCCTGCCGCCCTATGTCATCGCCGAAGTGAATGACATGCGAGCAGCCGCCCGTGCGGCAGGCCGCGACATCATCGACCTTGGCATGGGCAATCCCGACCTGCCCCCTCCGCAACACATCATCGACAAGCTGTGCGAGGTTGCGCAAAAGCCTTCGGCCCATGGCTATTCGGCCTCTTCGGGCATCCCCGGCGTGCGCAAGGCTCAGGCCAACTATTATGCCCGCCGCTTCGGCGTCGAGCTCGATCCGGCGACCGAAGTCGTCATGACCATGGGGTCGAAGGAAGGCCTGGCCTCGCTTGCCACGGCGATCACCGCCCCCGGCGACGTGGTGCTGGCACCCAATCCCAGCTACCCGATCCACACCTTCGGCTTCATCATTGCCGGCGCGACGATCCGTTCCGTGCCGACCACGCCGGACGAACGTTATTGGGAATCGCTTGAGCGCGCGATGGCCTTCACGGTTCCGCGCCCCTCGGTGCTGATCGTCAACTATCCCGGCAACCCCACTGCCGAAACGGTGGACCTGGCCTTTTACGAACGGCTGGTGGCCTGGGCCAAGGAGAACAAGGTCTGGATCCTTTCCGACCTTGCCTATTCCGAACTCTATTACGACGGCCAGCCGACGCCTTCGATCCTGCAGGTGCCGGGCGCCAAGGACGTGGCGGTGGAATTCACCTCCATGTCCAAGACTTTCTCCATGGCCGGTTGGCGCGTGGGCTTTGCTGTGGGCAACCCGCGCCTCATCGCCGCGCTGAAGCGGGTGAAGAGCTACCTTGATTATGGCGCCTTCACCCCGATCCAGGCCGCAACCTGCGCGGCCCTGAACGGGCCGCAGGACATCGTCGAGATGAACCGCGCGCTTTACCAGAAGCGCCGCGACGTGATGGTGGAGGCTTTCGGGCGCGCCGGGTGGGAAATCCCGAGCCCCAAGGCCTCGATGTTCGCCTGGGCGCCGTTGCCCCCCGCCCTGAAGCACATGGGCAGCCTGGAATTCTCCAAGCAGCTGCTCACCCATGCCGAAGTCGCTGTCGCTCCGGGCGTCGGCTATGGTGAGGAGGGCGAGGGCTTCGTCCGCATCGCCATGGTCGAGAATGAACAACGGCTCCGGCAGGCGGCGCGCAACATCAAGCGGTATTTGTCCACAATGGGTGTGAATACCACCGCCGCCTGAATGGCGCGGCTTGGTTAATTGCGTTAGGTATTTCCCCCGGTCGCAGATCAAGCTGCAGGGGGATTCCGGATGCGATCGGATCCTGCTTGTCCAGATTGCGAAGCTTTGGGAACCGCCGGTTTCGGCGGGCGTTGCCGTGTACCGGTTTCACTGGCCCGAAGCTGAGCCGCCCCCCGCCGCTTGGGACCTGCGGCGCAAGGGATGGCAGCTCATCCTGCATGGCGAGAGCCTGCCGGCGTCATGCCTGACCCTGCTGGCGCAACCGGCCCTTGCCGACGCAATCGAGCGGGCCGGGCGACGGGCTGCCACGATCCTGCTGGGCATCGAATCCAGCGCAGCGCGGGCCCAATGGCTGGCCATGGGCTTTGGTGATGCACTTCCGCGCCAGCTCTCGCTTGACGAGCTGGACCTGCGCGCCCGCCGCCTGCACCACGCACTCGACTACGAACCGAGGCGGCGATGCCACGGCGCGCTCGAGCTCGACCTGCTCATGCGCGACGGTACGGTTAACGGGCGGCGCATCGGCCTGCACCCGCGCGAGTTTTCCCTGCTCTGGCGCCTGGCGCAAACCCCGGGACGCGGGGTGCCGCCCGACGACCTGCTGGCAGAAGTATGGCGGATGAGCTTCAAGCCGGAAACGAACAGCCTTGCCGTCCATGTCTGCCGCCTGCGCGCCAAACTGGCCTCGGCCGGGCTGGGCGGGATCGTGACGACAACACCGGATGGCGGCTATGCGCTGTCACCGGTCCGCGGCGGGCCAGACCCGTTGCAGCGCAGGCTTGCCATGGAGGAGGAAGCCCGGCACCCAAGCAGCGACCTGCCAGCCCGGAAAGCCCGCCATGAAGCATGAAATGCCCGCCACCGACCGCATCGGTTTTTCCCTTGAGCAGGGCGTCGGTCACCTGCGCCTGACGCGCGCCGACAAGCTCAATGCACTCGATCCCGAAATGATCGATGCCCTGCTCGCTGCGGGCGAAGCCCTGCACGGGATGCCGGGGCTGCGATGCCTGGTCGTTTCCGGGGAGGGGCGCGGCTTCTGCGCGGGGCTGGACCTTGCCTCCATGGCGGCGGGCCTTGCCACGGCGGGGGACCTTCCTGCGCGCACCCACGGCAATGCCAACCGCTTTCAGCAAATGGCCATGCAATTCCGCAAGCTGCCCGTGCCGGTGATCGCGGCAATCCACGGCGTATGCCTTGGCGGTGGGCTGCAGATCGCGGCGGGTGCAGACATCCGCGTGACCGCACCCGATGCCCGCTTCTGCGTGATGGAATTGAAGTGGGGCATCGTGCCGGACATGGGCCATTTCGCCTTGTGGCGCGGCCTTGTCCGCCCCGACCTGCTGCGCGAGCTGACCTACACGCACCGCGAGTTCTCGGGCACCGAAGCGGCGGAAACCGGCTTTGCCACCCATTGCGATGCCGATCCGCTGGCGAGAGCCGTGGCGATTGCCAGCGAAATTGCCGGCCGCAGCCCCCATGCGATCCGCGCCGCCAAGGCCCTGTTTGCGCGCAGTGACGATGCCACGACCGACGAGATCCTGATGGCCGAGGCGATCGAGCAGCAACGCCTGATCGGTTCGCGCAACCAGATGGAAGCCGTGGCCAGCCAAATGGCCGGCCGCACCGCCGATTTTACCGACCCCTAGGCGTTTCGCTCTGCCCGCAGCGCTTCGACCCTCAACCGCACCTGCTCGTTAAGGTGGCGGCACAGCATCTCGTGGTCCTGGAAGTGGATCACGTCCAGCACGCCTGCCCCCAGGCCGCCCTGTCCCGCCTCGATCACGCCGCGATCCTCGGCATGGACATCGCGCACCGATGCGACCGAGAATTCGCGGGCAAAGCGGGTGGAGGCATCGGTCGCGCGATTGGGCCAGTAGAATCGGATCACCCCGCGCGTGCGATTGACGCTGATCGGATAGACGGTGTGCGTGAACATGTGGCTTGCCAGCCCCAGCACGAACATGGCCGGGAACAGCTTGAAATCGGTCTTGCGCGGCGGGAAGCCATCGCGCCCGGCCGCCTTCAGCCCGCGTTCCATCGCCATGCGCAGAGTAGGCGGCAGTTGGGGCGGGGAGGGATTGCGCCACAGCGTCTGGCCACGATGCGGGCCTGAAAAGCCGTAATGCGTCGGATAGGCGAGCGGGTTTTCCGGCCCCGCAGCCGCCGCCCCGGTATTGGGGTGGATGAAGCGCAGATGGTAGTTTTCCTGGAAGTTGTCGACGTAGATCTTCCAGTTGGCGTCGATCTCGAAGGTGTACTCGTCGAACTCAACCGTCCGCGAAAGCGGCAGAAGCTCCAGCTCGTCGGCAATATCGCCCAGGAATTCCCGCAGGCTTTGGTCCGGCTGCTTCGCGAAGTTGACGAACAGCAGGCCGGCGCAGGCTTCGAGATGGACCTGCTTCAGTCCGCAGGCCGACTTTTCCAGACCGAAGCGTTCGAAGTCGGGCGCTGAAAGCAAGGCGCCGTCGGCGCCGAAAGTCCACATGTGATAGCGGCAGGAAAAGGTTGAGCGCTTGCCCTGCGCCTCCTGCGTCAGCTGGGTGCCGCGATGGGTGCAGACATTGTGAAAGGCACGGATAGCGCCATCCTTGCCCCGGACAATCAGGAGAGAGGCGCGGGCATATTCCAGTTCGCGACGGATGAAGCAGCCCGGCTCCGGCACCTCGCAGGCATGGCCGACGTGAATCCACGATCGCCTGAACACGGCCTCGCGTTCATCCTCGAACCACGCAGGATCGTGATATGGCCCAGCGTCGACCGGACCGGAGCCCAACCGTTTTGCCGCCTCCTCGGGCAAGAGCATTTCAAGCGCCGGACGATCAGCCATGGCTCTCCTCGATGAGCAAAGCTGCCACAGCAGCGGAAATGCGGCCAGCGCCAATCGTCCCGGGCCCATGCTCCATGCGCTGCTGCAGGCCGCCCTTGGCAACAGCGAAGCCACCGGTTAGCCCGGCAGCATGAAGACCTTGCGCGATCCCGATTGTCTTTTGACCGAAGGCCTTGCCGCGATCCGGGCGCAGTTCAAGGTTCCGCCCGGCTTTTCGCCCGAACTGGAAGCTGCCGCCGGAGAAGCGGCACGGCGCAGGCCCGATTCGCACCGTGATTGCACGGGCAGGAATTTCGTCACGCTTGATCCCGCAACCTCGACCGACCTTGACCAGGCCTTCACCATCGAGAGGTCCGGTGCCGACATGGTGCTGCACTATGCCATTGCCGATGTCGGCTGGTTCGTCCGTCCGGGCGAGCCGCTGGACCTTGAGGCAAGAACGCGCGGCACCACCTGCTACCTTCCTGATGGCAAGGCATCGCTCTATCCGAGGGCACTCAGCGAAAGGGCGGCAAGCCTGCTGCCGGACGGAGATCGGGCTGCGGTTGTCTTCACCGTGCGCATCGATCCCGATGGCAATGCCCGCCTGCAAGGGGTGGAACGCTGGCTGATCCGCAGCCGGGCCAAGCTTGCCTACGAGACAGCGCGCGACGACGAATTGCCCGACGGCTTTGCCGAGATCGCCCGCCGCATCGCGTTGGCGGAAGAGCGGCGCGGCGCGGCCCGTGTCGACCCGCCCGAGCAGGAAGTCTCGCGCGATGCCGATGGCCACTTCACCCTGCAACTGCGCCCGCAGGTGCTGGCAGAACGCCGCAATGCGACGCTTTCGCTGGCCACCAATCTCGCGGTGGCGGAAGCGCTTTGGCAGGCGGGGACGGGCCTGTTCCGCGTGATGGCGGGACCGGGCGACAAGGCGATCCTGCGCCTGCGCGGCACGGCCAAGGCCTTCGGACTCGACTGGCCCGACAGCCTCCCGCTTGCCGAGTTCGAGAAACGCCTGGACCCTGCAAGCCCGCGCGAATCGGCCTTCCTGATGGCGGCCCGCCGCGGCGGCAACGGCGCCAGTTATGTGCCCTTCATGCCGGGCGAGAGGCCGTGGCACGCGGCCATGGCGGCGAGTTATTGCCATGTTACCGCGCCGCTGCGCCGGCTGGCCGATCGGCATGTCATCGCCGCAGCACTTGCCGTTGCCAACGGCCTGCCCGTTCCCGATGAATCACAGGCCGCCTTTGCCGAGCTTCCCCGAATCATGGCCCGCGCCGAAGCGCGCGACGGGCAGGTGGACCGCGCCGTGGTTGACCTGGCCGAAGCCGCCATACTGGCCGGCCGCGAGGGCGAGCGCTTTTCCGCGGTCGTCACCGATCTCGGGGAGGCGGGCGCCCGTGTCCAGTTGTGCGATTTGCCGGTCGTCGCGCGGGTGACCGCGCATGGCGCATTGCCCGGCGACCCCGTGACCCTGCGCCTGATCCGCGCTGAGCCGGCACGCCGCGAGATTGCATTCGAACGGATCGCGTAAATCCCGTTGCGCCCGCGCGCCTCTGTTGGTAGGGCCGCGCCTTCCCAAGCGGGAGCGTCGCAAAATCGGAAGGCCCGATGGCGGAGTGGTGACGCAGCGGACTGCAAATCCGTATACGCCGGTTCGATTCCGGCTCGGGCCTCCAGACGCAGAAAACCGGCCGTTGCGGGGCCGGAAAATCCTTCAGGCAAAGATCGTGGAAGGCATGGCGCAACCGGCTTCGGGCTGGAGCGGGTAAGGGGAATCGAACCCCTCTAGCTAGCTTGGAAGGCTAGTGCATTACCACTATGCTATACCCGCGAGCCCGGCGAACCGTGCGGCTTTGCGCTTTCTACAAGTCGGGCAGATTCGTCAATCGTCTTTGCAGGCCTGTTTGCGCCGCGCATCGGTCCACGGTTGTCTCGGGCACGGGCCTGTCCTAGCTTCCGGGCAATACCTGCGAAAGGCTATCGAGGCATGACCACCCCGCTTCACCGCAACATCGAATGCAGCCCGGCCGAATGGGAAGCGCGCCAGCAACTGGCCGCCTGCTACCGCATCTTCGACCTGTTGGGCTGGTCCGAATCGATCTACAACCACATCTCGCTTTCAGTGCCGGACGAGGAAGGCGCATTCCTGATCAACCCCTTCGGGCTGCTCTATTCCGAGGTCTGCGCATCGAACCTGGTCAAGATCGACATCGATGGCAACACGCTGGACGGATCGCCCTTCCCGGTGAACAAGGCCGGCTTCACCCAGCACGCCCATTTCCACCGCCACCTGCCCTGGGCCCGGGCGATCTGCCACGTCCACACCACCGAGACGATGGCCGTATCGAGCTATGAACACGGGCTGCTGCCGTCGAACTTCTACGCCTGCGCCTTTGTCGGCCAGATCGGCTATCATGATTTCGAAGGCGTGACTGTGCGCGCCGAAGAGGGAGAGCGCCTGATCGCCAACCTGGGCCAGCATCGCGTCCTGATGCTGCGCAATCACGGCCCGGTGGTAATGGGCGAGACCCTGCCGGAAATGTTCTTCCAGATGTGGGCCCTGCAGCGCGCCTGCGAGATCCAGTGCGCCACGCTTGCCATGGGCAAGCCGGTCCTTGTGCCTGACGAGGTGATTGCCGTGCACCAGCGAGACCTGAGCCAGGTGCAGCTGCCCGGCGGCCCCGGAGCCCCCGATTTTGCCGCCTGGGTGCGGCGGGTGGACCGGGTGGACCGATCATGGCGCGATTGAGCGGCACCGGCCGGTAACCGCTTTCTTCACTTCCCCTTCCCCGCGCGAGGCCCTAAATCCCCCGCATGGCCGTGCTGCCGATCACCCCCGCGCCGTTCTTCGGCAACAAGAACCAGGCCTTCTGGCGCCTGCAGGCCATTGGCTGGGGCGGGGCGCTGCTGCTGCGCGCCATGTCCTCCATCGCCGGCGGCCAGCAATGGTCGTTCCTGGTCTTCGTGGCGATCGAGGCAGTGACGGGATTTTCGATCTCGCTGATCCTCGCGGTGATCTACCGCCAGCTGATCAATCGCCGCCCGCTGGTGACATGGGGGGTGACGGCGCTGGTCCTGCCGCTGGCGGTGATGCTTTACGCCTTCATCGATGCCTGGGTGTTCAGCCTGGGGCAGAACGATGGCGATACCAGCTTCACCCGCCTGCTGATCGGCGTCTTCTACCTCAACGCGACGCTGCTGGGTGCGTGGTCGGCGCTCTACTACATGATCAACTTCTACGTGCAGGTGGAAGAACAGAACGACCAGATGCTGCAGCTCGAGAACCAGGCGACCTCGGCCCAGCTTGCCATGCTGCGGTATCAGCTGAACCCGCACTTCCTGTTCAACACGCTCAATTCGATCTCCACGCTGGTGCTGCTCAAGCAGACCGAGCCGGCCAACGCCATGCTGACGCGCCTGTCCTCGTTCCTGCGCTATACCCTCGCCAACGAGCCGACCGGGCGGGTGACCGTGGCGCAGGAGGTGGAAACGCTGAAGCTGTACCTCGATATCGAGCGCATGCGCTTCGAGGAGCGGTTGCGCACCCGCTTCGAGATCGACGAGGCGGCCATGCCGGGGCTGCTGCCCTCGCTGCTGCTGCAACCGCTTGTCGAAAATGCCATCAAATATGCCGTCAGCCCGCAGGAGGCAGGGGCCGAAATCACCGTCACGGCGCAACTCATCGGACCAGCCCTTCGGATCACCGTCTCCGACACGGGTCCGGGATTGCAAAGCGGGGCGGCAGACAACAGGCTTGCCGGCGTGACTTTCGATGGCGGTGAACAGGTTTCAACGGGCGTCGGCCTCGCCAATACGCGCGACCGGCTGGCGCAGGCCTATGGCGAGGAACATCGCTTCGAGATCGTCGATCCGCCCGAGGGCGGCTTTTGCGTGCTCATCGAAATCCCGTTCGAAAAGCGCGAGGCGCCGCCGCCGATTGCCGGCGCGGGCGCGCCGCAGCTTGCCGTTGCGGCCAGCTGACCCCACATGGGGAAATACATCCACCCGGGGGGGCGTGATGAAAAGGGAATGCAATGACCATCCGCACCATTCTTGTCGATGACGAGAAACTGGCGATTCAGGGGCTGATGCTCCGGCTCGAGAAGTTTCCCGATGTCGAGGTGATCGAAACCTGCTCCAACGGGCGCGAGGCGATCCGCAAGATCAAGACCGAAAAGCCCGACCTTGTCTTCCTCGACATCCAGATGCCCGGATTCGACGGCTTTTCGGTGGTCAAGGGCGTGATGGACATCGAACCGCCGCTGTTCGTCTTCGTCACCGCCTATCAGGAACACGCCGTGCGCGCCTTCGAGGCGAACGCCGTCAACTACCTGATGAAGCCGGTGGACGAGGACAAGCTGGCCGACACGCTGGACCGCGTGCGCACCCGCCTGGCCGAAAAGCGTTCGGCCGAAGAGGCGGAGAAGCTCAAGACCGTCCTCGCCGAAGTCGCGCCCGACGCGATGGACGCCCTGCCCGAGGAGGAGGACCCCAATGCCGGCCACGGTGCGGGTCGCTTCGAAAAGCTCATCAACATCAAGGATCGCGGTCAGATCTTCCGCGTCGATGTCGATTCGATCGAACACATCGAGGCGGCGGGTGACTACATGTGCATCCGCACCGCGGACAACAGCCTGATCCTGCGCGAAACGATGAAGGACCTTGAACGCCGGCTCGATCCGCGCGTGTTCCAGCGCGTCCATCGTTCAACCATCGTCAACCTCAACCAGGTGCGCCAGGTGAAGCCGCATACCAATGGCGAATGCTTCCTCGTGCTCGAATCGGGCGCGCAGGTGAAGGTCAGCCGTTCCTATCGCGACGTAGTCGCCCGCTTCGTGCACTGAGGGCCGACATGGGGGGATTTTCCGTACAGGGGTTCGACCTGCCGGCCTTTGTCGCCGCCACTCTTGCCGAGGATCTTGGCGAAGGCTGGCCCGGCGGCGGGCGGGACGTGACCAGTGAAAGCGTCATCCCGGCAGAGGCGCGCTTTGCCGGGGTGATGGACAGCCGCGATGCGATCGTCGTCTGCGGCCTGCCGATCGCCGAAGCGTTCTTCCGATCGCTCGATCCGGACATGGAAATCGCGCTGCTGTGCGAAGAAGGCCAGTCCGTTCCGCCCGGCACCGACCTGATGCGCCTTTCCGGCAACGCGCGCGCCATGCTCACGGCAGAACGCGCAGCGCTCAACACGGTGCAGCACCTTTCCGGCATTGCCACGATGACGCGCGACTATGTCCGCGCGATGGGCGAGACCCGGGCCGTGCTGCTCGATACCCGCAAGACCATTCCCGGCCTGCGCCACCTGGAAAAATACGCCACCCGCACCGGCGGTGCCCAGAACCACCGTTTGGGGCTGTGGGATGCGGCGATGATCAAGGACAATCACGTGCTGGTCGCCGGGGGCGTTGGCGAGGCCGTGCGGCGAGCGAAGGCAGCCGGGGTCGAACGGATCATATGCGAAGTCGATTCGATCGACCAGGTCGAGGCCGCACTGGTCGCGGGGGCCAATCACCTGCTGCTCGACAACATGAGCACCGACGAACTGCGGGCCTGCGTGGCGCTGGTCGGTGGCCGGGCACCTTGCGAGGCATCGGGCGGCGTGCGGCTCGACACGATTGGCGCGATTGCCGCCACCGGCGTGGACTTCGTCTCGGTCGGCCGGCTGACACAAAGCGCGCCGGCGGCGGACATCGGGCTGGATTTCACCCCGCTGTAATGTGATCCGCAAAGAACAAATGGCTTGAAACGGAGGGGCGCATGAGGCCGGCATCGATCGTGAATTTTGACCGTCTCTACCTCGTGGCGACGGCACTGGGGCTGGTCAATTCGTTCATGTCGCTCGAGCGGTTGCAGGCGGTGGTCAATGCCAGCCCGGCGATCCGGGCAATGGGCGCCGGTTCGGGCGTGGTCCTGGGGGCCATTGCTTTTGGCCTTGCCATCCAGCTGCTGCTCTGGTTCCTGGTCGCCCATCGCGCCAGTTCGCTCGCCCGCTGGATCCTGGTTGCTTTTACTCTCCTGGCCTTGCTCAACCTTCCCGCGGCACTGCGCCAGCTGGGCCCCGGCGGGGGCCTGGGGATCATGGTCAGCCTTGCGGTCGAATCGCTGCGGCTGGTTGCGCTCACCTTCCTGTTCCGCTCCGATGCGAAGGCATGGTTTGCCCAAGGGCGGACCTCGCAAGGCTGATTCGCAGCGATGACCGTCAGGGGGCAGCGACAGGACAGGGGCTGGCAATCACGCCCGCCCGCGCTCCATGCCGGCACCGTCTTCGCCTTTGCCTCGGCAGTCGTCATGCTGCTCGACGTGAAGACCTGGATCGACATGGCGCAAAGCACGGCGGACTGGTCGGCATCGCCGCTGCAACAGGCGGCACCGAATCTCCTCGTGGCAACCGCAGTGATGGTGCTGGCAATCTGGCTGTTCGGCAGGCCCTCGCGGCGGGCGCTGGCGGCCATGCTGGCCTGTTGCGCCTGGCTGGCCGGGGCCGCCTCTGCCCACGTCGATACGATCCTCGATCCCGCACAGGCAATCGACCTGCCCCATTCGCGGCGATTGCTGGGCGCGAGCTTCGGCCTCGTCCTCGCGCTTGCCTGCCTCGCCCATGCCGTGCTCAGGCGGGGGCGTCCTGCCATTGAGAGGCTGCGCAATGATTTCAGCTAGGATTGCCGCCATGGTGCTGCTGGCATCGGCAACGCCTGCCTTCGCACAGGCATACCAGTGTCGCGTGCCCCAGCGGATCGAACCGCCCGCGGCCCCCCGGCAGGACGGTCCTGAGCGCCGCACCGCGCTGGGCGGCTATGTGCTGGCGGCAAGCTGGTCGCCCGAATACTGCAACACCAACCGCCGCGCGGGCGGATCGATGCAATGTTCCGGCTCGGCTGGCCGATTCGGCTTCATCCTTCACGGCCTGTGGCCCGAAGCGCCGCAGGGAGCACCGCCGCAGTGGTGTTCCAGCGGAATCCGCCCCTCTGTCGAGGAGCTTCGCCGCAACCTGTGCATGACCCCCTCGCCCGAATTGCTCGAGCATGAGTGGGCCAAGCACGGATCCTGCATGGCAAAGACCCCCGAATCCTATTTCGCCACCGCGCGCGGGATGTGGAACCGGATCGCCTGGCCCGATGCCGACCGGCTTTCGCGCAAGCCGGCGCTTACCGCGGGAGACCTGCGGCAGGCCTTCATCGCCGCCAATCCGGGTTGGACACCGGGCAGCATCGCGATTCGGCTTTCCCAGTCCGGCTGGCTTCGCGAGGTGCATCTGTGCCTCGATTCGCGGCGCAAGCCTGCGCGCTGTTCGCGCCCCGGTGCGCGGGACGGACAGGCGATGAAAATCTGGCGCGGGCTCTAGCTGGCTGCCTGCTTCAACGTCTGGCGGCGAAGAAATCCCGCAGGACCTGCCCGGCCTCTGCCTCGCCCATGCCGGAATAGACCTCGGGCCGGTGCAGGCACTGGTCCTGCTCGAACACGCGCGCGCCATGCTCAACCGCACCACCCTTGGGATCCGGCGCAGCGTAGTAGAGCCGCGCGATCCGCGAATGGGCGATGGCGCCGGCGCACATGGCGCAGGGTTCCAGCGTGACCCACAGCTCGCAACCTTCGAGCCGCTCGTTCCCGAGCGCCTTGGCAGCAGCGCGAATCGCCAGCACTTCGGCATGGGCCGTGGGGTCGCAAAGCCCGCGCGGAGCATTGTGGGCGGCGGCGATTACATTTCCGTCCTTGACGATGACCGCACCGATCGGCACCTCGCCCGCAGCAACGGCTTTCCCGGCTTCTGCCAGCGCAAGCGCCATGGGTTCGGGAAGCGGCCAGCGGTTCATTGCCTCGGATTGGCCGGTATACCTTGACCGTTCAAGGGTGAATCGCTAAGGGCGCGCCTTCATCCGGAAACGGCACAACGATTCAAGCGAGAAACTGACATGTCCCGCATTTGCGAACTGACCGGCAAGGGCCGCATGACTGGCCACAACGTCAGCCACGCCAACAACAAGACCAAGCGCCTGTTCCTGCCCAACCTACAGAACGTGACGCTGATGTCCGAAGCGCTTGACCGCAGCTTCAAGTTCCGCGTTTCGACCCAGGGCCTGCGCTCGGTCGAACACGTTGGCGGCCTCGACAACTGGCTGCTCAAGACCTCTGACGAAAAGCTCTCGACGAGCGCGCAGAAGGTGAAGCGCGAGCTGAAGAAGAAGGCCGCCGCCTGATTCTTCCCGCCTGAAGAACGCATGGGGCGTCCGGGTTTCCGGGCGCCTTTTTGCATGGTGCCCGGCAAGCCATCTCAGGCACGTTGACGGCCCAGCGCGGTTCTGCCAGCCATGGCATTCCAACCGCTTCAGGGGAGCCGTCCATGCCCATTCCCGTTCGCCTGCCGCTTTGCGCCGCCGCCCTCGTCGCTCTTGCCGCGCCGGCGCTGGCCAAGGACAAGGAAGAACCGGGCACGGCCCCGCCAGCCACGTACCAGGCCGTGCTGGACTGCCAGAAGATCACGGATGCCGCTGCCCGGCTGGCCTGCTTTGACCGGTCCGTAACGGCCATGGCCGATGCCACGCAGAAGAAGGACGTGGTGGTTATCGACCGCGCGACAATCCGGGAAACCAAGCGCGGCCTGTTCGGCATCAGCCTGCCCCGCATCAAGCTGTTCGGCGGCAACGACGATGTCGAAGTGAACCAGATCGAAAGCACGATCTCCGGCACCAGTTCGGCCAAGGACGGCATGTCGGTTTTCGTGCTGGCTGACGGATCACGCTGGAAGCAGACCGACGGACGCTACACCTATCCCAAGCCCGGACAGAAGATCGTGGTGAAACGCGCCGCGCTTGGCAGCTTCATGGCCAATGTGAACGACCAGCCCGGCGTGCGCGTGATTCGCCTGCCCGACTAGGACAGGCCGCTGCGCCTATTCGGACGTGTTCCAGAACTTGCCCTGCATCGCTTCGTAGGTTTCGCGAGCATTGCGGTTGCCGGTCTCGTCAGACGCTTCCCACTGCCGGTTCGTCCGGCAGGAATAGAGCCGCTTCACCAGCGACCCGATCTCGGGCGAGCTGACGCAGCGGATATAGAACGGGTGCTTCTTGTCGAGATTGGCGTTGAAGGCGCGGATCTGTTTTTGCGACATCACCTTGGGGTCGGGTTCGACGAGCACCACCGGAGTTGCCGGGGTGGCCGCTTCAGCAGCGCCGAGGAGCATGGACAGCAGGAAAGACATGGGCATCTCCCGGATTATCAGTTCTGGCCGTTCGACCAGCCCTTTTGCAGGCCTTCAACCGCCTCGCGAGCACTGTCGTTCCCGATGCCCTCGATGCGCGCCCATTCCTGGTTCGTGCGGCAGGTCATCTTGCCCTTGACCAGCGATCCGGTTTCCCGCTCGCGGCGGCAGCGGATATAATTGGGGTGCTCCTTGGTCAGGCTGGCGTTGTAGGCCTTGATCTCTGACGGCTTCATCTTGATCGGGCCGGTTGTCAGTTCAGGTGCGGCACCGGCGGCGGTCGAAACAGCCAGCAGCACGGCAAAGGCGGAAAAGCGCATCGAGCACCTCCTGTCGGTTCAAACCAGCAGATTAGACCCGCAATCGGGCACGGGCAAGAGCTCAGGCCAGTGGCGAGGTGCCTGCCAGCGCGCCGTCCGCCGCGACGAAATAGTCGACCAGTGCCCCGCGCTCCCGCTCGGTCAGGTGCGGGTTCCAGGTATCGAGGATCAGCACCGCCCGCCTTCGGTCGGAGGGATTCACCGCCTCGTGATCGATGGTGTCGTCGAAGGCAAAGGCCTTGCCCTCTTCCCAGGCACGCGTCTCGTTGCCGACGCGGAAGGTGCAGCCGGGAGGGATATCGAGCGCCAGGTGGATGATCGCGCGCGTGTTCGTCACGCCGGTATGCGGCGGGATGTGGCTGTGCGGCTTGAGCATCGAGAAGAAGGCATTCGGCGCACGCCCCGGAATCCGCGCCAGCGGAAGCCGTTCAAGCAGGGCCGCAGTCTGCGGGCAGCGATCGGTTACCGGCAGGTTCTTGCGACCGTACTCCCACAGGAAGCAGGCCGCCCAATCGAGCGAGCCATCAAGCTTGCTCCACTGGCTTTGCGGGGTGCCTTCATCCATCTGGACGTAAGGGCGGATCACATCGCCCGGATCGGCAAGCAGGGCTTCCAGCTCCGCCTTGATCACCGCATGGTGGGCCTCGAGCTCATCGAGCCAGGGGAAATGCCGCCGGTCAAAGAATTCGTCTTCGGGGATGAAAGGATAATAGGCGCCGGCGCACTGGTTATGGAAAACCTGGCGTTTGCCCAGGGCCGTATCCACAAAGGCGCGGATGCGCCGGCTCTCGGTTTCGTCCCAGTCGGCAGCCTGCCCCTGCAGGGCCGCATCAATCCCCTGATAGAGCCGCTCCTGCAATTGCCGGCAGTAGGCGCGTCCGTGATCGAGTTCCTCGACGACCTGCGGCGCCAGACCGGGCATCTGCGCAGCAAGTTGCTGCACACCGCTCCACGCAATCAGCGCCTGGGTTTCCTCGCCCATTCGCTGAAGCACCTGCGCCATGCGCAGCTGGGCGCCGAAATCGGTGCGGTCGAGGGCAAGGGCGCGTTCCAATGCCGCCTTTTCCGCTGCCGCATTACCGGCAAGACGCCAAGCGTGCGCCAGATTGGTCCACAAGGGGAGGGCGGCTGGATCGGCCTCTGCCGCACGGGCGAATGCCTGCGCCGCCCCAACCGGGTCGCCGGCACGCATTGCAGCCATGCCCTGCGCGTTCGCCTCCTGCGCAAGCGCTGGATCGCTCATATATCTGCCCCCTTGGCCCTATGGATATGCCACGCATCACCCCGAGGCAAGCGGGTTGCAGCGGCGGGAAAGCCTGCCTAGGGTCTGGCCGATGACCATGGCGGCCGACCTGCTCCGCGATCCTGAATGGCTGGCGCACCGCTACGTCGAAAGCGACGACGCTTTTCGTTTCCTGCGCCTTGAACGCAAAGCGCACGAGGCAGCGCCCTTCCTGACCGACGACTACCTTGGATCCTGCGCACAGGGCGGCGACGTTGCGGCAGAGCAATGCCTGGGATTGACCGGGGATGTGCCGCTGCACTTCCTGTTTCATTCGGCCTTCTGCGGCTCCACCCTGCTGGTCCGCGCACTCGACGTTGCCGGGGTCTCCATGGGGCTGAGCGAACCGCAGGTGCTCAATGACGTGGTAGGCTTTCGCCGGCGCGGGGCCGATCCACGGGCCGTGGCCCGCATGGCAGACATCGCGACGAGGCTGATTGGACGGCCCTTCGGCCAGGGTGAGGCGGTGATCGTCAAGCCGTCGAACGTGGTCAATCCGCTCGCCCCCCTGCTGATGGCCTTGCGGCCGAAGGCGCAGGCCGTGTTCCTCCACGCTCCGCTGGAGACCTTTCTTGTCTCGGTGGCGAACAAGGGCCTGCATTGCCGGATCTGGGTCCGCGAACTGCTGGCCGGCTATCTCCGCGAAGGCGTGGCAGAGGGCATGGGCTTTACCGCGGAGGACCATTTCCTGCACAGCGACCTGCAGGTTGCGGCCATCGGCTGGCTGGCACAGCACCGCCTGTTTGCGGCCCTGGCTGAGCGGGTCGGGCCGCGCCTTGCCAGCCTTGACGCTGACCGCATGATTGCCGACCCGCAAACGGCCATCGCTGCCGTGGCCGCGCATTACGGACTTTCGCTGGACCCGGCGGCGGTCGCGGCCAAAGCGAACTTCTCCCGGCATTCCAAATCAGGCGACTCCTATTCGGCAGAACGACGCGCAGAAGACTACGCCCGCGTCCGTGCCGCCCACGGTGAAGAAATCGGCATGGTTGCCAGCTGGGCAGAAGCAGTCGCCAAGGCGGCGGGTATAGGGCTGGCGGCCCCCAATTCGCTTGTTCAGGCGTAACCGAACTTTTCCACCCACGGCTGCAGCACGGGCATCACCGGTTCGAGCCATTGGGCATAGGGCTCCCACTGCCGCGTCCCGTCATAGAGCCCTCGCCGGACCTGACCGACGCTTGCCGTCGCCACGCCGCGCTGGCGTGCCGTCCGGTCGAATTGCAGGACTGCGTCATCCCATTCGAGCCCGAGGAATTGGCACAACGCCCGTGTGGTCGGTTCGAAATCCCGGACAAGCCGGTGATAGTGAACCTCGAACGTGGTCAACGGCAGGCGCTGCAATGAGTGCTCGGTAAGCCGCATTAAGGCATCATAATGGCGCGCGGTATCCTGAAGCGTCGTGAAGTCGAGGGTGCCGCTGGTCATCGCGAACTGAGTGCGGAAGCAGGACCACACGACATCGCGGGGATCGCGACGCATGATGACGATCCGGGCCTCCGGGAACAGCCGCGCGATAAGCGGCAGGCGCGTGCCCTTGAGCGGGTCCATATCGACAAAGGCGCGCGTGCCGGGGGTAATGCCCGACTGGACGACCTTGGCCCAATAGGCGGTCCGCCAGACATTCAGCTGTTCCTCGCCGACAGTAGCGAATCGCGCCAGGGTGGCGGCGATTTCACCGGCATCGCCCGAGAGCAGGGCTCGGTCCGCTTCCGAAAGGGTCGGCCGCTCTTCGAGAGCCTCGACCCCCGGCAGCGAAGCCAGGACGTTTTCCATCAGTGTCGTGCCTGAGCGCGGGTAGCCGATCAGGAAAATATGCCGTTCGGCTTCCCCCGGCACCGGCGCTGGTCGAATCGCCTTCTCCTGCGCGAGATCCATCGCGGAAAGTCCGGTGTGGATGGCCTCGATGAATTCGAAGTGCCGCATGCGGCCTTTTGCAGCAGGTGCGTGGATCGCCGCAAAGTCCGCCTTGCTGAGCCGGTAGGCTTCGTATGCGCCGGCATGGTCGCCCAGACGGTGACGGGCATCGCCAAGCAGGCCGGCCGCAAGCGAGCGCTCGAAATCCGGCTGCAGGCGCGCGGCAACGATAGGCTCCAGCAGGGCGGCGGCCCTTGCAGGTTCGCCGCTTTCCAGTTCGACCGTGGCGAGCGCGGCGGCGGCGACGGCGTTGCCGGGATCGATCGACAGCGCGATCCCGGCGTGTGTCCGGGCGGTTTCGCCATCTCCCTCTCGCGCGGCAAGCGAGGCAATCCCGGCGTGGGCCGGCACCGCGTCGGGCGCCAAGGCGATGGCGCGGGCATAGCTGGCTCGGGCTTCCCGGTTTGAGCCCCCGGCACTCAGGATCGCGCCGCGTTCGATCCATGCGTCGGCATATTGGGGGGCAAGCGTGATGGCGCGGTCGCACGTGGCGACGGCTTCGCTGAGCCGACCGGTTTCCCGCAGGAATTTTGCACGCCCTGCCAGTACGGAAGGGTCGTCCGGTCCGAAGGCCATGGCCTTGCGGAAAAGCTCTTCGGCGGAATCGAGGTTGCCTTGCGCTTGCTGCGCCAGGGCAAGGATCATGTGATCGTAGCCGTCCGCGCGACCGGCATCATACGCGGCTTTTGACTGAGCGGCGGCAGCGGCAAGTTCGGGAGAGATCACCCGCGCACTAGGAAGCGGGTCCGCCCCGGTGTCAAGCGCATGAAAAAGGGGCGGGCATTGCTGCCCGCCCCCATTCTTTTCGTCTCGCCTAAGCGATCAGAACTTGACCTTGCCCGATACGGCGAAGCGACGGCCCAGAGCGTCGTAGGTCGACGGGTAGGTGTTGCCGCTGTTGTACGAGGTCGAACCGATCGTGTTGCCGACGATCGGCGGCTTCTTGTTCAGCAGGTTCTGCACACCGAAGGTGAAGGTGAAGTTGTCGTTCACGTTCCAACGCATGGTGATGTCGAAGTAGCTGTGAGCCTTGATCTTGCGGAACTCGGGCTCAACCATACAGCCGAAGTCGTCGCTGGTGGCATAGTTCGGGCACTGCTGGAAGGCAGCGTTGCCGATTGCCGAGGACGCCAGGCTGACGGGCAGCAGCACGCCAGCCGAGTTGCGGTTGGCCGCATCGGCCGCCGCAGCGTCATCTGCCAGCTGCTGGGGTTCGAACTGAACCGAGTCAACCCAACGCCACAGGAGCGAGAAGTCGAACTTGCCGTAGCTCAGCGTGTTGCGCCAGGAGAACTGCCACTTCGGCTGGATCGAACCGGTGAACGAGCAGTTCACCGAGTAGAAGCCAACGCACTCGCGGTTCAGGCCGGTCGGGGTAGCCTGGAACTTCGAGCTGTTCGTCCAGTTGCCGGTGAAGCTGGAAGACCACTTCACGTCGCCGAACTCGTGGTTGTAGTTCATGACCAGGTCGATACCGTCGGTCGAGAGCTTGCCCAGGTTGTCAAGCGGGGCGAAGAGGCCCTGCGTGATGGCCGGGTCGCCGTCGAGTCCGCCGGTGATCGGGTTACGACGGATAACCGTACAAGCCGGGTTCGTCGCGCTGGAGGCGCTGATGCTGCCGAAGCAGGCCGAGATCAGGTCGCCCGGAAGCGGCGCGCCGATCACGTCCGTCACCTTGATGTTGTAGTAGTCCACAGACATCGAGAAGCGCGGCAGGAACGACGGCTGGAAGACCGCACCGACCGTCCAGGTGTTGGCGGTTTCCGGCGTGAGGTTCAGGTTACCGCCGGTGGCGATGTTGGCCTGAGCCGCAGTCGGGTTGGTGATCGAACCGATGGTGCCAAGCGGAGCGCCCTGTGCAAGACAGATTGCGCGCAGGTTGGCGTTGCTGACCGGCGCGGTGCCGGCGCAGGGGTCGATACCCAGGTTGGTCAGGCCGACGGTGAGCGGGTTGAACAGCTCGAAGATGTTCGGTGCACGAACAGCGTGAGCGTAGTTGCCGCGCAGCTTCAGGTCGTCGTTGATTTCCCAGGCGAGACCGGCCTTGTAGGTCCAGGTTTCGGTGCTGCCAGCGCCATCGATCTTGTACTTCGAATAGCGCACGCCGCCGTCGAGCGTGATGCTCTTGGCGAAAGCAGCGTCTTCGACCAGCGGAGCGACGAGCTCGGCGTAGGCTTCCCAGACGTTGTAGCCACCGTTGATGTCCGGAGCAGCGCCGCCCGCACCACCGAGTTCACCCGGGGTCTTGGCCAGCGTGTCCGAAGCCTGCTGGGCGGTGTAGTCGCGGTATTCGGCACCAAGAGCGAAGCTTACCGGGTTGGTGGCGAGGTTCAGCGGCAGGTCGCCGCTGACGAGGCCGCGAACCTGGGTGAGTGCGGTCTTGACCTGGGTGGTGCTGTTCGCGGTCAGGAACTGCGCCATGGCCGGGGTGATCGAACCGGCATCGCCGAACAGGTTGATCGGAACGCAGCCATTGGCCGTGTTGGTGCAGACCGGGTTGGCGGCCGTGCCGTCAACCAGGGCGCCCTGGCGCCAGCGCGACTGCAGGGTGTAACCCTTGATCGTCTGGACCTTTTCCGATTCACCGTACGAAGCGTTGACGTCCCAATCGATCGAGTCGGTCAGGCGGCCACGCAGGCCGACGCGGTAGTCGAAGGTGGTGGTCGAGTAATCGCTGACGCGCGGACCGACTTCGACCGAACGACGGTTGAAGGTGATTGCCGGGTTCGGGTTGTAGCCTTCGCCAGCCGAGATCACGCCATCGTTGTTCACGTCGAACGCGACGGTGGTGCCGCCGGCGCCGATCACGCGATAGCGCGGATCGCTCGGACCGGTGGCCAGCGCCGCAGCGGCGCAGGTCGCGGTGTCGAAGCGCGGGGTGTAGATGTCCGGACGCGGGTTGACGTCGAATGCGCAGAACTGGTTGCGCAGGGTCGCCGGCAGGAACGGGTTGTTCAGGTTGATGTTCACCGAACCGCCGAACGAGCCCGAAGGCGCGATGATGGTCGAAACGGTGTTCTTCGAGAACAGGCCGCGGGTGTAGACTTCAACCGAATCCGAGATCTCGTAGTTCGCCTGGGCGAAGATGTTGTAACGCTTGAACGGCGTCTGGAAGATATTGTACGGATTGAAGTTGAAGAACGCGAAGGTGCCGACGCCGGCGCCCGCTGCGTTGACCTGGCGCAGGCCGCCGTTGGAGGCGCCGCCCGTGTTGGTCGTGTAGATCGGCGTACCATCGGGGTTACGCAGGCCGCCCCACAGCGATTCCGGAGTGGTGTTCGGCGTGGTGGTGCCCGAGATCAGCGGACGCGTGCCAGCGAAACGGCTGGGGACCGAGGTACCCGAACCGCCGGCGCCGCCGGTGTAGGAACTGATCTGGTCGATCGAGAAGTCACGGTCGCCCTGGTAGACCGGGTCGGACTTCTGGTAACCGATCGACAGCACGGCGTTGCCGCGGCCGTCTTCGAAGTTCGCACCAACGGTGAGGTCGGCACGGAAGAAGTTGCCGTCGCCCTTTTCGGTGATCTGGTCGCTGAGCGACAGGTCAACGCCGGCGAAGTCCTTCTTGGTGACGAAGTTGACGACGCCGGTGATGGCGTCCGCACCGTAGGTGGTCACGGCAGCGCCGGTCTGCGAGTCAACGCGGCTGATCAGGGCCAGCGGGATGTTGTTGAGGTCAGCGCGGCCGCTGAGGTCAACCGGCACGATGCGGTTGCCGTCGAGCAGGACGACGTTGCGGGTCGAGCCGAGACCGCGAAGGTCGACGTAGGACGAACCGCCGTTACCGTTGTTGACGGCCGAACCGATGTTCGGAACGAAGCCCGGGATCTCGCGCAGAACTTCTTCAGCGAGGTTGGACTGCTTGAGTTCGATCGTTTCCGACGTGGTCACGTTGACCGGGTTCGCCTGAACGAGGTTCGGATTCTTGATGAGCGAGCCGGTAACAACGATCACGTTGTCGTCTTCGGCTTCGTCAGCAGCGTCTTGCGCCGCAGCCTGGGTGCTGATCAGCGCGAGGCCGAGCACCAGCGGTGCCGAACCCGCTTTCAGCGCGGAAAGAGTGGTTTTTTTCACAGTCCAGTCCCTTTGTTTCACGGGCTCCTGATGGCTCATCCATCAGGCCCCCTGTGCAATCCCGGTGAGTGGATCGGGCCCCCTGCGCAGGCACCTGAAAGTGGCACAGGCGCAGGACTCCCAACCGGGAAAGATAGAACTTATTGGCGGAAAGCCTTGGTTGCAGCAAAGATTTTGGTTGCTGGCGAAAGCATATTCCCGGCAACTGTTGCCAAACTACAACAAGCTGCGTCACGTTGCTGACACTACCGCGGAGCGGGGAACCCGGCGAGGGTGGAACTTTATGTCCATTCACCGCTACATCCCGCACGAAAATTTCACTTCCGGTCGCCAGTCTAACGAAGTCTTGTTCGGCTTGACCAGTTTTGCAGCCGCCAGGACTGAGTAATTACCCTTGTGGCGGAAGGAAAAGCAGCGGATCGAGCTTCGCGTCGCGCCACTTGAGCGCCCAGTGCAGGTGCGGGCCGGTGGCGCGCCCGGTCATCCCCACCCAGCCGACAAGCTGCCCTTGCTTCACCCGGTCGCCTTCGCGCACGGCGAGGCGCGCGCAATGCAGGAAAGCGCTGCTGAGGCCCGCACCGTGATCGAGGATCAGCAGGTTGCCCTCAAGCGTGAAGGGCGACGCCGTGGCAAGCACGACAACCCCGTCGGCCGGCGCCATGAATGGCGTGCCGCTTGCGCCGGCGATGTCCAGGCCGCCGTGATAGGAGCCGGGCTTGCCCTGGTAGACCCGCTGAGACCCGAAACGGCCGCGCAATGCGCCCTTCAGGGGCCAGGCCATTGCTTGCCGCCATCCGGCAGCATCGGTGGACCTGGCCCGCGCTGCACCGATCATGGCCAGTTCGCGCCCGCGAATTTCAGCGAAGCTGGCGTCGGGCAGGCCGGGCGGTCGGAAAGGGGCGTTGACATGTTCGATCCGCCAGGCGCGCGGCGCGATGGAGAGCGTGCGGCGGATGACGGGCAGATCGCCCCGGCGCGCCACAAGTTCCGCCATGGGGCCGGAATCGCGATCGAAAGCGATGAAGAAGCTGCCGTCGGGCTCAAGCTCTACCGGCTTGCCACCGAGAGCCACCGATCGCGCGCCGAAGGGCGCCAAGCCACGCAGCCAGCCGCCCTGGACCTGCTGGCCGATCAGCGTGAAGTCATTGGCCAGGCGAACAGGCAGCGAGGGAGCGGCGGCCGGTGCCGGAGCCTGCACCGGCTGCGCCATGGCGACACTGACGTTGCACGAACCGGCTGCCAGCACCACCGCTGCCGCCACCGGGCCGGAGCCCAGGCTGCGGATCATGTCAGTCCACTTCCGCAAGCCGCTTGGTGGCCACGGTGCAGGTGGCATAGGCTTCCTGGTGCTCGACGCTCCAGTAGCGCAGCACTTCCAGCTGGATAGGCTCGCCCGTGACCGCGCACTTAACATGAGTGCCAGGGGCTATGACGCGGAAGCCATTGGCTTCGTATCGCAGGACGGCAAGACGTTCGGATGAAGACATCAGCATGCCCGCAAGCCTAGCGCGCCCGTTGCCTCAAAGCAATTTCGGCTGGTCGGGATTCGCCTTCGGCTGCGCCGGTTTGGGATTCGCTGGACGCGGCACTGGCGATTCGGCACCTCCGGGCGCAACCGCGACCACGCCATCGTGGAAATGGAGGGCCAGCCGCGCTTCCTTGCGCGCGGCGGCGGCGGCCGTCAGCGTCCGGCCATCGGCCCCTGTCACCCGCGCATAGCCGCGCGCGAGGACATTGTCGGGATTGAGCGAGGTCATGACCCGCACCATCGCGGTGAGCCGGTCCCTTGCCAGCGCCACCCCCCGTTCGACCAGCGCCGGGCTCAGGCGCAGGGCCGCCAGCCGTTCCGCCGCGCGGTCGCGCCGGGCCATGAGCAGGGGCGTGGAAAGCCGCCCCGCGCTCTCGGAGAGGCGCTGACGGGCAAGAACGATACGGTCGCCCAGGCCACGGCGCAGCTTCTCGCCTGCCTCGTCAAGCTGCTGCGACGGCAGCGCCAGCAGCGCCTGGGGTTGTGGCAGTCGCTGGCCGCGCGCCTCCAGCCGTTCGCGGCCAAGCTGGACCGGGCGCATAACCGCCTTGCGCTTGCGCAGGGCCAGTTCGGCCAGCTGGTTAAGCAGGTCCGAACGCACCGGGACGGCCAGCTCCGCCGCAGCGGTTGGCGTCGGTGCGCGCAGGTCGGCGGCGAAATCGGCAAGGGTCGTGTCGGTCTCGTGCCCGACGGCCGAGATCACGGGGATCGGCGATTCGGCAATGGCCCGCACCACCGCCTCCTCATTGAAGGCCCAGAGATCCTCGATCGAGCCGCCGCCGCGCGCGACGATGAGCACGTCCGGCCGTGGCACCGGCCCTCCCGCGGCAATGGCGCCGAAACCGCGCACCGCGGCGGCGACCTGTTCTGCAGCCCCCTGCCCCTGGACCAGCACCGGCCAGACGATCACGCGGCTGGGCATCCGGTCGGCAAGACGGTGGAGAATGTCGCGGATCACCGCTCCGGTGGGCGAGGTGACCACGCCGATCACCTGCGGCAGGAAGGGCAGGCGGCGCTTGCGTCCGGGGGCGAACAGCCCTTCGGCCTCGAAGCGGGCCTTGTTTCTCGCCAGCAGCGCCAGCAGCGCGCCTTCCCCGGCGATTTCCATGCGTTCGATGACGATCTGGTAGTTCGACCGGCCCGGATAGGTTGTCAGCTTGCCGGTAGCGATCACCTCAACCCCGTCTTCCGGGCGGAAGGACAGGCGCTGCACCGTGCCGCGCCACATCACGCCGTCAAGCCGCGCGCTCTCGTCCTTGAGGCAGAGGTAGAGGTGACCCGAGGCGGCCATCTTGACCCCCGACAGCTCGCCACGCACCCGCACATAGGAAAAGCGTTCCTCCACCGTGCGCTTGAGCGAGGCAGAAATCTCGCTGACGGACAGAGGCTCGGCGTTGCTGGAGCGCGACTCCTTCGCTACGAGCCCGCCAGCATCATCAAGGTCATCGAAAGGCGTAGGCGGCGACATGAATATCCTGCTGATCGGAAGCGGCGGGCGCGAACATGCGCTGGCATGGAAGCTGGCGCAATCGCCATTGTGCGAAACGCTTTACGCTGCACCGGGCAATCCGGGAATGCTGGAACACGCAAAACTGGTGACGGTCGATCCGGCCGATCATGGCGCAGTGATCGCGTTCTGCCAGGAGAAGGCGGTGAGCTTCGTCGTCATCGGCCCGGAAGCGCCGCTGGTCGATGGACTGGCAGACAGCCTGCGCGCCGCCGGGATCGCCGTATTCGGCCCGTCGAAGGCGGCGGCCCAGCTCGAAGGCTCCAAGGGCTTCGTCAAGGATCTCTGCGCCCGCGAAGGAATCCCTACTGCCGCCTATGCGCGCCATTCCGGCAAGGACGCGGCGCTGGCGGACCTCGCGCGGTTCGGCCTGCCGGTTGTCATCAAGGCCGATGGCCTTGCCGCCGGCAAGGGCGTGATCATCGCCGAAACCGAGGCAGAGGCGCGCGAGGCAGTGGAGTTCATGTTCTCCGGCGGCTTTGGCGAAGCCGGTGCCGAAGTCGTGATCGAGGAATTCATGACCGGCGAGGAGGCCAGCTTCTTTGCCATCTCGGACGGCACCAATGTGCTGCCCTTCGGCTCTGCGCAGGATCACAAGCGCGTGGGTGATGGCGATACCGGACCGAATACCGGCGGCATGGGTGCCTATTCGCCGACCGGCGTCTTTACCCCCGAGATCGAGGCCGAGGTGATGGAGCGGATCGTGCGCCCCACCGTCAGCGCGCTGGCTCGCGACAACATGCCCTATCAGGGCGTGCTCTTTGCCGGGCTGATGCTCACGGCCGAGGGGCCGAAGCTGATCGAATACAACTGCCGCTTCGGCGATCCCGAATGCCAGGTACTGATGATGCGCTTCGAGGGCGACCTGGTTGACCTGCTCCATCGCGCCTCGCAGGTGGATGGCCTGAAGGATGCACCCCCGGTCCGCATGCGCGATGCCACCGCGCTGACGGTGGTCATGGCCGCCAGGGGCTATCCCGGCACGCCGGAAAAGGGCGGCACCATAGACATGCGCGCACCCCATAACGGCCGCGTCTTCCATGCGGGCACGGCCACTGTCGACGGACAACTGGTTGCCAATGGCGGGCGTGTGCTCAACGTGACGGCGCTGGGCGCCAATGCTCGCGAAGCGCAGGCCCTGGCCTATGCGGCTGTCGATGCCATCGACTTCCCGAGCGGGTTCTGCCGCCGCGACATCGGCTGGCGAGAGGTCGCGCGCGAAAGCGCGTGAGCGGCCCCCTGGCCTAGCCGACGCGCTCGGCGACCAGCGCCTTGAGGTCCGCCTCGGGCCGGGCGCCGTAGTGCGAGATGATCTCGCTGGCGCAGATCGCGCCCAGGCGCAGGCATTCGTCGACCGGGCGGCCGCGGACATGGCCGAAGAGGAAGCCGGCGGCGAACAGGTCACCCGCGCCAGTGGTATCGACCACACGCTCGACCGGTTCGGCCGGGACCGAGAAACGGCTGCCCTGCGCCACCGCAACCGCGCCCTTTTCGCTGCAGGTAACCACCAGCAGCGGAACCTTGGGCGCCAGCGCCGCAAGGCCGGCATCGAAATCGTCCTCGCCGGTCAGCGCTGCAAGCTCGACGTGGTTGGCGAAAAGAATGTCGATATCGCCGGTTTCGATCATGGCGCGGAAATCGGCGCCGTGCCGCTCGATCACGAAAGCATCGGACAGGGTGAAGGCCACCTTGCGCCCGGCATTGCGTGCCGCGCCGATGGCGCGGCGCATGGCTGCGCGCGGCTCTTCCGGATCCCACAGGTAGCCCTCGAGATAAAGCACCGCGGCATCGGCGATCGCGGCCTCGTCAAGCGCGGCGGGCGGCAGGAACTGCGATGCGCCGAGGAAGGTGTTCATCGTCCGCTGGCCATCGGGCGTCACGAAGATCAGGCACCGCGCCGTCGGCGGATCGCCGGCACGGGCTGGGGTTTCGAAAGCGATGCCGCCGGCGCGGATGTCGTGCGCGAAAACCTCGCCCAGCTGGTCCTGCGCAACCTGGCCGATGAAGGCGCAGTTCGCGCCCAGCGCGGCAAGGCCCGCCAGCGTGTTCGCCGCCGAACCGCCCGAAATCTCACGCGCGGGCCCCATGGCCTCGTAAAGCTCGTGAGCGCGGGCGGTGTCGATCAGGGTCATCCCGCCGCGCGTCATGCCCAGCCGTTCGATCAGCGCGTCCTCGCAGGGAGCCATGACATCGACGATGGCATTGCCGATTGCGATAACGTCGCGAGTGGGTTGGGACATTGATAGCCTTCCTGGGTGGAACCAGTCCGCGCGACTAGCGTTCACCCGTGCCGGGGGCAAGACCGATAGCGTTGACAGCAAGCCGCTTTGGGGTGATGCGAGGCGCCGTGAAGCCAATGCGCACCACTCTTCCCGCCCTCGCCCCGATCCTGCTGCTGGCCGCCTGTGGTGGCGGCACAGCAACGGTCAAGAGCGCCACCCGCCCGCTGCCGCCGCCGCCCACCGTGGTCAAGCCGACCCCGGCAAAGCCGCCGGCCCGCCCGCGAATCCTGGCCGCGCCGGGACTCGAAGGGGTGATCGGCGCAAGCGGCGGAGACCTTGAGCGCCAGTTCGGCACCGCCCGCCTTGACGTGCTCGAAGGCGATGCGCGCAAGCTGCAGTTTTCCGGCAACGCCTGTGTGCTCGACGTGTTCCTCTACCCGCAGGAGGCCGGACAGGAGCCCCATGCCACCTACGTCGAAGCCCGCCGCGCCAGCGACGGTCGCGATGTCGACAGGGCGAGCTGCGTTGCCGCGCTAAGGAAACGTTAGCCAGTTTTTTCTAGGTATTGCCCCGGATCCACGAAAGGGCATTGCCGCAATGACCATGCATTTCCGCACGCTGGCCGAACAGGCGGCTGCCGACGGCTCGATTTCCGCGCAGGAAATCCTGGACCTGCGCCGGGCAGGCTGGGGCGACGGCACGATCAGCCCGGTAGAAGCCGAGGCAATCTTCGCGATCAACGACCGGCTGGCGGAGCACAGCACCGAATGGTCCGACTTCTTCGTCGAGGCCCTGGGCGAATTCCTTGTCAACGGGCTGGAGCCGCGCGGCTATGTCTCGCAGTCTCAGGCCGACTGGCTGATCGCCCGGATCGACCATAACGGCCACCTGCACGGCCTGACCGAGCTGGAACTGCTGGTGAGGATCGTCGAAAAGGCGCTCAACGTGCCGCAGAACCTGAAGGACTATGTCCTGGCCCAGATCGAGCAGGCGGTGTTGACTGGCGAGGGCCCCACGCGCCGCGGCCCGCTTGAAAAAGGCAATGTGAACTCCACCGAGGTCGGCCTGCTGCGCCGGGTGATCTTCGCCCAGGCAGGCGACCGCCCCGCCGCTGCCAGCCGCAGCGAGGCAGAGATGCTGTTCCGGCTCAAGGACGCCACGCTCGATGCGCCGAACGCGGCCGAGTGGAAGCAGCTGTTTGTCCAGGGCGTCGGCAGCTATCTGTCCGGCTATACCAGCTACAATCCGCTCGACTCAGGGCGGGCGGCCGAGCTGGAGCAGTTCATGAACGCCAGCACCCCCAGCCTGCTGCGCTTTGCCGGCCGCATGGCGAAGTCCGATGTAGAGACCGGAATGGTCGATACCTTCAGGGCGCTGTTCGGTCGCAAGCAGCGCGATACCGCCGCGGAACAGGCCGCTGCCGCGGTCGTGACCACCGAAGAGAATACCTGGTTGCAGGGCCAGATCGACGGCAACAGCCGCATCGACGAATACGATGAGGCCTTGCTGGCCTTCCTCGAACAGGAAACCGGGCGCTGATAACCGAGTCGCCCCGGACCAAACGGCGTCCCGCCCTCTCCTTCCGGGGGGCGGGCCGCTATTTTATCAGACGGTGAAGCTTTCGCCGCAGCCGCAGGTGCCCTTGGCATTGGGATTGTTGAACACGAAGCCCGCCTGGAAATCGTCTTCCACCCAGTCCATCGTCGATCCGATCAGGTAGAGCACCGAACCGCCATCGATGAAGAACAGTCCACCCGGCGTCTCGATGCGCTCGTCGATAGGATTGGCCTCGGTCACGTAGTCCACCGAATAGGCCAGGCCCGAACAGCCCCTGCGCGGGGTGGAAAGCTTCACGCCGATCGCGCCTTCGGGCGCCTCGCTCATCAGGTGGGCAATGCGGGCTTCGGCTGCCGGGGTAAGCAGGACGGCTGCGGGACGGGCGCGGGTTGTCGTGGTGGTCGTCATAGCATGCCAAGCTCCAGCCGGGCCTCGTCGCTCATCTTGGCCGGGTCCCATGGCGGATCCCAGACGAGGTTCACTTCGCAGTCGCGCACACCGGGAACGGCACCGACGCGCAGCTCCACTTCACCCGGCATCGATTCGGCGACGGGGCAATGCGGCGTGGTCAGCGTCATGGTCACGGTAACGCCGCCATCGCCATCCACTTCCACCCCGTAGATCAGGCCAAGGTCATAGATGTTCACCGGAATTTCCGGATCGAAGATTTCCTTCAGCGCGCCGATGACCGATTCGTAGATGTCGCCACCCGGCTCGCCCGCGGCAAGGCCCTGCGGCTTTTCGGCAAGGAAGCCTTCAAGATAGTCGCGCTTGCGCTCCAGCTTCTCGGTCGGTGCCTCTGCATCGTCGACCCGCGCCTTGGGCGGCGGCGCCACGCTTTCAACCTCTTCGACGGTGAACCTGGGCTCTTCCCCGCTCATCCGAAAATCCTTTTCGTCCGTTCGATGCCGCGGACCAGCGCCGCCACATCTGCCTCATCGTTGTAAATGCCAAAGCTGGCGCGCGCGGTTGCCGGTACGCCAAGATGATCCATCAGCGGCTGGGCGCAATGGTGCCCGGCGCGGATCGCCACGCCTTCCTCGTCCAATATGGTGCCGAGGTCATGTGGATGCACGCCATCGAGCGCAAACGAGACAATGCCTGCCGATTCTTCCGGCCCGAACAGCCTTACCGAATTCATCCGCCGCAGTTCATCACGGCACCGGGCAACCAGCGCCGCCTCATGCGCGTGGATCGCATCGAGACCTATGGCCGAAACATAGTCCACCGCCGCACCCAGAGCGATGGCTTCGACAATCGCCGGGGTCCCCGCCTCGAACCGGGCGGGCGGCGGCGCGAAGGTGGTCTTCTCGAAAGTAACCCGGTCGATCATCGCGCCGCCACCGTGCCAGGGCGGCATCGCATCAAGCAGTTCCGCCCGCGCCCAGAGCGCGCCGATGCCGGTGGGGCCATAGAGCTTGTGCGCCGAGAACACGTAGAAGTCGCAATCAAGCGCCGCGACATCGACGGCGAGCCGCGGCACGGCCTGGCATCCGTCGAGCAGGATCCTGGCCCCGACGCTGCGGGCCAGCGCCACAGCCTGTTCCACGTGGAGCATCGAGCCGAGTACGTTGGAGACGTGGGCAAGCGCCACCAGCTTGTGCGCGGGGGTGAGAATCCGTTCCGCCGCCGCAAGATCGATCTGTCCGTCCGGCGTCAACGGACAGACGTCGATTTCCACCCCGGTCCGGTCGCGCAGCAGTTGCCAGGGCACGATGTTCGAATGGTGCTCCAGCATGGACAGGAGCACGCGATCGCCCGCCTTGAGGTTCGCTTGCCCCCAGGTCTGCGCAACAAGGTTGATCGCCTCGGTCGCGCCGCGGGTGAAGACAATCTCGTTCTCAGCGCCGCCGATGAAGGCCGCGACCTTGCGCCGCGCTTCCTCGAAAGCCAGGGTCATTTCCGCCGAGCGCGCATAGACCCCGCGATGGACCGTCGCGTAATCCTCGCCCAGGGCGCGAACCATCGCGTCGATCACGGCCTGCGGCTTCTGCGCGGTGGCGGCGGTATCGAGGTAATGCCAGTTGCCGGCAAGGCCCGGGAACTGCGACTTGATGCCGGCATCGAGGGTGGCAGCCAGGCTCACAGCAGGGCCTCCAGCGCCGCCTGCGATGCGGCATCGAGCGCTTCCTCGTCGGCGGCGCCAACAAAGGCTTCTGCCACGAAAGCCTGCAACATCAGCCGCTTTGCCGTTTCCGGCGGAAGGCCGCGCTGCGCCATGTAGAACAGGGCGTTGGCATCAAGCTCGCCCACGGCACAGCCGTGCGCGCACTTCACGTCGTCGGCGAAGATTTCCAGTTCGGGGCGGGCATTGGCCGTGGCCGTGCGGTCAAGCAGCATGGCGCGGACGGATTGCTCGGCATCGGTGCCATCGGCCCCGCGGGCGACTGCGACCTTGCCGAGGTAAGTGCCGACCGCCTCCCCGCCCAGCACCGATCGCACGACCTGCCGACTGATCGAATCGGCGGAAAGGTGGGCGACCTCGGTCACCAGTTCGAGGTTGGCCTTGCCGCCGCCCAGTTGCGCCGCGCCCAGGGTGAATTCGCTTTTCGCGCCCAGCTTCGCATCCACCGCGATGCGCGCGAACCCGCTGCCGGTGTTGAGCACGCGCAGGTCGAACGATGCGCCATCGGCGATCTCGATATGCAGGTGGCGGGCTGTCGCTTCGGCACCATCGAGCACGATGGCCAGTGCGCCGCTTTCCCCCGCGGCGATGCGGATCTCCTCACGCGCCACGGGCCAGATGCCGGCAAGGGCATCGAGGTCCGCATAGCGGAAATCCTCGTCGCGGTGGGAGGGAAGGGCGACGGCCTGGGTCATGCGGCTACGGCCTCGTAGCCCTGTTCCTCAAGCTGCAGCGCCAGTTCGGGCCCGCCGGTGCGAACGATGCGGCCACCGGCAAGGACGTGGACGAAGTCCGGTTTCACATAGTCGAGCAGGCGCTGGTAATGGGTGATCAGCAGCACGGCCTTGCCGGGCGCGCGCATGATCGCGTTGATGCCCTCGCCGACAATCCGCAGGGCATCGATGTCGAGCCCGGAGTCCGTCTCGTCGAGGATCGCCAGCTTCGGATCGAGCACGCCCATCTGCACCATCTCGGCGCGCTTCTTCTCGCCGCCCGAGAAGCCGACATTCACCGACCGCTTGAGCATGTCCATGTCCATCTTCAGCAGCGCTGCCTTCTCGCGCGCGAGCTTGAGGAATTCGCCGCCCGACAGCGGCTCCTCGCCGCGGCTCTTGCGCTGGGCGTTGAGGCTTTCGCGCAGGAACTGGACGAAGGAGACGCCCGGAATTTCGACCGGGTACTGGAAGCCGAGGAACAGGCCCGCCGCAGCCCGCTCATGCGGTTCGAGCGCGAGCAGGTCCTGCCCGTCAAAGGTTACTTCGCCGCCGGTCACGTCATAGCCCGGCCGGCCGCCGAGGACATAGCCCGTGGTGGACTTGCCCGCCCCGTTAGGCCCCATGATCGCGTGGATTTCGCCCGGGTTGATGCGGAGCGAAAGGCCCTTGAGGATCGGCTTGTCGGCAACGGTCGCCTGAAGATTGTCAATCTGGAGCATGGTCATTCCTGCTAGCGCCGCGGTGCGCCGCGCGTCTGGTAATGCTGGCGACGGGCGCGCCCGCGCTCGTCATAGCTCGCCTTCATGGCGGCGATGATCTCTTCGACCACGGCATCGGGTTCTTCGAGCACGCGGGCCGCAGGGAAACGCAGCAGCTTCACGCCAACGGCCTCAAGGCTCTTGTCGCGCCGCGCGGTCAGCGCCGGATCGCCGCCTTCGTCGATCGAAACCGCGATACGCAGCGGGTTGCAGGCGAAGTCGAGGATGGCAGAGCCGATCACCTGCTGGCGCGTCAGCTTGAACTTGCCAAGGTTGGCGGCGGCCAGCTTTTCGCCGAGAACCTTCTGGGCCTCGGTCGGCTCCATCCGGTTGCGCCGGGCCTGGTCGTGGATCTTGTCCAGCCGCTTTTCGGAGATCGACCAGCCACGCCCGCGTTTCTCGATTGCGGGGGCTTCGGTACGCTCTTCCACCGGCCTGACGGTGAGGGTCTTCTTCATCCAACACTTCCTTCAAGCGAAATGCCCAGCAGCTTCTGGGCTTCCACTGCAAATTCCATCGGCAATTGCTGCAGCACTTCCTTGGCGAAACCGTTGACGATCAGCGCCACCGCCTCTTCCTGGCCCAGCCCGCGCTGCATGGCGTAGAACAGCTGGTCGTCGGAAATCTTGCTGGTGGTCGCCTCGTGCTCGATCTGGGCCGAGGGGTTCTTCACCTCGATATAGGGCACGGTGTGCGCGCCGCAGTCCTTGCCGAGCAGCAGGCTGTCGCACTGGGTGAAATTGCGCACGCCTTCGGCCTGCGGGGCGACGCGGACGAGGCCGCGGTAGGTGTTCTGGCTCTTGCCCGCCGAGATGCCCTTGGAGACGATGGTCGAGCGGCTGCCCTTGCCATTGTGGATCATCTTGGTGCCGGTATCGGCCTGCTGGTAATTGTTGGTGACAGCGACCGAGTAGAACTCGCCCACCGAATCCTCGCCGTTCAGCACGCACGAAGGATACTTCCAGGTGATTGCCGATCCGGTTTCGACCTGGGTCCAGCTCACCTTGCTGCGCGCACCCTGGCACAACGCACGCTTGGTGACGAAGTTGTAGATGCCGCCCTTGCCCTCGGCATCGCCTGGGTACCAGTTCTGCACGGTCGAATACTTGATCTCGGCATCGTCGAGCGCGACCAGTTCGACCACGGCGGCGTGAAGCTGGTTCTCGTCGCGCTGCGGCGCGGTGCAACCTTCAAGGTAGGAAACGTAGGCCCCCTTGTCCGCGACGATCAGCGTACGCTCAAACTGCCCGGTGTTTTCCGCGTTGATGCGGAAATAGGTGGAGAGCTCCATCGGGCAGCGTACGCCTTCGGGGATGTAGACGAAGGTGCCGTCGGAGAAGACCGCGCAGTTGAGCGCCGCGAAGAAGTTGTCGCGCACCGGCACGACCTTGCCCAGCCAGCGCTTCACCAGATCGGGATATTCGCGGATCGCTTCCGAGATCGACAGGAAGATGACGCCGGCCTTCTTGAGCTCCTCGCGGAATGTCGTGGCGACACTGACCGAGTCGAACACCGCATCGACGGCAACCTTGCGCGCGCCCTCTACGCCGGCGAGCACCTTCTGCTCTTCCAGCGGGATGCCCAGCTTTTCGTAAACGCGCAGGATTTCCGGATCGACCTCGTCAAGGCTTTCCAGCTTCTTCTTCGCCTTTGGCGCGGCGTAGTAATAGGCGTCCTGGTAATCGATCGGCGGCACGTTCAGCTTCGCCCAGTCCGGCATGGGCATGGTCTGCCAGTGCCGGAAGGCCTTCAGCCGCCAGTCGAGCATCCATTCCGGCTCGTTCTTCTTGGCGCTGATGAAGCGGACGGTGTCCTCGCTCAGCCCCTTGGGGGCGAACTCGGTCTCGATATCGGCCGACCAGCCGTGTTCGTAATCGGCAACCCTGGCGGCGGCATCGCGCGCAGCCTGGTCCTTGATGGCCACTTCCTCGGTCATGCCGGAACTCCCTGGGGCTGGGCGAGTCGGGTCAGCGGCACTCCCGCCAGGGCCCCGCGCAGCGCCTCGTTGACCACCGGCCAGTGCGCCCGCACCGAACAGCACGAATCGAGCGAGCAATCCTGCCCTTCGACACAGGATGTCAGCGCGATGGGGCCTTCGACCGCCTCGACAATATCGGCAAGCGTGATGGCAGCCGCAGGACGGGCCAGCTTGAAGCCGCCACCGGCACCGCGGACCGACTTGATCAGCCCGGCCGCCGAAAGCTTGGAAACCAGCTTCTGCACCGTGGGCGCGGGCAATCCGGTTTCCGCGGCCAGCTGGGTGGCCGAAACGCGCCCGCCGCCGCAGTGACGGGCTGCGGCGCTCATCGTGACGACGGCGTAATCTGCCATGCTGGAAAGGCGCATGGATCGTGGCTCCGGAAAATCAGACTGATTCGTTCCGGTTTCACCTAGGCGCGGACCTTGCGGATTTCAATTGCCGATTCGGCCATAAAAAAAGGCGGACCACGGGGAAATCCCCAAGGTCCGCCGCGTAAGTTGAGAACTCGCCGCTAAAAGCCACGAGCCCTTCGGGTCGCAAGTGCTCGTTAGACCCTTGTGCGCCCGAAAGAATTGTAAAAACGCGACACATGGTTGCGATCAAAAATGACAAATGACGTGAGGAACCGGTGTCATTGCTGCATCCGGGGACAAGTGTTGCCCATTCGACACGCGCCGAACGCTCTGCCATAGGCGCCGGCCATGGCTTATTCGTTCCTTCGCCCGCTGCTTTTCCGAATCGAGGCCGAACGCGCACACCGACTCGCGATTCTCGGTCTCCAGTTGCGTGGCCCCGGCGCGCCTCCGGTCGCGGGCGCACTGGCCACCACGGTCGCGGGGATAGCCTTTGCCAATCCGCTTGGCATGGCCCCCGGCTTCGACAAGGACGCGGAAGTGGCGGAGGCGATCACCGGCCTTGGCTTCGGCTTTGCGGAAATCGGCACGGTCACTCCCCGGCCCCAGGCAGGCAATCCCCGGCCCCGGCTGTTCCGGCTGGAGGAAGACCGCGCGGTGATCAATCGCATGGGCTTCAACAACGGCGGCCTGCAGGCAGCCTTGCAGCGCCTTGCCCCGCGCATCCGCGACGGTCGCCGGATTGTCGGCGTCAACGTCGGGGCGAACAAGGATTCGGCCGACCGCGTGGCGGACTACATTACCGGACTGCGGGCGATGGCCGGGGTGGCCGATTACCTGACAATCAACGTGTCCTCCCCCAACACCCCCGGCCTGCGCGACCTTCAGGGCGACAAGGAACTGGCCGAGCTGCTTTCGGCCGTTGCCGCAGCCCGCGAATCGGGCTGGCCGCCGGTGTTCCTCAAGGTGGCGCCCGATCTCGATGACGGCGCTCCGGCGCGTATCGTCGATGCGGTCATGAAAAACAGCATCGACGGGATCATCGTGTCCAACACCACGATCACCCGCCCGCCGCTCCAATCGCGCCACGCAGGCGAGGCAGGCGGGCTTTCCGGCGCACCCTTGCGCGAACTCGCGCTCCAGCGCCTGCGTGATTTCCGCAAGGCAAGCGAGGGGCGGCTTCCCCTGATCGGCGTGGGCGGGATTGCCACGGCGGAAGATGCCTGGGCCCGCATCCGGGCCGGGGCCAGCCTCGTCCAGCTTTACAGCGCCATGGTCTATGAAGGACCCGGCATTGCGCGGACCATCCTTGCCGGGATGGAAGCGCTGATGCGGCGCGATGGCTTTGCCTCCATTGCCGAGGCTGTCGGGACCGAATAGGCTGGCGGCATGAAGTCGCATCCCTTCCTGATCGTCGCCGCCCTTGCGCTGGTTCCCGTTTCCTTCGCCGCGCCGGCCCAGGCGCGGCACGCTGCCCGGCAGGTCTATGACAAGGGCATGGTCTCATCCGCCGATCCGCGCGCGACCGAAGCGGGCCTCGAAATGCTTCGCGCCGGCGGCAGCGCCACCGATGCCGCCGTGGCCACCATGCTGGCGCTGACCGTGGTGGAACCGCAGAGCTCCGGCATCGGCGGGGGCGGCTTTTACGTCGCACTGCAGCCCGGCGGAAAGATCGAGACGATCGATGGGCGCGAGACGGCCCCGGCCGCCGCCCACCCGCAGTGGTTCTTCAAGGACGGCAAGCCGATGACCTTTCGCGATGCCGTTCCGGGCGGCACCAGCGTGGGCGTGCCGGGGAACCTTGCCCTCGCCGAAAAGGCTCATCGCCGCCATGGCCGCCTGAAGTGGTCGCGCCTGTTCCAGCCGGCGATCCGGCTTGCGCGGGAAGGCTGGGCAATCACCCCGCGCACCCGCCAGTTCCTCGATTTCGCAAAGGGATCTGCCGGTTTCACTCCGGCAGGCATGGCCATGTTCTATGACGCGTCCGGCCAGCCGCTGCCGGCAGGCACGATGGTCAGGAACCCGGAACTGGCGAGGACGCTGGAGCAGATTGCCCGGCGCGGGGCAAAGGCCTTCTATTCCGGAGCGAACGCCCGCGCGATCGTGGCGACGGTGAATACCGCCAGCCGCAACCCATCGCAGATGACGCTGAAGGACGTGACCTCCTATAGGGCGAAGGACCGGTCGCCGCTCTGCGGCACATACCGCGAATACCGGATCTGCGGCATGGCACCGCCAAGCTCTGGCGAGACGACCGTGTTCACCGTTCTCAAGCAGCTTGAGCGCTTCGACCTCAAGGCCTTGGGCCCTGATTCGCCCACGGCATGGCACCTGATCGCGGAATCGATGCGCCTCGCCTATGCCGACCGCGCGCGCTACCTGGGCGACGCCGATTTCGTGAAGGTTCCGGTGGCCGGGCTGCTTGACGAACAGTACCTCAGGAGCCGTTCTGCCCTGATCGATCCGGGCAAGTCGCTGGCGCTGGTAACCGCGGGAACGCCTCCTGGTGCCGAGGCACTGGTCCGGGCCGACGGCACGGCAGGGCCCGAACACGGCACCTCGCACTTCGTGGCGATCGACCGGCGCGGTCATGCCGTCACCTATACCTCGACCATCGAGAGCGCCTTCGGATCGGGCCTGATCACCGGCGGTTACTACCTCAACAACGAATTGACCGATTTCGACATGGTGCCCGAACGCGAGGGACGCCCCGCCGCAAACCGGGTCGAGGGTGGCAAGCGACCGCGCAGTTCGATGGCGCCCACGCTGGTCTTCGCGCCCGATGGCAAGCTGCGGCTGGCCATCGGGGCTGCCGGTGGCACGACCATCCCCGCTCAGGTCGCAAAGTCGATCATCGGCGTAATCGACTGGGGCATGAGCGCGCAGGACGCCATCGCCGCACCGCTGATCTTCGCGCCCGAAGGCCCGGTCGTCTTCGTCGAGGCGGGAACGAAGCTGGAAGCGATGATCCCGGCGCTCAAAGCGCTGGGCCACGATGTACGCACCCGCCCGGGCGGCAAGGCGAACGCGGTGGAAGTGATCGGCAGCACGCTTCGCGGCGGGGCCGATCCGCGCAGCGACGGCACGGCCGCGACGGAGTGATTCCCGCTGGCTGGGGGCAATCCCGGCAGGGGTGCTTGCCGCTAGGACACAGCGCCTCTAGTCTCTCTGCAACCGCTTTCGACGGCATAAAGAGAGGCTTGTGAAGTGCAGATCAGCGATTTCGACGCGGCACCCAACCTGGTTTCGCTGTTCCTCCAGCGCGCGGATGAACGGGGCGACAGCCCGTTCCTGACCGCCAAGCGCGACGGGCAGTGGCAATCGATCTCCTATGCCGAGGCAGCGCGGCGCGTCTGCCTTCTGGCCGAGGCGCTGCGCAAATTGGGCCTGAAGGATGGCGAGCGGGTTCTGCTCGTTTCCGAGAACCGCCCGGAGTGGTGCATTGCCGATCTGGCCATCATGGCGGCGGGACTGGTCACCGTGCCCGCCTACACCACCAACACCGAGCGCGACCATGCCCACGTGCTGGAAAATTCGGGCGCATCGGCGGTGATTGTTTCGGATGCCAAGCTGGCCAAGCCGCTGCTGCCGGCGATGATGCATGGCGAATATGTCCGCCACCTGATCACCATGGAAAGCTTCAAGCTGCCGCAGCTTGGCCGGGCCGATGCCCATGTCTGGGCGGAGCTGGTGGATGGCGATGCCGAAAAGGCCCGCGTGGCGGTGGACAAGCGCGTGGCGAAGATCGGGCGCAAGGACCTGGCATGCATCATCTATACCTCTGGCACCGGGGGCGCGCCGCGCGGTGTACGCCAGCACCACGGCATGATCCTGATGAACGTCGACGGTGCGGCCCGCATCCTGGTCGACGATTTCGGCTGGGGCGAGGAAGTGTTCCTGTCCTTCCTGCCGCTGTCGCACAGTTATGAGCACACCGGCGGGCAGTTCCTGCCGATCGGCATGGGCGCCGAGATCGCCTATTCCGAAGGGCTGGAAAAGCTCGCCAGCAATATCGAGGAAGTGCGCCCGACGATCATGGTCGTGGTCCCGCGCCTGTTCGAAGTGCTGCGCACGCGCATCATGAAGCAGGTGGAAAAGCAGGGCCGGGTGGCCAATTACCTGATGGAGCGGGCACTCGCGATCGGCACCAGCAAGGCCAGAGGCAAGGGCCGCTGGCGCGACAAGCCGATGGACCTGATCCTCGAGAAGACGCTGCGTCCCAAGATCCGCGCGCGCATGGGCGGCCGCATGAAGGCGATGGTTTCCGGCGGCGCGCCGCTCAATCCCGATATCGGCGTGTTCTTCGATTCGATGGGCCTGACCATGCTGCAGGGCTATGGCCAGACCGAGAGTGGCCCGGTGATCTCGTGCAACCGGCCTTCGGCAGGCCTGAAGATGGACACCGTTGGCCCGCCTATGCGCGGCGTTGAGGTGCGGATCGCGGAGGACGGCGAGATCCTGGTCCGCGGCGAGCTGGTCATGGAAGGCTACTGGCACAACAAGGAAGAAACCCAGAAGGCACTGGAGCCCGATGGCGAAGGCGGGCACTGGCTGCACACCGGAGACATCGGCCACATCGACGACAAGGGCCGCATCGTCATTACCGATCGCAAGAAGGACATGATCGTCAACGACAAGGGCGACAATGTCTCACCCCAGCGGATCGAGGGCATGCTCACGCTCCAGCCCGAGATTGCCCAGGCCATGGTCGTTGGCGACAAGCGGCCGTACCTTGTCGGCCTGATCGTGCCGGATGCCGACTGGGCGCTGGAATGGTCACGCCGCGAAGGCGAGAAGTTCGACCTCAAGGCGCTCGAATCGCTGCCCGCCTTCCGCACGGCGGTTCGCGCGGCGATAGACCGGGTGAACGCGCAGTTATCGGTGATCGAAAAGGTGCGCCAGTTCACCTTTGCCGACGAGCCCTTCTCCATCGACAACGAGGAGATGACCCCTAGCCTCAAGATCCGCCGCCACAAGCTGAAAGCGCGCTACGGCGAGAAGCTGGACGCCCTTTACAAGGGCTGATCTAGGGCACCAGCGCGATGAACAGGTAGGTGGCGAAAAGGACGAGGTGGATCACGCCCTGGACGATTGTCGTGCGCCCCGTACCCAGCGTCAACGAGGCGACGAACAGCGTCAGCGCCAGCAGCACCGTATTGCCCATCGGCAGCCCCAGTTCGAGGTCGAGCCCCATGACCAGCGCGATGCAGGCGACGGCGGGGATGGTAAGCCCGATCGTTGCCAGGGCAGAACCGATCGCGAGGTTGAGGCTGGTCTGCACCCGGTTCGCCCGAGCGGCGCGAAGCGCGGCAAATCCCTCTGGCGCGAGGACCAGCCCGGCGATAACGATGCCGACCACCGCCTTCGGCGCGCCTAGCCAGGCGACCGTCGCCTCGATTGCCGGCGAAAGCGATTTCGCCAGCAGCACGACGGCGATCAGCGACAGCACCAGCATGACCGATGCGGCCCGCGCCTTGCCCGGCGAAACCGGCTCTTCGTGCGCGTGGTCGTCGGGTTGGCCATGGAGGAAATGGTCGCGGTGGCGCAGGGTCTGCGCGACGACGAATGTGGCGTAGATGACCAGCGAGACAATCGCGACAAAGGCCAGCTGCGAAGCGGAATAGAACGGCCCGCGCTCGGACACGGTATAGTTCGGCAGGACCAGCGTGAGCATGGCGAGCGTCGCAAGCATGGCAAGGCCGACGCTGACGCCGGACTGCGTGTAGCTCTGCTCATGATGGCGGGTGCCGCCCACCAGCAGGCAGATGTCGACAATGGCGTTGATGGTGATCATGATCGCCGCGATCAGCGTATCGCGCGCCAGGGTCTGGGCGGCGGCGCCATCGCCAAGCATGATGGACACGATCAGGGCCGTCTCGATCACGGTCACGGCAAGTGCGAGCGTCAGGGTGCCGAATGGTTCGCCTAGGTAATGCGCCAGTACTTCCGCGTGGTAGACCGCAGCCATGATCGCCCCGCCCAGCGCAATGGCCAGCAGCAGCTGGAAGAGCGCCCCCTGCGGCCCGACAAGCGCCAGTGCCAGCAGCGACAGGACCGTGGTGATCGCGGCCCATGGGGCAAGGCCGAAGAAGGGCATCCGTACAGGAGCGGGTTCGGTTCGGGCAGCCGGGATCATGCCCTCAAGATAGGTCACGGTGGCAGAATTGAAACCCGTACAATGCCTTGCGGCCCGAGCCTGGCTTCACGGGATGCCGCATGGTTGTCCGGCCGTCACGATCGTGGTAACGACCGCGCACGAGAACTGCGTTCTCGGGGGAGAAAGATGTCAATGGAATCGGAATTTTTCGCGGGAATTGCCCGCAACTGGGAAGGCCTGCTTTCGCTTTATGCCTTTGTGGGCATCATCGTCGTCACGCTGGTGGGCAGCAAGCTGCTGAGCCTGATTCCCGCAATCGGCGCGCAAGTCAGGCTGAACAAGCAAGCGCTGGCAAGCCGCATGGAAAAGCCGTCCTATTCGGCCAACCAGAAGTGGAACCGCAAGTGGGCGATCGGCTTCCAGGTGGTTATCTTCCTCGCCATCCTGCCGTTCTGCCTGAAGCCGGGCTTCCAGTCCGTCTGGGGGACGCTGCTCGACTGCTTCATCGTCCTGATGGTCTATGACTTCTTCTATTACCTGACGCACCGCTTCCTGTTCCATGACAGCCCGTTCCTGGGCGGTCCGCTGAAATGGATGCACGCAATCCACCATCGCCAGCACAATCCGTGCCGCATGGATTCAAGCTATATCCACCCGCTGGAAGTGGCGATCGGTCTGGGGCTCTATGTTGCGACAATCGCGGCGCTGTCGGCAATCATGGGCCGGTTCGACGTGGTGACGGTTGTCGTGACGTTCGTGGCCTTTTCGCAGATCAACCTGCACAACCACAACCTGTGGGGTGAGGGGCGCTTCCTCTGGGGCTATGCCAAATACGCTTCAGACATGCACCATCACCACCATGCCAAGTTCACGGGCGGCAATTTCGCGACGATCACGCTGCTGTACGACTGGATGTTCGGCACCCTCGACCATGGCGAGGGCGGCTATTCCGGCATGACGCGCAAGAAGAAGGCCTGAGGCAAGTCCTTCAGGCCGCCTCCTTGTCGACCCATTCCGGATAGAAGCTCGGCGCCCGGCTTGACCAGCCCGGCGCCGTTGCTGCTGCCTCGCTGATCGATTGCAGCAGCATCTTGCGCCGCGACGGGTGGATGCGCGGCAATGCCGCCGCGCCACAGAACGCGCTGGGCAACCAGGGGCGCACTTCGGGGCCGAGCAGGCGCTCGTAAAGGAAGCGATAGGAAGAGAAGCAGCCCAGGCTGCCCTGCGCGAGGTCGAAGGCCGTGACGCGGATCAGCTTGCCCATGAAATCCTCCACCCCGTCGAGCCCGGTTTCGTCCGGGATCGCGCAGCGCAGGACCTTCAGCTCCTGATAGGCAACGTACTGGCTGCGGATCGAGGCGCTTTCCTCGGCATCGCGAGACCACAACTTGAAGGCATCCTGCCGCCCCAGCCCGACATCGAGGCTGCGCTTGATGTAACGCTGTTCGCAGGCCGAAAAACTCGCGAATTCACGCAGTTCCGCTATTGTCAGCGAGGCGGCGGCAAGATTGGCCATTATCCGGTATCCCTGTTGCCGTGGATCTCTCCACACGGGAACAGTTCACCAGACTTTGGTTACTTTCGCGTTAACCAAGAAAGTTAGATCAATCCTGCCAGCGGGCTGGAGGGATCCGCGTATTTGCGGGTAGCCATTCGTCCGGAAAGATAGGCATGGCGACCGGCTTCGACGGCCAGCTTCATGGCGCGCGACATGCGGATCGGGTCCTTCGCTTCGGCAATCGCGGTGTTCATCAGCACACCGTCGCAGCCAAGCTCCATGGCGACTGCGGCATCGCTCGCCGTGCCGACGCCGGCATCGACCAGCACCGGCACCTTGGCGCCTTCCACGATCAGGCGGATCGTCACGCGGTTCTGGATGCCCAGGCCCGAACCTATCGGTGCGCCCAGCGGCATGACGGCCACCGCACCGGCATCTTCGAGCTGCTTTGCTGCAATCGGATCGTCGACGCAGTAGACCATGGGTGCGAAACCTTCATTGGCCAGCACTTCGCAAGCCTTCAGCGTTTCGCGCATGTCGGGATAGAGGGTGCGTGCCTCGCCCAGCACCTCAAGCTTGACAAGGTCCCAGCCGCCTGCCTCGCGGGCCAGCCGCAGGGTGCGGATCGCTTCATCCGCGGTGAAGCAGCCGGCTGTGTTGGGCAGGTAGGTGATCTTCTTGGGATCGATGAAATCGGTCAGCATCGGCGCCTTGGGATCGCTGATGTTCACCCGGCGCACGGCCACGGTCACGATCTCCGCCCCGCTCGCCTCGACGGCAGCGGCGTTCTGCGCGAAATCCTTGTACTTGCCGGTGCCGACGATCAGCCGCGAGGTGAAGGTGCGACCGGCAACGGTCCAGGTATCTTGTGACCAGGTATCTTCCGACAAGGTTCAGCCTCCACCAACGAAATGCACGATTTCCAGCACGTCACCATCGGCCAGCACGACATCGCCGTGCGTGCCGCGCGGGACGATCTCGCCGTTGCGTTCGACCGCCACCTTCTTCGGGTTAAGTCCGATTTCCGCGACAAGGTCCGCAACGGAATTGCCAGGCGCGGTACGGCGCGGTTCGCCGTTGACGGTGAGGGCGATTTGCTGGCTCATGGCCAGCGCCATAGCGTTCAGCGCGAAGCGCGCAAGTTCATGATGTGCGCAACGGCAACCATCGAGACGCCGGCGATGGTCATGATGGCTTCCATCTCGCCATGGGGGACGAGCAGGCCCGCGGTCATGAACAGCAGGCCCGAGGTGCCGATCAGCAGCGGCCAGAGCTGGCCATGGCGCGAAATGCCGATTCCCAGCGTGACCGCACCGACGGCTACCGCCAGACCAAGCCCGACCCGGTGGATAGCCGGGGCAAGCAGCAACTGGCCGCCAAGGCCCAGCGCGCTGACCAGCAGGATCGAAGCAAGGCAATGCACCGCGCACAGACCCGAAAGCAGGATACCCGCGCGGTCCAGCCGCCTGCGAATCGAGGCGAGGGAACCGTTCATTGGCTCCCATCTATGTGATAACATAACATGCTTCAAGATGTATCCGCCGGGCGCCCTTGAAAGCTGCATTCGGGGTTGCGAAATATGGCCGGCAATTGCAGGGGAGCCCCATGAACAGTGCCCATACCCCGGCGCGCGGCATCCGCCCGCTGATCCTTGCACGATGGCTGTGGCTGGTAGCGGCAATCATCGTCTGCGTTGTCGCCGTCGGCGGGATCACCCGGCTGACGGAATCGGGGCTTTCGATCACGGAATGGAAACCGGTCACCGGCGTTCTTCCCCCGCTCAGTGAACAGCAGTGGCACGCCGAATTCGAGGCCTACAAGCAGATCCCGCAGTACACCCAGGTCAACGGCCCGGCGGGCATGACGCTTGAGGAATACAAGTTCATCTACTTCTGGGAATGGTTCCACCGCTTCCTGGTCCGCACCGGGCTGGGCCTGGCTTTCGTCGTGCCGCTGGCCTGGTTCTGGCTGCGCGGGTCGATCCCGGCAGGGTTCAAGCCGCGACTGCTGGGCCTGCTGGGGCTGGGGCTGCTGCAGGCGGTCGTCGGCTGGTGGATGGTGAAGTCCGGCCTTTCGGGCGATGCCGATGTGAAGGTCAGCCACTTCCGCCTGGCAACGCACCTGCTGCTTGCCCTGTTCACCCTGACCTACACGACCTGGACCGCGCTGGACATGCACGCCCTCGCCCGCGGGGAGAAGCCGGCGCGGCTGACCGGCTTCGGCATCTTCGCACTGGCCGCCCTGTTCCTGCAGCTGTTCCTCGGGGCGCTCGTCGCAGGCCTGAGGGCAGGCCATGTCGCCAATGACTGGCCGCTGATGATGGGCCGGTTCTGGCCCGACGGGATCGACTGGTCGCAGGGCGTGATCCACGCCGTGCTCAACGATCCGTTCCTCGTGCACTTCCTCCATCGCTGGTGGGCTTGGGGCGTGGTCGCCATCCTGGTGATCCTTGCGCGCCGGATCCGGAAGAGCCTGCGCCCAGCCTCGATCGCCATTCACTCGGCGTTCGGCCTGCAGATCATCCTGGGCATTGCCACGGTCATGACCGGCGTCGAGCTATGGCTTGCCGTGCTGCACCAGACGGTCGGCGCGCTTGTGGTCATGGCGACCGCGTGGGGCGCGCACGGGCTGGGTCGCCAGAGGTGAAGCCGCAGGGCCCAGCGCTGGCCTGGTGCCCGTTTCCCGACAGCGATTCGGCCGAAGGCTGCGTGAACGCGGTGCTGTCGGAAAAGCTGGCCGCCTGCGCGAACCTGCTGCCCGGCATGCGATCGATCTATGTCTGGCAGGGCGAACGGGGCGAGGCAGAAGAGGTCGGCGTTCTGTTCAAGACCGACGCCGCCCTGCTTGAAACACTTGTCACGCGGCTTGGACAACTCCATCCTTATGAAGATCCTGCGATTCTCGCCTGGCGCTGCGATACGGCGGCACCGGGGACGAGTGCTTGGCTGGGGGCTCTGGTCGCATGAAACGGCGTAACCGCAAACTGCACTCCGCATGGCTGCTGGCCGGCGCGCTCTCGCCTGTCCTGTCAGGACCGGCGGCCGCCAAGGGCATGGTCCAGAGCGCATTTGCCGCCCCCTCCAGCCCCGTGATGCTGACGCGCGAATTGCGCAAGGTGATCGCCCCGGGCGTGGAGATCGTCAGCCGCCGCAGCTACGAACTGCGCTTTGTCCGCGAGGGCGAAGGCTGGCGGGTCGACGGGACACTGGTGGTCACCGAGGTGGAAGCGCCGGCAGAGCTGGCACCGCTCGCCGCGATTGAAAAGGCGCGCAAAGACGATGGCCTTTTCCCGCTGCGGCTGAACGCGCAGGGCTACATCGTCGCACAAGCCCCCGCCGCCGACCTGCCGGCGGCAGAAAAGGCGAAGGACCTGGTCAACAGCTCGGTCGAAAAGATCGCGATGCCCCGCGAGCACAGGTCCGTGGCAACCCAGATGGTCCAGCGGATCGTCACCCAGAGCCGGGTTGTCGGCCCGAACTGGCCGGCAGACCTGTTCCGACCCGGCTCCGATCAGCAGACCCATGTCCAGGAGGTGCCGCTGCCCGATGGCAGGCAGGGCAAGGTTACCGTCACGCTGCAGGCCAGCCAGGCCAGCGGCGGGTTGCTCGATCGGTTCGAGCGGCGCGTGCTCACCGAACTGGACGGCACCCGGCGGCTGAGCCTGGAAACCTGGCGGATGGTTGCCCGCGACTGAGCTTTACTGCCGCAACGGTATTATTTTACCTCTCCGCAAAGGCGCGGGGAAGCTTGACTTTTGCCACGCTTTCTCACATTGGCGCGCCTTCCCGGTCGTCCGGCACCCGTCGGCACACCAGCAATTCAGGGATTCGAACAGCCATGAAGGCGCTCAGCAAGCAGACCCGGTCGATCAAGCCGGCCGAGGTCGAAAAGAAGTGGCATCTGATCGATGCCGATGGCCTGGTGGTCGGTCGCCTCGCGGTGATCATCGCCAATATCCTGCGCGGCAAGCACAAGCCGAGCTTCACCCCGCACGTCGATTGCGGCGATCATGTTGTCGTCATCAATGCCGACAAGGTTCGCCTGACCGGCAACAAGCTGGGCAACAAGACCTATTACAAGCACACCGGCTATGCCGGCGGCATCAAGGCCGTCACGGCTGCCAAGGTGCTTGAAGGCCGCTTCCCCGAGCGCGTGCTCGAAAAGGCGGTTGAGCGCATGATCCCGCGTGGACCGCTGGGCCGCGACCAGATGCGCGCCCTGCACCTGTACGCCGGCACCGAGCATCCGCATGGCGGCACCCAGCCGCAGCCGCTCGACGTTGCTGCCATGAACCGCAAGAACAAGGTGGGCGCATAATGTCCGAGAACACCGTCACCGATCTCGCCGATCTCGGCAACCTCGCTGAAGGCGTTGCCGCCGAAGCGACCACCGAAGCTCCGGTCCGCACCGGTCCCGCCGCTCCGCTGCGCGACAAGGAAGTTGACGCCCAGGGCCGCGCCTATGCCACCGGCCGCCGCAAGGACGCCGTGGCCCGCGTGTGGCTCAAGCCCGGCTCGGGCAAGATCACGGTCAATGGCCGCGATCAGGAAGTCTACTTCGCTCGTCCGACCCTGCGCCTCGTCATTGACCAGCCCTTCCAGGTTTCGGATCGCGTCGGCCAGTACGACGTTATCGCCACCGTCAAGGGCGGCGGACTCTCGGGCCAGGCCGGCGCCGTGAAGCACGGCATTGCCCAGGCCCTGTCGAAGTTCGAACCGGCACTGCGCAGTGCAGTGAAGGCTGCCGGCTTCCTTACCCGCGACCCGCGCGTCGTCGAACGCAAGAAGTACGGCCGCGCCAAGGCACGCCGCAGCTTCCAGTTCTCGAAGCGCTGATCCGGGGCTCAAACCCGTTTCGAATCAGGGGCTGGCCGCAAGGTCGGCCCCTTTTTCTTGGCTTCGCCATCTCGGCATGAGCACCAGGATGCAGACAAGCACCCCGCATTTCGTCGCCGCAACGCCGCAGACCATGCCGGCCGTCGGCCATTCCGGCTGGCTCCCGGGAGCGCTGGGGGCCATGCTGGCCATCGCCCTTACCGGCTGGGCCAGCCACCTGATCCTGCCCAGCAACCCGACCCTTCCCTGGCTGATTGCGCCGATGGGGGCCAGCGCGGTGCTGGTCTTCCTGCTTCCGGCAAGCCCGCTTTCGCAGCCTTGGCCAGTCGTGGGAGGGCACCTGCTCGCCGCGCTTACCGGACTTGCCTGCCACGCCCTTGTGCCGCTTCCCTGGCTGGCCGCCGCCCTGGCCGTGGGCCTGTCGGTCGCGGTGATGAGCATGGCCCGCTGCCTGCACGCACCCGCAGGCGGCACTGCCCTGTTGCCCGTGCTGGCATCGCCGGCGGTCAGTACGATGAACGCAAACTACCTGCTGCTGCCACTGGTGCTCAATGTCATCCTGATGGTCGTGTGCGGATGGGGCTGGCACCAGCTCAGCGGCCACTCCTGGCCGCACCGCCCCGTTCCCGCACCGATCCCGGCGGCATGGGTGGGCCACATCGAGGATGCTGACCTCGATGCCGTCCTGGAAGAGTGGGACGAGGTGCTCGACGTCAGCCGCGAGGATCTGCTCGCCCTGCTGCACGCGGTCGAAACGCGGGTGCGCGCCCGCGCCCTCAGCTGAGGCTGCGCGGCTCCACGGCAAGCCCAGTTTGACTGCTCCACGACAGCCGGTTGTAGCTCGGCGCCGTGGTGCGCACACGCTCGGACAGGGTCCCCGCACCGATCATGCGGATGGCATAGCCGTCGATCTCGACCGTCTTGTCGAATGCATCGTGCACGTGGCCCGAAAGCACGGCATCGGCGCCCGCCCGCGCAAGAGCGGCAAGCGCCCGCTTGCCACCGCGCGTGGAGGCCGTTGCATGGGTATCGGCTTCCACCAGGGGGTGATGGCAGGCGACCAGTCGCAACGGCTTTTCCGCGTGCTGCGCCAGCCGCGCCAGCGCCCTGTCGAGCGCCGATTGCTTCACCTTGCCCTTTGACTGGTTAAGCCGCAGCTGCGCCCGCGAGATCGTGCGAAGCGAGACAACTTCCACCTCGGCGAAATCGAGGTCCTGCGAAACCGCCAGCCGCAGCGCCTCGTAATGGCGGTAAGGGCGCAGCAGGCGTCCAAGCGGGTTGTAGTAATAGGGCATGTCGTGATTGCCCGGTTCGACCAGCGTCGGAACGCCCAGACCTTCAAGCCATTTGCGAGCCGCGGCAAATTCCCGCGCGGTGCCCCGCATCGTCAGGTCGCCGGTACAGATCACACCGTCGGGCTGCACATCCGCCACTTCCTGGGCGAACCAGTCCAGCGCCTTGCGGTCTTCATAACCGAAGTGCAGGTCGCTGACGTGGAACAGGAGGAAGGGCTGGCTCATTGGCCGGCGCATGGAGCCAAGCGCATGACCATGGCAAGCCCCATCATATCCGGCGGGTAAGGATCAGCCAGGCGGAGAGCGCGTTCATCGCGGAATAGGCGCCATAGCCCCATGCCCAGTGCCCCGCGCCATCCGAAACGAGCAGCATGGTTCCCAGCAGCAGCAGGAACTCGACGATCAGGCTGATCCGGCCACCGGGGCTGCGGAAGAACGAAGGCAATTGCGCCAGCATCGGGTGCCCGCTTTCCAGCACGGCCTTGTGCATGGCGAAATTCGCCACGCCGAAGATGAAGACGATGATCAGCGCCATGGGCTTCCTGTCTAGTCACCGGGCGGTCGATTGACCAGCCGGCATGACGTTCACCGGCTCCGGTTGGTGGTTTATCGATGTAACACACCTTTCGTCGGCACGGTTCCGGCGAAGGTCGAGCAAGGCTCCCGATCGCGGCGATCCTGCCATAGCCTGTCAATGCGCGGACACCCCCCACCGCGTGCAACCAAGGAAGTCCCCATGAAGTTCATGCTTGCCCCCGCCCTGGCCATTGCCGCCCTGGCAGCCCCCGCCGTTGCATCTGCCAACACCACGGCAGCACCGAAGGCCAGCATCAAGTTCGACGATCTCGATCTCGACAGCAAGAGCGGCCAGTCGACACTTGACCAGCGCATCCGTTCGGCCGCGAAGCAGGTCTGCAGCGACACCGCCCGGACCGGAACGCGCATTCCCTCCAGCAAGTGCCACAAGGACCTTCGCGAGAACGTTCTCGCCCGGATCGAGGCTTACCAGAATCGTGTCGGCAAGGGCGGCTGAACCCGCCCCAGCATAAACAGACCGGCATTCCGCTAGACTGACCCGGGCCGAACAGTCCCCTCGGCCCGGGTTCATTGTGTGGATCAGCGCCCTGCCATGGCCTTGGCGCGCGCCAGGTAGGTACGGCCGATCCGCACCGCCGAACCGTCGGACAGCTCTGCCGACCAGACGCCGAGGCCGTCATGCCTCAGTCCGGTGATGCGGTCGCGGCGCAGGATGGTGGACCGGTGCAGCCGGATGAACATCGCGGGATCGAGCCGCGCCTCCAGCCCGGAAACGGTTTGCAGCAGCAGGTACGACCGGTCACCGACATGCAGGCGGACATAGTCCCGTTCGGCATCGATACGATCGACATCGGCCGCCGCAACCCGCAGCAGTTCCGAACGATAGGGCACCCAGAATTCGGAAATCCATGGACTGGGCGCTTCAACGCGCGTTTCGCCGCGACGAGCAACGGCCCGCTGGATCGCGCGGCCAAGCCTGTCCGGCGCGACGGGCTTGAGCACATAGTCCACCGCATCGAGATCGAACGCCTCGACGGCAAAGCTGTCATGCGCCGTGACGAAAACCAGGGCGGGCGGGTTCTTGGCCTTGGCCAGGGCGCGGGCGACACCCAGCCCGTCGAGTTCGGGCATGGTCATGTCGAGCAGGACAAGATCAGGATCGAGCGCACCTGCCTCGCGCAGCGCACTGGCGCCGTCGCTTGCCGTGCCGACGACCTCGAGCCCGCCGATCTGCCGGCACAGGACCTGCAACCGCTCGATCGCCAGCGGCTCGTCATCGACAATCAGTGTGCGCAGTGGCTGTTCCATGGTCCCCTTGTTCTCTCGACTAGCCCGGCAGCGGCAACCGCAGTTCGGTGCGATAGCCGCCCGGAACGGGACCGGACACAAAGCCCGCGGCATCGCCGAACCGGGCGTTCAGCCGATCTCGGACGTTGGCAAGACCGATGCCCATGCCGTGTTCTTCGGAAGCCGGGGCGGGGCCATCGTCAGCAACGCTGATCACCAGCTGCCCGAATTCGCTTCGCGCGGCGATGGCAATCGTCACCGGGCGGGTGGAGCGGGCCACGCCATACTTCACGGCATTTTCCACCAGCGGCTGCAGGATCATGCCCGGCACCGGTACCAGACCCAGCTCGGGCGAGACATCGACGCTGAGCTTCAGGCGCTCAGGGAAGCGCACCGCCTCGATTTCCAGATAGAGGCGTTGCAGCTCGATTTCTTCCGACAGCGGGTGATCGCCCGTCGGGTCTTCGGAAAGCCCGCGGCGATAGAAAGAGGCAAGCGACTGGATCATGGTTTCCGCCGCTTCCTGCTTGCCGGTCATCACCAGCGAGGACAGCGAATTGAGCGTGTTGAACAGGAAGTGCGGGTTGATCTGGTAGCGCAGCGACCGCAGCTCTGCCTGCTTGGCGGCGCGGCGATATTCACCCTCGCGCCGCTCCGCGACGCGCGCCTGCTCGGCGATCAGCAAGGCGAGGTAGATTGCCGCCCAGGCAATGATCAGGAAGTAGCGCGAAAGGGCAACATCGGTCAGCTGCCGCCAGCGGGTTTCCTCGGCGGTCGCCGGATCGATGGTTACCGCCGCATCGGCATCGGCTTCCTGCTGGGCAATCGTGCGCACGTGCGGCTCGGGCGTGGGCAAGGCGATCGGGGCTTCATCGCTGGGCGCCGAATCCGCCTCGCGCTTCAGGCCGGGAACATCGACCAGCACGTTGCCTGCCTCGTCGCGACGGATGCGTATCCCCTCGCGCTCGCCGATCTTGGCGACGACCTGGTTCTCGATGTCGGAAAAGACCCACTGGTTAATCGCCGCCAGCGCCAGCGAGGCGGGGAAAGCGACGATGGCCACAGTGATCGCCTTGGCCCACAGGCTGCGGGCATCGAGCAGCCGCAGCAAGGGCCAGATGCCTGCCGTTACGGCCATGGAGGCGATGGTAACGGCCAGGCGGCGCCAGAACAGCGGGCCCTGGAACTCCAGCCCGACCAGATAGCTGCGCAGCGTGGCGACAACGAGGTAGCACAACCAGAGCCCCGCTATCGAAGCGAGGACAAGCCGGGCGGGAACGCGCGGCGGCGGGGCGGTGGTCTCAGTCATGCACGCATCACGGGGGATAGGCGCGCATGGCCTGCGGGGCCAGCCGCTTTGTCGAGACCGGTCGGCAGTTGGTCGAGGGGGAGGCGAAGGCATTCTTGCCCGGCCTCCCCGTCGTTCAGGCCTTCAGCAGGCCTTCGCTGGCAATCTTGTCCTTCCAGACAAGCGGGGCGAGCTGGTGGACATTGTTGCCTTCCGAATCGACCGCGACCGTTACCGGCATGTCTTCCACGGTGAATTCGTAGATCGCTTCCATGCCCAGGTCCTCGAAGGCGACAACCTTTGCCTCGCGGATAGCGCGGGCGACAAGGTAGGCCGCACCGCCGACCGCCATGAGATAGGCGGTCTTGCTGCGGGCGATCACATCGGTTGCACCCTGGCCGCGTTCGGCCTTGCCGATCATGACCAGCAGGCCAAGCTCGCACATCATCTCGGTGAACTTGTCCATGCGGGTCGCGGTCGTCGGGCCGGCCGGGCCGACCACTTCGCCAACCACCGGATCGACAGGTCCGACGTAATAGATGGCGCGGCCCTTGAAATCGACCGGGAGCGATTCGCCCTTGGCCAGCATGTCCTGGATGCGCTTGTGCGCGGCATCGCGGCCGGTGAGCATCTTGCCGTTGAGCAGCAGGCGATCGCCCTGCTTCCAGCTGCGGACTTCCTCGGCCGTCAGGGTATCGAGGTTGACCTTCTTTGCCGCCGCATCAGGCTTCCAGTGCACCTGCGGCCACTCATCGAGCTTGGGCGTTTCGAGGAAGCTGGGCCCGGAACCGTCGAGCGTGAAGTGCGCGTGCCGGGTGGCGGCGCAGTTCGGAATCATCGCCACCGGCTTGCCCGCGGCATGACACGGCGCGTCGAGGATCTTGACGTCGAGGATCGTGGACAGACCGCCCAGGCCCTGCGCGCCGATGCCGAGGGCATTGACCTTGTCGAAAATCTCGATGCGCAGCGCCTCGATATCGTTCTGCGGGCCGCGCTGCTTGAGCTGGCCCATGTCGATGGGCTCCATCAGCGCCTGCTTGGCCAGCAGCATGCAGTGTTCCGCCGTGCCGCCGATGCCGATGCCGAGCATGCCCGGCGGGCACCAGCCGGCGCCCATCTGCGGCAGCATCTCGATCACCCAGTCGACGATGTTGTCGCTGGGGTTCATCATCTTGAACTTGGACTTGTTCTCCGAGCCGCCGCCCTTGGCCGCGACATCGACCGAGACCTTGTTGCCCTTCACCATGGTCACGTGCAGCACGCAGGGCGTGTTGTCGCGGGTGTTGCGGCGGGTGAAGGCAGGGTCAGCGAGAACCGATGCGCGCAGCTTGTTGTCGGGATGGAGATAGGCGCGGCGCACGCCTTCATCGACCACGTCCTGCAGCGACTTTTCCGATTCGAGCCGGCAGTTCTGGCCCCATTCGACGAAGACGTTGACGATGCCGGTGTCCTGGCAGATCGGCCGGTGGCCTTCGGCGCACATGCGGCTGTTGGTGAGGATCTGGGCAATGGCGTCCTTCGCCGCCGGGCCCTGTTCCGCTTCATAGGCTTCGCCCAGCGCGCGGATATAGTCCATGGGGTGGTAGTACGATATGTACTGCAGCGCATCGGCGACGCTTTCGATCAGGTCTTCCTCGCGGATGATCACCATGTCGGCCATTGCACCGGACTCCTCTTGCTGCCGTGGTATTCGGGCCGGCTCTAGGCCCGGGGGACGTAGAGGTCAAAGCGTTGCAGCTTCGCCACGGCGACAATTCACGACAAAACGCCGCGTTCTAAACGCTTGGCGGCAGACCGGCCTTGCCCTAAAGCGAACAGGATTGCACCGCTGTATTGTATGTGCAATACAGCGTCCCGCACAAAGGACCCAATTGGCATGACCATGCTTGACGAGCGGCCGGCAACTGCCCGCCGCGCGATGATCGACAGCCAGCTGCGCGTAAGCGGCGTGAATGACCCCGCCGTGCTCGCCGCCTTCGATAGGGTGGCCCGCGAAGACCATGTTCCCGAAGCGTTGAAGGCCAATGCCTATATCGACCGCGCCGTGGTGCTCGGCGATGGCCACGCCCTGCCCGCTCCGCTGGTCCATGGCCGCATGCTGACCGAAGCCGGTCTGAGCGCCGGCGAGAAGGTGCTGGTGATCTCGACCAACGGCTACCTGGCCGCGCTGGCCGCAGCGATGGGCGCGACCGTTTCGACGATGACGCCCGCCGATGCTTCCGCGAAGAAGAAGGGCGGACCCTTCGACCTGATTCTCGTCGATGGTGCAGCAGAGGAACTGCCCGCCGCCATCGCGGCGCTGCTGGGCGATGATGGCCGTGTGGTGACCGGCGTGGTCGAGCGCGGGATCACCCGGCTTGCCACCGGCCGCAAGGTGGGCTCGGCGCTTGCCCTGCTGCCGCTGGCGGAGATCGGCATGCCGGCGATTCCCGAATTCGCCGCCAGGAAGGGCTGGAGCTTCTGACCTTGGCGCCTCGTCATCGTCTCGCCCTCCTTGCTGTAGTCGCTGCCGGGGCTCTTCCCGCCCCGCTGCTGGCGGATGACCTGCGCGAAGCGCTGACGCTCGCCTACAATACCAATCCCTCGCTGCAGGCCGCCCGCGCCAACCAGCGCGCCGTCGATGAAGGCGTGCCCATCGCCCGCGCGCCCGGCCTGCCGTCGATTGCCGGAACGGCGACCTATACCGAGGTACTGAAGAGCCAGAGCCTGATCGGGCCGGACCGCTCGCTTGACCTTGGCGCCAATGCCAGCGTACCGATCTATTCGGGCGGCGTGGTGAAGAACTCGCTGCGCGCCGCGCAGACCCGCGTACTGGCCGGACAGGCAGACCTGCGCGCTGCGGAAAGCGGCATCTTCTCGGGCGTGGTTGCGGCCTATCTGGACGTCATCACCAACGAGGCGATCGTCGGACTGCGCCGCAAGAACGTCGAGGTGCTGGCGGTCAACGTGCAATCGACCCGCGACCGGTTCGAGATCGGCGACCTGACCCGCACCGACGTTGCCCAGTCGCAATCGCGCCTGGCCGTTGCCCGTGCCGGACTGGAAACCGCAGAAGCAACGCTGGCGGCCAGCCGGGAGCGCTATATCCAGCTTGTCGGCAAGGAGCCGATGAACCTCCAGCCGCCCCCGCCGCTGACCGGCCTTCCGGCCAACCCGGAAGAGGCGACCACGGTCGCGCTGGACAGCAACCCCGATATCCTTGCTGCGCGCCAGCGCTCGAAGGCTGCGGGCTTTGACAGCAACGCCGCCGGTGCCGGCCGCCTGCCGCGCATCTCGGTGTTCAGCGGCGTTTCGCGCACCGATTACCTCGGCACCCTGGGTGGCGGTGCGCTGAGCCAGAATTCGACCAATGCGACGGCAGGCGTTCGCGCATCGATTCCGATCTTCTCCGGCGGCCTTCCCGCCGCCCAGCAGCGTCAGGCCCGCGCCCGCGAAAGCGCGACCATCGAGAACGAAATCGCCACCGAACGCGAAGTGATCGCCAGCGTGCGTTCCGCCTACACCCAGTGGCAGGCCGCAAATGCCGTGATCCTTTCCAGCCAGACGGCAGTCGATGCTGCGGCGCTCAGCCTTGAAGGCGTGCGGGCAGAAAACAGCGTTGGCAATCGCACGATTCTCGACATCCTCAACGCCGAACAGGAACTGCTCAACGCGCAGGTCCAGCTCGTTACGGCCCGCCGCAACGCCTATGTTGCCGGCTTCAACCTGCTCTCTTCGATGGGCAAGGCCGAAGCACGCGACCTGGGGCTGGACGGCGGGGCGCTCTACGATCCGCAGGTCAACTACCAGCGGGTGCGCGGAAAGGTGTTCGACTGGGATCTGGATCCGGCACCCAAGCCGCAGGGCACACGAACCGTTGACACCAAGGTGCAGGACGGTTCAATTCCCCCGGCGAAGTGAATCGGGGGGAACTTCCAAATGGCACCTGCTGGCGAACCTTCAGTCGAAGATATTCTTGCCTCGATCAAGAAGGTGATCGCGCGTGACGTCCGCCTGGCGGAAGAGGCACCGCGCCGCGCCCAGAATCAAGCAGTTTCCGGCGACGATGACGGCATCCTCGATCTCTCCGAAGAGGCCGAACTGGTCGAGGAAACGCCCCTGGTGACCGAGCAGGCCCGCGTGACCATGCGCGAATCGCTGGCCGCACTTTCCGTCATGGCCCAGCCCGGCGTCGCTCCGCAGATCGTCCGTTCCGGCGAAACCTCGCTGGAAGGCATGGTGCGCGACCTCCTCCGCCCCGCACTGGCCGAATGGCTGGACAAGAACCTGCCGCCGCTGGTGGAACAGATGGTCGCAGCGGAAATCGCGCGGATCGTCGGCAAGAAGCTCTGATCGACGAACTGCGCTTGCCGAACGGCGCCATCCGGCGCTAACCGGTTTCACATGAAAAGACAGGCAATCGCGCTCCTCGCGCTTTCGTCGGCGCTTGTCGCCGTCCCGGCCCTCGCCCAGTCGGCCACCCCGGCTGCGCGGCCCATGTCGATCGAAGACCTGCTGACGCTGAAGCGCGTGGGGGCTCCGGTGGCATCGCCCGACGGCAAGTGGGTGATCTATCAGCAGACCGACACCGATCCGCAGAGCTACAAGCGCACCACCGGCCTGTGGCGCATTGCCGCCAAGGGCGGAACGGCCGAGCGCATCGCCGACCTGACCGATGCCAGCGAGAGCGACCCCGCCTTCAGTCCGGACGGCAGGAAGCTCTATTTCCTCTCGGCCAAGTCCGGCTCCAGCCAGATCTGGTTGCTCGATCTTGCCTCGCCCGGCGCAGCGCCGGTCCAGGCTTCGTCTTTCAAGGCCGACGTATCCGGCTTCAAGCTTTCGCCCGATGGCACGAAGATCATGGCCTGGGGCGATGTCGCGCGTGACTGTCCGACGCTTGGCTGCGACAGCGATGGCGATACGACCAAGCCCGGGCCGGGAACCGGGCGTCACTACAAGGATGGTGCGGGCTTCGTGCGCCACTGGGATGCCTGGGAGACGCACGGCAATTACAGCCGCGGTTTCGCTTTCGCGCTGGGTGCCGACGGCAAGGTAGCCGACAAGGGCATATCGCTCGATGGTCCGGCCGGCGTGCTGACCGGCGATACCCCCACCAAGCCGCACGGTGGCGGCGAGGAACTGGCCTGGACTGCCGATTCGAAGGGAGCATGGTTCATCGCGCGGCAGGCAGACCGCAACGAGCCGCTCTCCACCAATACCGACCTGTGGCACGCCCCGCTCGATGGCGGCACGCCGCACAACATCACCGAAGCCAACAAGGCCACCGACACGCTGCCCACGCCATCGCCCGACGGCAAGTGGCTTGCCTATGCCGCCATGGCCCGTCCCGGCTATGAATCCGACCGGCTGGCGGTTCGGCTGGTCAACTTCGCCACGCGCGAGGAAAAGACCCTGACCGCGGACTGGGACCGTTCGGTTGCCTCGCTCGCCTGGACGCCCGATTCGAAATACCTGATCGCGACGGCCCAGGATGTGATGGACACCCCGGCTTTCCGCATCGATCCCGCCACCGGCAAGGTTGAGCGGCTGCGTCTGATGCCCAAGGGCATGAGCGAAGGCCATATCGCGAATGTCGTGCCGCTGAAGAACGGCGGCCTGCTGTTCACCCGCGATGGCGTCGGTTCTCCCGCAGAGGTGTGGATTGCCGACAGGCCGGGCAAGCCGGCCCGGCAGCTTAGCCGCGCGAACGAGGGGCAGCTGGCGGCCCTGGCTCCGATAGAATCGCGGCGCTACAGTTTTGCCGGTGCCGATGGCGCGACTGTCTGGGGGCAGATCCACAAGCCCGCCGGCACCACCGGCAAGCTGCCCGTGCTGCTGTTCATCCATGGCGGGCCGCAGGGATCCTACAACGATTCGTGGTCATGGCGCTGGAACCCGCGCGTCTTCGCTTCCCAGGGCTATGCGGTGGTCTCGGTCGATTTCCACGGGTCGACCGGTTACGGACAGGCATTCACCGATGCGATCAATCGCGACTGGGGCGGCAAGCCGCTGGTCGACCTGCAGAAGGGTCTGGAAGCCGCGCTCAAGCTCGACTCCGCGCTTGATGGCGAAAAGACCTGCGCGCTCGGTGCCAGCTATGGCGGCTACATGACCAACTGGATCGCCGGCCAGTGGCCGGACCGCTTCCGGTGCCTTGTCCAGCACGACGGCGTCTTCGATGCCCGCGCGATGGCCTACGAGACCGAGGAGCTGTGGTTCGACGAGTGGGAACACGGCGGAAAGCCCTATTTCGAAGCTCCCGAGGAGTACGAGAAGTGGAACCCCGTGAATCACGTGGCAAAGTGGAAAACCCCGATGCTGGTGATCACCAGCGAAAAGGACTTCCGCATTCCCTATACGCAGGGTCTGGCCAGCTTTGCCGCCCTGCAGCGCCGGGGCATCCCTTCCGAACTGCTGATCTTCCCGGACGAGAATCACTGGGTGCTCAAGCCGAAGAATTCCAAGCAATGGCACCAGACCGTGTTTGCATGGCTTGACCGCTGGCTGCGGAAGTAGCCAAGGGAGGACATGCCAAGGCCAGACCCGCACCTGCTCGATCCCGCGCGCTATCCCTTCGATACCGAGGTGGACGTGCGCTTCAGCGACATGGATGTGAATCGCCACATCAACAACGTGTCGCTCTCCAACTTCGTCGAGGAAGGGCGGGTCCGCTTCCATCGGGCCAGCGGCTATATATCGGCCATCTCCGGCATCGGTTCGATGGTGGCCAGCGTTGGCATCGAATATGTCGGGCAGGCGTTCTATCCCGGCACGCTGCACCTTCACGCCGGCGCATCGCACCTGGGCCGCACCAGCTATACGCTGGACCTGCTGATCACCCAGGACAATCGCCCGGTGGTCTTCGCCCGGTCGGTGATGGTCTGCACCAAGGAGGGCAAGCCCCACCCGATTCCCGATTCCTTCCGCGAAGCCGCGACAGGCGCATGGAGCGTCCGTGCATGAGCGGTTACAGCCCCCGTATCGCGGCCGCACGCAAGGCGCTGGCAGAAGAATATCCGGTTCCGGTCAAGCGGCACATCTTCCTCTGCGCCGAAGCGCAGAAGGCCAAATGCTGCCCGCCGGCGATCGGCGCGGCGAGCTGGAAGTTCCTGAAGAAGCGGCTGAAGGAACGCGGCCTGGATCGCGAAGGCGGCATCGCGCGGACAAAGGCCGATTGCCTGAAGATCTGCGCCGGTGGTCCGGTCGCCGTCGTCTGGCCTGATGGCGTCTGGTATCACTCCTGCACCGAAAAGGTGCTTGAGCGCATCATCGACGAACACCTTGTCGGCGGCGTTCCGGTCGAGGAGTACCGGCTCTACCCGGCGGAGGACTAATCGTCCTCGTCGCTCAGCGGATCGATCACCGCGTCATCGTGCCCGGTGCCGTTCGACAGGAAGACCAGCCCCATCAGCGCCGACATCAGCAGCATGGCAAAGCCGATCCCCAGACCGGTAGCGATGTAGAAGTGGATCGAGACGAAGCCGGATTCACGGTAGAGCACTACCCAGCACACAGCGACCACGGCCAGGGTGAACCAGGCCATGAAGCGCATCAGGCGTTTGTATCGCGCCCAGGCAAAATCGGCGATAGCGGGATCATCGAGCGGGCTCGGCTTCACGTCCATGCGCCGGCCCATGCGCCTGTCCGGCACAATTGGCAATGGCGGGACTCGCGTAAAGACGCGAATCGTGTCACCTTCACGCCCGGCCACTTCGATGGAGAACCGCCATGACCATTGCGCGGATTATCGCCAGCCGTACTCAGTCCGAAATCGTAACCTGCAATGCCGACAGCACCGTGCGCGATGCACTGGCGCTGCTTGCGGAAAAGCGGATCGGCGCCCTGCCGATCGTCGAGGGCGGCAGCGTAGCCGGCATCTTTTCCGAACGCGACGTGATCCACTGCCTCGCCAGCCAGGGTGCCGGCGGGCTCGACCGGCCCGTGCGTGACGTCATGACGTCTCCGGCCATCACGGTCAGCCCGGATACAGACGTGCTGGCCGCACTTTCGCTGATGACGCGTCGCCGCATCCGCCACCTGCCGGTAACCGAAGGCGGCAGGACCGTGGGCTTCGTTTCGATCGGCGATCTCGTGAAATACCGCATCGACCGGATCGAGGCCGACGCCGAGGCCATGCGCGCCTATATCCAGACGGCCTGATCGGCTTGCCGCTGGGGCCGGGAAGCCCTACATCGGCAGCATGGACGCCGCGACAATCACGCTCACGCCTTCCGCCGCGCGGCGGGTGGCCTTCATCGCCGGAAAGCAGGGCAAGGCACCGATGCTGCGGTTGTCGGTCGAAGGGGGTGGCTGCTCCGGCTTCCAGTACCGCTTTGGCCTGGCCGAGAGCATCGAGGGTGACGACGCCGTGTCCGAAACCGATGGCGTCAAGCTGGTGGTCGATTCGGTCAGCCTCGATCTGGTTTCTGGCTGCGTGGTCGATTTCGTCGAATCCATGGGTGGCTCGATGTTCAAGGTGGAGAACCCGCAGGCAACCGCCGGTTGTGGTTGCGGCTCTTCCTTCGCCATCTGATGAAGATCGCCACTTTCAACATCAACGGCATCAAGGCCCGCCTGCCGCGCCTGCTGGAATGGCTCGACGAGGAACGCCCCTCAATCGCCTGCCTGCAGGAAATCAAGACGCAGGATGAAGGCTTTCCGGCCGAGGAGTTCGAAAAGATCGGCTACCAAGCGATCTGGCACGGGCAGAAAAGCTTTAACGGCGTGGCCATCCTTGCCGATGGCACAAAGCCCGTCGAGGTGATGCGCGGCCTGCCCGGCGATCCCGAGGACGAGCAGTCGCGCTATCTTGAGGCAGAGGTGTTCGGTCTGCGCGTCTGCTGCCTCTACCTGCCTAACGGCAATCCGCAGCCGGGCCCGAAGTTCGAATACAAGCTGGCCTGGATGAAGCGTCTGCAGGCGCGGATGCGGCAGGTGCTGGCAGAGGAGGTGCCCGCCATCGTGCTCGGCGATTTCAACGTCGTGCCGGAAGACAAGGACATCTGGTCTCCCCGGGCGCTTGCAGACGATGCGCTGATGCAGCCCGAATCACGCGATGCCTATGCCCGCATCCTTGCCGACGGCTGGACCGATGCGATCGACCGGCTCAACCCGCGCGGGGGCGTGTGGACCTTCTGGGATTACCAGGCCGGTGCCTGGCAGCGCGATCACGGCTTTCGCATCGACCACCTGCTGCTTTCGCCCGAACTGGCCGACCGGCTGGTGGCGGCCGGAGTCGACAAGCACCAGCGCAGCAAGGAAAAGGCGAGCGATCACGCACCGGCCTGGGTGCAGCTTCGCCCCGAATGAAAAAGGGCCGGAGTTACCCGGCCCTTTCGATCAGGTCTGATCGCCGCAATCAGCGATAGAACACGTGGTTGCCCAGCTTGCCGACACGGGCGAGGCGCCAGCCCGGCGCAACGCGGGCGGCATGGAAAAACAGCGCGCCTTCGACCGGGCTCTTCCACGAACCTTCGTGGGCGATCTGGGCGAGGGCAACGGCTTCCTTCCAGTCCTGCGACCCCTTGGCGATCGGAGGCATGCCGCCGCCGCGCACGAAAGAGAACTGCGAAGGCTGGTACACCACGCCGCAGTAGGAATCGGGGAAACGGCCCGAACGCGAACGGGCCACGACCACGCGGCCAACGGCCAGCTGGCCGATCAGCGGCTCGCTCTTCGCTTCGAAATAGATCGCACCGGCAAGGCAGGCGAGTTCGCGCGAAAGGGGGGCATTGGTGGCCTGACGGGCAACCAGGTCTTGCAGGGTGGCGGCGGTAACGGGTTCCTCATCGGCGGGCGCGTCGGTCGCGTCCTCGGCCGGGGATTCCATCGCTTCGCTGTCTGCGGGAATGGTCTGGGTTTGCGGATCGCTCGCCAGTACATCGGCATATGGCAGATCCTGCGCCTTTGCGGCGGCACCGATCGGGTCGGCGCTGATAAACGTAAATGCAAGCATTGCAGCCAGGGCAATCGACCCGGCCATTTTAACCTTACTCATTACTCAGTCTTTTTGTGCGGTTGGCGCGCCCGCACGAGACTGGAAGCCTGCAAAAAGAACCTTTTCAGGCTCTTGCCCTGCAGGCAACCGAGGAACTCGCCGGCTGCCCCCCGTCTGCGTGCCTGCCTTCCCGATCAGAAATACCCGGAAAAGCCGCCTGCGCAACGAAAGTGGCGGCGCTTTGTTTGTGCGGTGCAACAAAGTCAACCCGCAAAACCTGTCTATCGGATGAACCGTTCGCCTTCTGCGATGTCCAGTTCCACAATCCACAGGTCCGAATCCTGCTGTCTGCGACGATCAAGATAGGTGGTAAACGCTGCAGGATCAGCGGGATCCTCTTCGCGAGAGCAGGTCCAGCTGCGCGTGCCATCGGGCTGCGGCAATCGCTCCCAGGCGCGGAAATCCCTGCCCTTGTGGCAGGTGACGACCATGATCGTGCCCGCTTCCCAATCACCCCTGGCAAGGATCGTGGCAAATCCCCCGGCCGCTTCTGCACGGCGCATAAGCCCCGAAACCTCGATATGGACGGGCAGCCGCGCCTCGCCCATCAGGTGTGGTAGCCGGGCAGGGTGGACAGGGCGATGCGCGACCGCATGAAGGTGCCGGTTCCCCGTCCGATTTCCTCGCCTTCGCAATCGACCAGCCGCGCTTCTGCCACCAGGACGCGGCGCCTGCCGCTGATCCAGCGGCCTTCGGCGATCACCTTGCCCTTGCGCACCGGGCGGACAAAATGGAGATTGAACGAGGTGGTGAGGAGGAAACGGTCCGTCACCAGGGTGTTTGCCGCATAGAAGGCGGCATCATCGAGCATCTTGAAATAGACCGTGCCATGGGCAGCGCCAGCCGCGTGATAGCAGCGTTCATCGACATCGAATTCGATGCGTGCCGCACCCTCGCCGGTGATCGCAATACGCGAGGCAAACAGCGAATTGACCGGCGCGGAGGCGTAGAGATTCTCCAGGCAGCGCCAGTGCAGCTCGGCACCGGCCGGACCGGCCGCAGAGGTGTCAGGCGGCGTCGCGGTCGATGACATTGCTCAGCAGGCCGTAAAGCGCCTCTGCCCCGGGTGCCTGCGACAGCGCCTGGTGCATGCCTTCATCGCGCATCATGCGCGAGATGGCGGCGAGGGCGTGGAGATGCGCAGCCCCGGCGGTTTCCGGGGAAAGCAGGCCGAAAACCAGATCGACCGGCAGGCCGTCGGCAGCGTCGAAAGCCACCGGGCTTTCCAGCCGGAGGAAAGCGGCAACCGGACGCTGCAGGCCGGTGATCCGCGCATGCGGAATCGCCACGCCGCGCCCGAATCCGGTGCTGCCGAGCCGCTCACGCTCCTCGATTCGCTCAAGCAGGTGTCCGGCATCGAGGCCATAGACCCCGGCGAACCTGTCTGCGAGCTGCTGCAGGATCGCCGCCTTGCTGTCAGCGGAGATGGTCCCGACAGCTTCGGGCAAAAGGGTGAAAAGTGCGCTCATTTCAAATTAATGGCCCGTGTTACCGTATTCCGGGTGTGCAATGCGAAGGCTCCCCGTGAATCGGGGCCCGCTGCGCATGTCACTCCCGGAAATCCGCGACTAAACGCGTGTCAGGACGGTTCGACCCAGCCGATCGATCCATCGCCGCGGCGGTAAACCATATTATGCTTGCCGGTGCCAGCGTTTTTGAAAAGCAAGGCATTGGTGTTGCGCAGGTCAAGCATCATCACCGCATCGGAAACCGTGGCTTCCGGCACGTCGACCCGGGTTTCGGCGATGACCAGCGGGGCCTCGACGGTGATTTCCTCTGCCTCGGCCTCAGGCTCGGCGAAGACGACATAGGCGGCTTCCTCTTCCTGCCGCGCGTGGGCGGAAGCCTCGTGCCGGTCCTTGAGACGGCGCTTGTAGCGGCGAAGCTGCTTGTCGATCTTTTCCGCTGCCTGGTCCAATGCGGCATGGGCATCGTGCGCCACGGCGGCGCCCTTCAGGATCAGCCCCTGCATCACGTGAGTCACGATATCGCATCGGAAGGCCCCGGCCGGGGCCTTGTTGAACGTTACCTGGCTGGAAAGCGCGCGCGAGAAATACTTGCCGACGATGGCGTTCAGCCGATCGCTGGCATGCGTCTGAAGTGCTTCGCCAGTCGCAATCTGGTGCCCGGAAACGCGAAGATCCATAATTCCCTACTCCTGTATACGATCCGCCTGCGTCCCCCACAGCGGCGAAGGAAAACCCGCCATAAGGGTTGCATGGGCGGCAAGTTCCTCCGGACTGGCCGAATGGGGCCGGGCCGGACGGAAGGTGCGTTCGCGCACGATCACACTGACCGAGGCGACAAGGGTATCGGTGGTTTCGGCGGCAAGCTCGAGGCCGATCTGGCGGCCGCCGGTAAGCTCGACATAGACCTGTGCCAGCAGTTCGGCATCGAGCAGCGCGCCGTGCTTGGTACGATGGCTGCGATCGATGCCATAGCGGGTGCACAGCGCATCGAGCGAGTTCTTGGCCCCGGGATGGCGAACGCGCGCCAACGCCACGGTATCCACCATGCGGTCGCGTGAAAGCGGCTCAAGCCCGCATGCGGCAAGCTCCATGTTGACGAAGCCGAAGTCGAACCCCGCATTATGGGCAACCAGCGGGGAATCGCCGATGAATTCAAGGAATTCCTCCGCCCGCTCCACGAATTTGGGCTTGTCCGAAAGGAATGCGGCGGAAAGTCCGTGCACGGCTTCCGCCTGTGCCGGCATGTCGCGCTCGGGATTGAAATAGGCGTGGAACGTGCGTCCGGTGACGACCCGGTTCACCATCTCCACACATCCCAGTTCTACCAGCCGGTCTCCGCTTTGCGGATCGAGACCGGTGGTTTCGGTGTCGAAGATGATTTCGCGCATTGTCAGATTCATATCGGCCTGTGCGCGGCCATCCGCAAGAGTGCGACTCAGCTATTTTTGTCCAGAATTGAATGGACCAGCCGCTGCACCGCGTGGCGCGTCTCGGCGAGTGACACTCCGGTATCGATAACGAAGTCGGCGCGCTGGCGCTTTTCTGCGTCGGGCACCTGAAGGCCGAGGATTTTTTCGAACTTTTCCTCGGTCATTCCGGGCCGGGCAAGCACCCGCGCACGCTGCGCCTCGGGACCGGCGGAGACGACCAGAACGGCATCGACTCCGGCATTGCCGCCTTTTTCGAACAGCAGGGGTATGTCGAACACGACCAACGGTTCGTGGGCCATGTCCTTCAGGAACTGCGCCCGCATGGCCGCAACAGCGGGGTGGACGATCTTTTCCAGTCGCCGCAATTCCGCATCGTTGCCGAAAACCGCCGCGCCCAGCTTCTGGCGATCGACGCCTTGCGGCCCCGTGGTGCCGGGAAACGCCTCCTCGATCGGGCCGAGCAGCGCGCCGCCCGGACCCTGCAGTTCGTGCACCGCCTTGTCAGCATCGAAAACCGGCACGCCAAGCCCCTGGAACATGGCTGCAACGGCTGACTTGCCCATGCCGATGGAGCCGGTGAGGCCAAGGATGAAAGGCCGGGTCATGCCGTCAGCTTGCGCATCAGTTCGGCATCGCCGCTGGCTGGCGGGACCTTGCCGAAGAAGCGGGCAAATGCAGTGCGGGCCTGGCCGACAAGCATGGTCAGGCCGCCGACAGTTGCGCGCCCGGTCTGTGCCGCTGCCTTGAGGAAGCCGGTTTCGCGCGGGGCATAGACCATGTCGAACAGCAGGGCATCGCGCTGCATCTGGTCGATTTCCTCAAGCACAAAGCGTGGCATGGGGTCCTGCCCGGTCATGCCCAGCTGCGTGGTGTTGATCGCCAGTACTGCATCGTCGAAGGCAGAGGTGCCGCCAGAAAACGGCAGCAACCGGGCATCAAGCCCGCACTGTTCGATTGCCGCCCGCGCCTTTTCATGGTTGCGCGCCAGGACGCTGACCGAGCAACCGGCGCCGGCAAGGTGGAAAAAGGCGGCGCGGGCCGCTCCGCCGGCGCCAAGCACCACGACCTTGCGCCCGGCAAGGTCGAATCCGCGCAGGGCTTCGGCCACGCCGTCGACATCGGTGTTCGTGCCCACCAGCTGGCCGTCGGCATCGCGGAACACGGTATTGACCGCTCCCACCGCCTGGGCGCGCGGTTCAAGCCGGTCGAGCAAGGCGCCGACCTTTTCCTTGTGCGGAATGGTGACGTTGCAACCACGCCAGTCAGGATCAGCCCTGCGACGGGCGATATAGGCAGCAAGCTCCGACGCACTGACATGGCAGGCGCGATATTCGCCCGGGATGCCGAGCCGGGCGAGCCAGTTGCCGTGGATCACCGGGGATTTCGATTGGGAGATCGGATCGCCGATCACCTCGGCATAGGGCTGCGTCATGCCACTAGGACTCCCTCTTCGCGAAGCGCCGCCAGCACCTTGAGAAGCGGCATGCCCAGCACGGTGAACTGGTCCCCTTCGATCGCTTCGAACAGATGGGGTCCGCGCGCCTCGATGCGGAACACCCCGACGCAGCCCGAGACGGCTGGCCATTCGTGATCGAGGTAATCGGCGATGAACGCTTCCGACAGCGGGCGGACCTTCAGCCGGGCGACATCTGCGCCGCTCCACCGGAGCTGACCGTCACGCACCAGCGCTGCGGCGGAATGGAGCTGCATGGTGCGGCCGGAGAAATGCCTCAGGTGCTCGGCCGCTTCATCGCGGTCGCGCGGCTTGTCGAACCGCCTGCCCTCGACATCGACAAGCGAATCGCTGCCAAGGACGAGCGCTCCGGCATTGGCAGCGCTGCCGGCAATGGCCTTGGCCTCGGCAAGGGCAAGGGCGATGTTCCGGGGGGCCTCGCCAGCCAGCCCGGCTTCGAGCGCCCGCTCGTCGACATGGGCGGGGGCGGCGCGAAAGGGAACCCCGGCAGCATCGAGCATGGCCTTGCGCGAGGCGCTTTGCGAAGCGAGCACGATCATTCGTCGGTTGCCTCCTCACCGGCATCGGCCTCATGCCGTTCACCCATCAGGCGGATCACGGCGGCCGCCGTCTCCTCGATCGAGCGCCGGGTTACGTCGATCACCGGCCAGCCGTTATCGGCGAACATGCGGCGCGCATACTGCACTTCCTTGGCCACCCGATCGGTATCGACATAGGCGGTTTCCGGCGCCTGGTTGAGCGAGAGCAAGCGATTGCGCCGCACCTGGATCAGCCGGTCCGGTGCCGTTGTCAGGCCGACGACAAGCGGGCGCTTGAGAGAATAGAGCGCATCGGGCGGCGGGCTTTCGGGCACGACCGGGATATTGGCCACCTTGTAGCCACGGTTGGCAAGGTAGATCGAAGTCGGAGTCTTGGACGTTCGCGAGACGCCGGCAAGGACGATGTCCGCCTCTTCCCAGTCTTCATGACTGACACCGTCATCGTGGGCGATGGTGTAGTGGATGGCATCGACACGGTCGAAATAGGCTTCGTCCATCAGGTGCTGCCGGCCGGGCCGGGCCTTGGCCTGGACGCCCAGCATGTCTTCCAGGACGGCGGTTACGGCATCGAGCGCGGCCACAGACGGCAGGCCCAGCGCGCGGCAGCGGTCTTCCAGCCGGGCGCGCAGTTCCGGATTGACCAGGGTGAACAGCACCAGGCCGGGATGCGCCGCAATTTCGCCAAGGACACGGTCCAGGTGTTGCTGGCTTCGGACCATCGGCCAGAAATGGCGCGATACCTGAGCATCGTCGAACTGGGCGAGTGCGGCCTTGGCGACCATCTCCAGCGTTTCGCCGGTGGAATCCGACAGGAGGTGCAGGTGAAGCTTCGGCATCGCGGTGTTGGGACAGCCCTGTGGAAAGTCACCCGCATAAACCACGGGACAAGTCCGGTGACAACTTGGACCCGCCGATTCACCCCCGATCCGAGTCCTTCCATGCGCAGACTGTGGACAGGTGGAAAGGGCTTTCCCACAGGCTGGGGACAAGCGGGATAACTCGTCCTTGACGCGCGGTGCCCGCGATTCGGATATGCACGGCCTCTGTTCAGGCCGGGACAAATCGGGCAAGGGCGCGCTTGTGCCCGGTTTCCACAGGCCAACAACCTACAGAATCCGTATTCAAATATTCTATTATTTTGTTTGGAACCCGATCCGATGCCCGGACTCCTTCTCGATACCCTGCGCGGAACCAATGGCGATGCGAGGCCCGTTTGGTTCATGCGCCAGGCTGGACGCTACCTGCCGGAATACCGTGCGCTTCGTGCCGAAAAGGGCGGATTCTTGGCGCTTGTCTATGATAGTGACGCTGCTGCGGAGATCACCCTGCAGCCGATCCGCCGCTTCGGCTTTGACGGGGCGATCCTGTTTTCGGACATTCTCATCGTGCCCTATGCCATGGGACAGGACCTGCAGTTCCTGGCGGGCGAGGGGCCGCACCTTTCACCGCGGCTGGTCGATACCGCGCTAAGCTCGCTCAGTGCCGTGCCGACCCGCCTCGATCCGATTTACGAGACGGTTGCCAAGGTGAAGGCCGGACTCGGACCGGGACGGACGCTGCTTGGCTTTGCCGGCAGCCCCTGGACCGTTGCCACCTACATGGTTGCGGGCGAGGGCAGCCGCGACCAGCACGAAACGCGCGCGCTTGCCTATCGCGACCCGGCGGCAATGCAGGCGATCATCGATGCCATCGTCGAGGTGACGGTCGATTACCTTGCCGGCCAGGTCGCTGCCGGTGCCGAGGCGGTGCAGCTGTTCGATTCCTGGGCCGGCAGCCTTGCCCCGGCAGAGTTCGAACGCTGGGTGATTGCCCCCAATGCCGCCATCGTTTCGCAACTGCGCGCGCGCTGCCCCGGCGTGACGATCATCGGCTTTCCCAAGGGATCGGGTGAAAAGCTTCCCGCCTATGCGCGCGAGACCCGGGTCGATGCCCTGGCGCTCGACGAGACGATCGATCCGCTGTGGGCGCACCGCAACCTGCCTGAAGGCCTGCCCGTGCAGGGCAACATCGATCCCCTGCTGCTGCTTTCGGGCGGCGAGGAGATGGAACGGCAGGCGCTGCGCATTCTCGATGCCTTTGCCGGGCGGCCACACGTGTTCAACCTGGGGCATGGCATCGGCCAGACGACCCCGATCGAACATGTTTCGCAACTTCTTGGCGTTGTCAGGGGCTGGCGCAGGCCCTGATCTGCGCCTACATTCCATTCCATGCTCACGGTGCTCAGCATGACCTATTTTTGGCTCAAGGCCGGACACATCATCTTCGTGATTTTCTGGATGGCCGGGCTGTTCATGTTGCCGCGCTATTTCGTCTATCATCAGGAAGCCGCAGCGGATTCTCCCGAGAACGCCGTGTGGACCGATCGCGAGAGCAAGTTGCTGAAGATCATCCTGTGGCCGTCGATGATAATCGTCTGGCTGCTGGGGCTGTTGCTGGCAATCACGACCAATGCGTACAGTTTCGGCTGGTTTCACGCCAAGCTGCTGCTGGTCCTGGGCTTGACGGCCTATAACCTGTGGCTGGGCGGTTATCACAAGGCGCTGGCACGCGGCGAGCGACGGCTGACCGGACGCAACCTCAGGATGCTCAACGAGATCCCCGGAATCGCGGCGGCCTTCATCGTCGTTCTGGTTGTCATTCGCCCGTTTTGATTGACTTGGCCCGGACCGGGGCATAGACCGCGCCTGTCCGGCATGGCTCGCGCCGCACGTTTCGCGAGCAGGTCTGCTTTCTCCAAGCCCCTTGACCGTCCGGCCAGCAATAACCCGATTTCTGGAATACAATCGCAATGCACCTGAAAGAACTCAAGAAGAAGTCCTCTGCCGAGCTGGTCGAAATGGCCGAGGAATACGGCGTCGAAGGCGCCAGCACCCTGCGCCGGCAAGACCTGATGTTCGCCATCCTCAAGGAAGTGGCGGAAGACGGCGAAGAGATCATGGGCCTGGGCACGATCGAAGTGCTGCCCGATGGCTTCGGCTTCCTGCGCAGCCCCGAAGCGAATTACCTTGCCGGTCCCGATGACATCTACGTCTCGCCGAACCAGGTCCGCAAATGGGGCCTGCGTACCGGCGATACCGTTGAAGGCGAGATCCGCGCGCCCAAGGACGGTGAACGCTATTTTGCCATCACCAAGCTTACCAAGGTCAACTTCGATGATCCCGAGGTGGTCCGCCACCGCGTAAACTTCGACAACCTGACCCCGCTCTATCCCGATGAGCGGCTGGTGCTCGATACCTCCGATCCGACGGTGAAGGACAAGTCCGCCCGCGTGATCGATCTCATCAGCCCGCAGGGCAAGGGCCAGCGAGCGCTGATCGTCGCGCCGCCGCGCACCGGCAAGACCGTGCTGTTGCAGAACATCGCCAAGGCCATCACCGACAACCATCCGGAAGTGTTCCTGCTCGTCCTGCTGGTCGACGAACGCCCCGAGGAAGTCACCGACATGCAGCGTTCGGTAAAGGGCGAGGTGATCTCCTCGACCTTTGACGAACCGGCCACGCGCCATGTCCAAGTCGCTGAAATGGTTATCGAAAAGGCAAAGCGCCTGGTCGAGCACAAGCGCGACGTGGTCATCCTTCTCGACTCGATCACCCGCCTTGGCCGTGCCTACAACACGGTGGTGCCCAGCTCGGGCAAGGTGCTGACCGGCGGTGTCGACGCCAATGCCCTGCAGCGGCCGAAGCGCTTCTTCGGTGCGGCGCGCAACATCGAGGAAGGCGGTTCGCTTTCGATCATCGCCACGGCCCTGATCGATACCGGCAGCCGCATGGACGAAGTCATCTTCGAAGAGTTCAAGGGCACCGGTAACTCGGAAATCGTCCTTGACCGCAAGGTTGCCGACAAGCGCATCTTCCCGGCGCTCGATGTCGGCAAGAGCGGCACCCGCAAGGAAGAGCTGCTTGTCCCGAAGGACCAGCTCTCCAAGATGTGGGTCCTACGCCGCATCCTCATGCAGATGGGCACGGTCGATGCGATGGAGTTCCTGCTCGACAAGATGAAGGACTCGAAGACCAACGAGGACTTCTTTGCCACGATGAACCAGTAAGGCCGGTACGGTGGCAGGACCTTCGGACGCGCACCGGGCGATTTCCGAAGGGCTTGCCGCCTTGCAGGCCCGAGATCCGGCCCGTGCGGCAGCACTCCTGCGCGATGCTGCTGCCAGTGCCGGCGAGGATTTCCCGTGGATGGCCCTGGGCAATGCCGAGCTGGCGCTTGGCAACCTGGATGCTGCGGAAACCGCAATTGACCGCGAGCTGAAGCGTGACACCCGTGACGTAGGCGCACTGCTCGTCAAAGGCCACCTGCGCGAGCGACTGGGCGATCCTCGCGCCGCATCGAGTTTTTACCAGGCCGCTGCCAACCAGGCTGCAGCCGGTTCCCCGGTCCCGCCTCCGCTAGCCGGCCTGCTGACTCACGGGCAGCGCTTCATCGCAGCCCTGCAAGGCGATTACGGCGCGCACCTGCGGGAGGTAGTCGGGGATGTGCTTTCGCCCGCCATGCGCGAGGCGATCGACCTGCTTACCGGCAAGTCGCAGGTCTATCTGCAACATCCATCGGTATTCTACTACCCCGGCCTGCCGCAGAAGTGGTTTTACGAGACTGCGGATTTTCCCTGGCTAGAGCCCATGCTTGATCTCTCGCCCGCCATGCGCAACGAATATCTGGCGCGGGTGGAATCCGGGTTTGAACCTTATGTCCAGCACCGGGCCAATCGCCCCGCGCCGAACAACCCGCTGCTCGGCAAGATGGACTGGAGTGCGCATTACTTCTGGCAGGATGGCAGCCTGGTTGAAGGCAATGCCGCCGCCTGCCCGGCAACGATGCAGGCGCTGGGCCACGCGCCACTGCCGCATGTTCCGGGTCGTGCCCCCAATGCGCTGTGGTCTCGCCTGCTGCCGGGCGCGCGCATTGCACCGCATTACGGCATGCTCAACACCCGGCTGATCTGCCATGTACCGGTCAAGACCGCGCCGGGCTGCTCGCTTCGGGTTGGCAATGATCGCCGCGAATGGACCGATGGCACGGCTTTCGTATTCGACGATTCGATCGAGCATGAAGCTTTCAACACCGGCCCGGAGAGCCGGGTGATCCTGCTGTTCGAAATCTGGCGGCCGGAGATTCCGCCTGAGGATCGCGAGGCGATCGCCCGGATTTTCCAGGCGATCGACTCGTTCGGTATCAATTAGTCTGGCCGATCAGGCGAGGTTGGCGGCGAAGAACTTGTCCGTCCGCTGGTCGGCAAGCTGTGCGGCAATGTCATTGCGACGCACCCCGTGCTCGGCGGCAAATCCGTGGTCGAGCCCTTCATAATCGTGAATTGTCACGTGCGGATTGCCATCCAGCCCCTCGTGCATCGCCTTCTGGGCTTCGGGGGGGACAAAGCCATCGGCCGTCGGCACGTGCAGCATCAGCGGCTTGGCAATGGCGTGTGACTCGTTCAGCATCTGGTCGATGCCGACGCCGTAATAGCCGACCGATGCATCGATGTCGGTGCGGGTCGCCGCCTGGTAGGCTACCTTGCCACCCATGCAGAAACCGACGAGGCCGACCTTGGCCACGCCTTCGACATTGCGGATCCAGCGAATCGTCGCTTCGACGTCGCGGATGCCGGCGTCGAAATCGTGTGCCATCATGTGGCGGATAGCCTGCTGAAATTCCTCGGGCACGTCCGAATCGAGATCGATGCCTTCGGCCTGGCGCCAGAAGACCTCGGGAGCGACCGCGAGATAGCCCTTGCTTGCCCAGTCATCCGCCTTCTTGCGGATGCCGGGATTCACGCCGAACACTTCCTGCACCACGATGATCGCGGCGCGCGGGGTGCCGGCGGGACGGGCGACATAGGCGGGGAAGCTCTTGTCGCCTTCGAAAGTGGGGATGCGAACGGACTCGCCCATCGTATTTCTCCTTGGATTCGGCGCTTTGGCCTCCTTTGGCGCGGTGCAAGGCCATTGCCAAGAGCCGCTTGCCTGCCCACATAAACACCAGAGCGCCAGAATCGGCGCATCGGAGAACGGCCATGAAGGTTCATGTGGAGGTGGATTGCACTCCCGAGGAGGCGCGCCGCTTCCTTGGACTGCCCGATGTCGCCAAGGCGAACGACGTTTATGTCGATGCCGTTGCCAAGGCGATGCAAGGCGTCGGCGATCTGGAAAAGCTGCAATCGATGGCCAAGCAGATTGCACCGATGGGCGAGATTGGCCTGAAGCTGTTCCAGCAGTTCATGGATGCCGGCACGGCCGGCAGCAAGAAGAAGGATGGCGGCACCTGACCGCCGGTAAGCGATGAGCGACACGATCTTTGCCTTGTCCAGCGGTTCGCCGCCCGCCGCCATCGGCGTCGTCCGGGTGACCGGCCCCGGTGCGGGCAATGCCTTGCGCTCGCTGACCGGAACGATGCCGGAACCGCGCCGCGCCGGAACCGCGCGCCTGATCGACGGGGAGGGCGAGGAGATCGATCACGCCCTCGTCCTGTGGATGCCAGGACCGAATACGGCGACGGGTGAGGACGTGGCGGAGTTTCACGTACACGGCGGTCGTGCAGTCGTCGCTGCACTTGAATCCGCTCTGGGCGACCTGCCGGGGCTGCGGCTGGCGGAGCCGGGCGAGTTCACCCGGCGCGCCTTTGCCAATGGCCGGATCGACCTTGCCGAAGCCGAAGGCCTGGCCGACCTGCTGTCCGCCGAGACGGAATTGCAGCGGCGCAGCGCGGTTGCCATGGCCGGCGGCAGCTTCTCCCGCGTAATCGACTCCTGGCGCGAGCGGCTCCTGATGGTCTCCGCCAGCCTTGAGGCTGTGCTCGATTTTTCGGACGAGGACGATGTCGCCCTGCTGCCGCCGGAGTTTCCGCGCGAGATCGAGGGCTTGCAGGCGGAGATCGGGCAGTGGCTGTCACGGCCCCGCGCCGAGACCCTGCGCGAAGGTTTCCGGGTCGTCATCGCTGGCCCGCCGAATCTTGGAAAAAGCACTCTATTCAATGCTTTGGTTGAATCCGATGCCGCGATTACCACACCCATTGCCGGAACCACTCGCGATGTCCTGACCCGGCCGGTGGCGATCGAGGGCATTCCATTCCTGTTTGCCGATACGGCCGGCCTTCACGATGCCGTCGATGACGAGATCGAGGCAATCGGTATTGAGCGCGCCATGGAGGCACTCGACCGGGCGGACCTGGTGCTGTGGCTCGGGCCGGAAGGAATGGGCCCGGAAGGTGCCTGGGACATTGCTTCGCAGATCGACCGCGAAGATGCCCTCGGCAAGAGCAATCCCCGCCACTGCATCTCGGCGCGCACGGGTGAGGGAATGGATGCGCTGCGGCAGGATCTCGTTGCAACAGCGCGGAAGGCCTTGCCGTTGCCCGGCGAAGCGGCGCTGAACGAACGCCAGCATCGCCTGCTCACCCAGGCGGCCCGCTCGCTCGGTGAGGCGCGGCATGAAGCGGATCCGCTGCTGGCAGCCGAAGGCCTGCGGCAGGCCCGGCTTGCCTTCGATTCCTTGCTTGGTCGTACCACGACCGAAGACATGCTCGATGCCCTGTTCGGTAGGTTTTGCATCGGCAAGTGAGTTGTTCCACGTGAAACACCGCCGCTTTGACCGCGGGGACAGGCGCGGCTAAACGGGCTGCTTCATGCATCGGTTCGACATCATCGTCATCGGCGGAGGACACGCCGGGGTTGAGGCAGCTGCCGTGGCTGCCCGCATGGGCGCGCGCGTAGCGCTCGTTTCTTTCGACCTCGACCAGATCGGGGCCATGAGCTGCAATCCCGCGATTGGCGGACTCGGCAAGGGACACCTGGTCCGCGAGGTCGATGCCTTCGACGGCATCATTGCCCGCGCCGCCGATGCCGGGGCGATCCATTACCGCATGCTCAACCGCTCGAAGGGGTCGGCAGTGCAGGGACCGCGCGTCCAGACCGATCGCAAGCGATTCAAGGCTGCCGTCCAGGCTCTGCTCCGCCAGCAGGGCGATCTGGTGCAGGTCGCCGGAGAAGCAGCGGCGCTGCACTTCGACCGGGGCAGGGTAACCGGAATCGATCTTGCTGACGGGACCCGGCTGGAATGTGCGGCGGTGATCCTGTGTACCGGCACCTTCCTCGGCGGCACCTTGTTTCGCGGCGAGGAACGTATTGTCGGTGGCCGGATCGGCGAGGCTTCGGCGCAGGTGCTTGCTGCCCAACTGCGCGAAGCACAGTTGCCGATGGCCCGCTTGAAGACCGGCACGCCCCCCCGACTGGATGGCCGCACGATCGACTGGGCCAGCCTGGACGAACAGCCGAGCGACCCCGAACCGTGGACCATGTCGGCGATGGGGGAAGGGCGGGTCCTTCCGCAGGTCTTTTGTGCGATAACGCGGACCAATGAGGCGAGCCACGAGATCATCCGGGCCAACCTTCATCGTTCCCCGTTGTTCACCGGCGCCATCGGTGCATCCGGCCCCCGTTACTGCCCGTCCATCGAGGACAAGATCCACCGCTTTGCCGACCGCGATGGCCACCAGATCTTTCTCGAGCCCGAGGGCCTCGACACGCATCTGGTTTATCCGAACGGGATCAGCACCTCGTTGCCGGCCGATGTCCAGCTCGCGATGGTGCGGACGATGAAGGGGCTCGAAGCGGTCGAGATGGCGGTTCCGGGCTATGCCGTGGAATACGATCACATCGATCCACGCGCGCTGCGGACTAGCCTTGAGCTGCGCGACATTCCGGGCCTTTACTGTGCCGGACAGATCAATGGCACGACCGGCTACGAAGAGGCGGCGGCCCAGGGGCTGGTTGCAGGCATGCATGCTGCCGCTGCCGTGCTGGGCCGCGAACCGGCCGCGCTTGACCGGGCCAACAGCTACATGGCGGTGATGATTGACGACCTCACCCTGCATGGCGTGACCGAGCCTTACCGCATGCTCACCGCCCGTGCGGAGTATCGCCTGCGCCTCCGCGCGAACAATGCATCGAGCCGGCTTACCCCTCTCGCGATGGCGGCGGGTGCCGTCGGGGCGGAGCGAAAGCGCTGGTTCGAGAATCGGCTCTCGGCACGCGAGCAGTATGAGGCCGCGCTCGATGCGTCGGTCAGCTCCGCTGAGCTTGCCCGTGCAGGCCTGCCGGTCCGTCCGGATACGGGTCGCCTTCCTCTGCGCGAGTGGCTGCGCTTCGGCGGTATCGATCTCGAAACGCTTGGGCCATGGCTCGACGCCGATCTCCCGGACGATCCTGAGCTTGCGAGCGAGGTCGCCGAGGACGCGGCCTATGCTCCCTATCTTGCCCGTCAGGAGAGTGAGCTGCGAGACCTGCGCGCCAGCGAAGCTTTGCCGCTTGGCGATGCCTTTCCCTACGCCGAGATACCGGGGCTGTCGCGCGAGATGGTCGAACGCCTTTCGCGCGCCCGACCGGCCACATTGGCAGCTGCGGGCAGAGTCCCCGGAATCACCCCGGCCGCGCTTGCCGCCCTCCTGGTTCACGCGCGGCGGCGCGCGGCATGATCGCTGACGAGATTCAGGCGCGCGCCTATGTTGCCGCGCTTCCCGGTGTCGATGCCGCGGCGCTCGATCGGCTCGATCGACTGGCCGCTCTCCTGATCGAGGAAAACACCCGGCAGAACCTCGTCTCGGCAGCGAGTCTCGCCCAGGTCTGGCAGCGGCACATTGCCGACTCGGCGCAGTTGCTCACATATGTTTCACGTGAAACAGCAGGTCCGTGGCTGGACCTCGGCACGGGGGCCGGGTTCCCGGGACTCGCCGTGGCTTGCCTCCTGCCGGAAACCGAACTCCTGATGGTCGAATCGCGCGCGCGCCGAATCGAATGGCTCACGCGTGCTGCCGAATCGCTGGGTCTCGAAAACGCTCGGGTCCTTGGATCGCGACTGGAGCTCGTCGAAACACGTACCGTACGCACAATTTCGGCACGCGCTTTTGCACCGCTCGACAGATTGCTGGATCTTTCCGCGCGCTTTTCCACACCGGACACGATTTGGCTGTTGCCGAAAGGGCGGTCTGCACGGCAGGAATTGCAGGAGCTGACCGGCTGGGATCACATGTTCCACGTGGAACAATCGCTGACTGATGCCGATGCCGGCATTATTGTCGGTCGTGTCGCCGGGAAAACGCCCAAGTCGAAGGGAAAACGCAAGTGATAACCATCGCAGTGGCCAACCAGAAGGGCGGGGTGGGCAAGACCACGACCGCCATCAACATTGCAACGGCGATGGCAGCGATCGGCTGGAAAGTCCTGCTGATCGACCTCGATCCGCAGGGCAATGCCTCGACCGGCATCGGACTGGCCGCGCCGGATCGGCTCGCTTCGTCCTATGACGTTCTCGTCGATCAGGCACCCATTGCCGAATGTACGCAGCCGACGCGGATTCCCGGGCTCGATATCGTGCCGGCTACGGTCGACCTTTCAGGGGCGGAAGTGGAGCTCGTTGCGGTCGAGGAACGGGCTCACCGCCTGCGGCATGCGCTCGAGAATCATGTCGGCCACGACATTGTCCTGATCGACTGCCCGCCCTCGCTGGGCCTGCTCACGCTCAACGCCCTGGGTGCGGCGAATACCCTTCTGGTGCCCCTGCAGTGTGAATTCTTCGCGCTCGAAGGTCTCAGCCAGCTGCTCCAGACTGTCGAGCGGGTGCAGCAGCGGTTCAATCCCGGCCTGTCGATCCTGGGCGTGGCACTGACCATGTATGACCGGCGCAACCGCCTGACCGACCAGGTGAGCGAGGACGTGCGTTCTTGCCTGGGCAACCTTGTTTTCGAAACTGTCATTCCGCGCAATGTCCGCCTGTCGGAAGCGCCGAGCCACGGCCTGCCGGCGCTGGTTTACGATCACAACTGCACGGGCAGCCGCGCCTATATGGCGCTGGCGCGCGAACTGATCGCCCGCCTGCCCGAAAAGAGGAAAGCTGCATGAGCGACGATCCGGTAATCCGCATTTCGGTCAATCCGCCCACCGAAGGCGGCGGCGCGGCTCCGAAGCGCAAGATGACCGGCCTTGGCCGCGGCCTTGGCGCGCTGCTTGGCGAGACGCGCCGCGAGGAACCCTTGGTGAGCGGCGGCCCGGTGCAGACCGAAGGCACGGTTTCGTCCGTCACCGGGCTTGCCCAGCTTTCCATCGCCTCGATCGAGCCGCACCCTGAGCAGCCGCGTCGCCACTTCGATGAAGCCGCGCTTGAAGAGCTTGCCGCCTCGATTGCGGCACGTGGCGTTATCCAGCCGGTGATCGTGCGGCCGCTCCCCAACGGACGTTACCAGCTGGTTGCCGGTGAGCGGCGCTGGCGCGCGGCGCAAAAGGCGCAGCTGCACGAAATTCCGGCGCTGGTGCGCGACCTTTCCGAGCGCGATGTGATGGCACTTGCGCTGATCGAGAACTTGCAGCGCGAGGATCTTAATCCGGTTGAAGAGGCGCGGGCCTATCATCGGTTGGCCGATCAGGAAGGGCTGACCCAGGCGGAGATTGCCCGACTGGTCGACAAGTCGCGCAGCCATGTGGCCAATTTCCAGCGCCTGCTCCAGCTGCCCGATTCGGTGCTCGACATGGTCCAGCAGGGGGACCTTTCGATGGGGCATGCCCGTGCCCTGATCGGCACGGACAATGCTGCCGAGCTCGCCGAAACCATCGTTGCCAAGCAGCTGTCGGTGCGCGAGGTGGAAAAGCTGGTGCGCAAGCAGGCGCGGGGCAGCAGCGCACCGCGTCGCGCGCGCAGCGGCGCAACGGCTGCGGAGAATGCCGACATTGCCGCAGTCCAGGGCCATCTCGAGGAATTTCTCGGCCTGCCTGTGCGAATTCAGGCCGATGCCGATCCGCGTTCGGGCGCGGTAACCATTCGCTATCGCACGCTCGACCAGCTCGACCTTATCTGCCAGCGCCTGACCGGCGGCGGCATCTGACACGCCAAGGAAAAGAGCCCGAAGTCGCGCTGCGCAACTTCGGGCCCTTCGACCAACCTATAGAAAGTTTTACAAATCAGTGGATTACTGGCTGGTAACCCGCTTGTCGGGGACCATCCGCACCCGCTTGTCCGGTACGACGCGGACGCGCTTGTAGGTTGGCACGGACTTGTAGCGAACCTCGCGCACCTTGCGGTACACCGTGTCATAGGTGGTGACGTATTCGGTGGTCACGGTTTCCTTGCAATCGTGCTTGGCGTGCATGTGACCGTGGGCATGGCCCGGCATGGCCACCATGGCGACGGGGACCATCATGACCGGCGCCGCATAACCATAACCATAGCCATAGCCATAACCATAGCCCGGATATCCGGCCTGGCCGTAATTGGACTGGTTCTCCAGCATGGCCTCGCACTCGTCGCGATAGCGGCGGCCTTCGGCGCCGCGCTCGATCGCGGCACCCGCAACAGCGCCAAGCGCCGCTCCAGCCACGGTGCCGACGGCCTTGTCGCCGCGTCCGGCAACTTCACGACCGACTACGCCGCCGAGGACTCCGCCGACGACTGCGCCAGTCACGCCGCCGCGCTTGCCACTGCCGATCCGGCGACGGCATTCCGCCAGCCAGTCCTCGCGCTGGGCCATCCAGTTACCCTGCTGGGGACCCGGGCCATGCCAGCCACCATGCCCCGGCATGCCCGGCGGCGGAGGCGGCGCCGGTTCGTGCGCGAGGGCAGGCGAGGCGAAGGCGGCGGCGGATGCAGCGATCAAGGCAAGGGCGCTGAGGCGCATGGGTTGTTCCCCTGAATTTGACGGCAAGACGCCTTCGTCCTGCCCGTTAACCTGGAACTTACCATCGCAATCCGCATGAAACCAAGAGTTTGCCCGCAGCGAATGCAGGCCTGTCCCGAAACGGTGCATCTGGATGGACCGGCTTAACCGGTGACGTCCGGGTTGCGGGTCGCCCGTGCACCCCCTATCCATGCACCATGCGCTCGTTCCGAAAGATCATCCTCACCCTGGGTATCCTGGCCATCGTCATTGGCGGCATCTGGATATGGATTTCCCGCGGCAACCCCTCGAAGCTGCCCCTCGGCGCCACCGAAGGCGCCCAAGTGGAAATCCGCGCGCCCGAGGAGGAAACGATCCCGACCGTCGGTATCGCCACTCCGGTGGGCTGGGGGCCGAATGAAGCGCCAACCGCGGCGCACGGGCTTGCGGTCAATCGCTTTGCTGCCGGGCTCAACCACCCGCGCACCCTGCTGGTCCTTCCCAATGGCGACGTGCTGGTGGCGGAGACCGATCATCCGCAGGTTCCGGGCGAGGGCGGTGGCCTGTTCGGTGCCATCCAGCGCTTCTTCTGGAACAAGGCCGGGGCCGGCAACCCTTCGCCCAACCGCATCATCCTGCTGCGCGACGCCGATGGCGACGGTTCGGCCGAGGCGCGGTTCGTGCTGCGCGAGAAGGATCTCGATTCGCCTTCGGGCATGGCGCTGGTCGGCGGCAAGCTCTATGTCGCCAACCACAACGCCGTCCTCGCCTTCGATTTCGTCCCCGGCGCGACCGCCATTACCGGCAACCCGGCTAAGGTCATGGACCTGCCCGCCGGCGGCAACCACTGGATGCGCAACCTGCTGGCAAGCGCGGATGGCAGCAAGCTCTATGTCGCTGTCGGTTCGGCGTCCAACATTGGCGAGAACGGCATGGAAGCGGAAAAGGGCCGGGCCGCCATCTTCGAATATGACATCGCCACCGGTCGCAAGCGCCAGTACGGGGGCGGGCTGCGCAACCCCAACGGCATGGACTGGAGCCCGGTGACCGGCGAGCTGTGGACCGTGGTCAACGAGCGCGACATGCTCGGCCCCGATCTCGTGCCGGATTACCTGACGAACGTGCCCGTGGGCGCGGAATACGGCTGGCCCTGGTACTACTGGAAGAAGTACATCGACGAACGCGTCGAGGAACCCATGCCCGAATTTCTCGGCGAATATGTCCGCAAGCCGGAATTCGCCATGGGCGCCCACACCGCGCCGCTGGGCCTGCGCTTTGCCAATGAAGGCAACCGGCTGGGTTCCTTCTACAACAGCGGGGCTTTCATCGCCCGGCACGGATCATGGAATCGCAAGCCGCTGGTCGGCTATGACGTGGTTTTTGTGGTCTTCGACGAATGGGGCAATCCCAAGTCGCGCCCGGCCCCGGTGCTGACCGGGTTCCTGAAGGAGGGTAACAAGGCCCGCGGACGGCCCGTCTGGCTTGGCTTCGACAAGACCGGCGCGCTGCTGGTGACAGACGATCTTGGCGGCATGGTCTGGCGCGTAGTTTCGCCGGGTGCTGCCCCGCTGCCGAAGCCCAAGGCGGTCGAAACACCGAAGATGGCGCCGGTTCGCTCGATCGACTCGGCGACCGAAGCCCAGATTCGCCGCCAGATCGAAGAAGCACTCAGCAAGCAGTAACGCGTCAGAGCGTCCGGCCGGCGCGCCCTGCGAGTTCGGTCACATAGTGCCAGGCCACGCGTCCGGAGCGAGCGCCGCGACGCTTCGACCATTCCAGCGCGTCGCCTTCGTCGAAGGCAAGCCCCAGGCTTGCTGCATATCCCGATATGATCGCCAGGTAATCGTCCTGACTGCAGTTGTGGAAGCCGATGGAGAGGCCGAACCGGTCGGCAAGGGCCAGCCGGTCATCCACGGCATCGCGCGGGTTGATCGGGTCATCCTGCTCGCTCATGTGCCGGGCAACGATGGCGCGCCGGTTGGATGTGACAGCGATGCGGACATTGGCTGGCCGTGCCTCCACCCCGCCTTCCAGCCATGATCGCAGCTGGCGCGGGCCGGTGCTGTCGCCATCCTCGAAGCCCAGGTCATCGATATAGACGATGAAGCGACGCTCCTCGCGCCCCAGTTCGTTGAACAGGGCGGCAAGGCCCGAAAGGGCATCGGGGGCGACCTGGACAAGCGCAATCAAGTCGGGGGCATCGGATTGGGCAGCCCGGATCGCGGCCCGGATCAGTGCCGACTTGCCCATGCCGCGCGATCCCCACAACAGCATGTCATGCGCCGCATGCCCTGCCGCGTGGCGTGCGACATTCGACACCACCATGTCCTTCTGCAAGTCGATCCCGCGCAGCAGGTCAAGCGACGGAGCGTCGAGCCGTTCAACCGTGCGCGCGCCCGTTCCGTCCCACACATAGGCGGGGGCGGCCACCCAGGATGTGGCAGAAGTCTGTGCCGGGGCGAGCCTTTCCAGCGCGGTTGCAATTCGGGAGAGCAGTTCCTCCTGGCCTGACGTCATGATGCCAGCGACTCCGCGTCGAGCGCGTAAAGCAGCGCCGCACCGCCCATGGCAGAAGCCTTGAGCCCCGCAGCTTCGGGCACGAGGTGATCGAGGAACCAGCGGGTAACGACAGGCTTGGTTCGGGCAATCGTTCCGCCTTCAGCCGCAGCAACGCGCGACTGGCGCAGCAATTGCCAGCCAGCCACGGCAACCGCGCACATGGTCTGGAACGGCACCGAGCCGGCCAGACGGTCATCAAGGCTGGCAGAGCCGACCATCCATTCCCCCACCCCGGCACAATCGCGCGCCAGAGCGGCGAGGCCGGGCTCATCATGGGCATCGGCAGCAATCTCGGCCATCAGCCCGGCCAGCACTCCGCCGTTTTCCATTCCGAGCTTGCGGGTAACGAGATCGGCTGCCTGGATACCGTTCGTCCCTTCGTAGATCGGTGTGATGCGGGCATCGCGATACCATTGCGCGGCACCGGTTTCCTCGATGAAGCCCATGCCGCCGTGAATCTGCAGGCCAATGCTGACGACTTCGCAGCCGATATCGGTTCCCCACGACTTGATGAGCGGCACCAGCAGGTCTGCGCGCGCGCGGGCGGCCTGATCACCAAGGGCGGCACGGTCGATCTGGCCGCAGGCGTAGTAGAGCAGGGCGCGCGAACCTTCGGTCAGGGCCCGCATCCGCAGCACCATGCGCCGCACGTCGGGGTGCTCGATGATCGCAACCGGGTTCTTGTCCGGCGACCCGGCCCGGGCGGACTGCACGCGATCGCGCGCATAGGCCAGTGCCTTCTGAAGCGCACCCTCGGCCATCATCACGCCCTGCGCACCGACGTTGATCCGCGCCGAGTTCATCATCGTGAACATGCACTTGAGGCCTTCGTTCTCGGCCCCGATCAGTTCGCCGACGCAGGCGTCGTTGTCGCCATAGCTCATCACGCAGGTGGGCGAGGCGTGAATGCCCAGCTTGTGTTCCAGGCTCACCGCCTTCACGTCGTTGCGCGCACCCGGCGTGCCATCGGCGTTGAGGTGGAAGCGTGGCACGATGAACAGGCTGATCCCGCGCGATCCGGCAGGTGCCCCCGGCGTGCGCGCCAGCACGAGGTGGATGATGTTCTCTGCCAGCTCGTGTTCGCCCCAGGTGATGAAGATCTTGGTGCCCTTGATCAGGTACTTGCCGGCATGCTCGCCTTCGGTGATCGGGGTTGCCGTGGTGCGAAGGGCACCGACGTCGGAGCCTGCCTGTGGTTCGGTCAGGTTCATCGTGCCCGGCCATTCGCCGCTGATCAGCTTGGCAAGGTACGTTGCGCGCTGCTGGTCCGAGCCGTGCTTTTCGATTGCCTCGATCGCGCCGACGGTGAGCATGGGGAGCAGCGAAAAGGCCATGTTGGCCGTGCCGAGATTCTCCAGCACGCAGACTGCGAGGCTGAAGGGCAGGCCTTGCCCACCGAATTCCTCCGGCCCGGCAACCGCGTTCCAGCCCTGCTCGACATAGGCGCGATAGGCTTCGGCAAAGCCGGCGGGAAGGCGGACCACCCCGTCGACGAGCCGGGCACCTTCGGTATCCCCGATGCGATTGAGCGGGGCGAATTCGCCAGCGGCAAACTGGCCGATCCCTTCAACAATCGCGGCGACCATATCGGGACTGGCGGCGGCAAAGCGATCGAACTGCGCCAGCTCCTCGATGCCGGCGGAAACCTTGAGGGCAAAGGCCTGTTCGGCGGTGGGGGGCGTGTATGTCATCGGCGTGCCTCTGGCTTTCGCTTGGAATGTGCGCTGGCTTGCCTATAGCGCTGAACCATGAGCGGCAAGCGCAGGCCCGATATCCGACAGGTTGACGCTACGGCACTGGCTGCGGCGGCAGAGCTTCTGCGCGCGGGCAAGCTCGTCGCTGTGCCAACGGAGACGGTTTACGGCCTCGCCGCCCGGGCAGATAGCGAATCGGCGGTCGCCGCGATCTATCGGGCCAAGGGACGGCCGGACTTCAACCCCCTGATCGTGCATGTCCCCTCGCTGGAGGCGGCCGAGCGGATTGCCCTGTTCGACGATCGCGCCCGCAAGCTGGCCGAGGCGTTCTGGCCGGGCCCGCTGACCCTGGTCCTGCCCCTGCGCAAGGGAGCGACGATTGCGCCGGCGGTGACGGCGGGCCTGCCCACCGTGGCCCTGCGCTGTCCGGCTCATCCGGCGATGCACGCGCTGCTGGAAAGCTGCGGCCTGCCGCTGGCGGCGCCTTCTGCCAACCGTAGCGGGGCAGTCAGCCCGACGGCGGCAGACCACGTTGCTGCCAGTCTCGGTTCGGCGGTGGACATGGTGCTCGATGGCGGGGCCTGCGCCCGGGGGATCGAATCGACAATAGTTGCGCCGCGCGACTCTGGCTGGTCGCTCCTGCGGCCCGGACCGGTGACGGCGCAGCAGGTCGAAGCCGTAATCGGACCGGCCGGTGACGTCACGACGCCACGCGGAATCGAGGCACCCGGCCAGCTCGCCAGCCATTATGCACCCGGCAAACCGGTCCGGCTCAATGCCGAGAGCGCAGCAGCCGACGAGTTCCATATCGGTTTTGGCGATGTGGCGGGCCACACCAGCCTTTCGGCGGGCGGCGATCTCGCAGAGGCTGCGGCGCGGCTTTATGGATGCCTGCACGAGGCGGCGGGAGATGCGCATCCCCGGATCGCCGTCGCCCCCGTCCCGGATGAAGGCATCGGCGCGGCCATCAACGACCGGTTGCGCCGCGCCGCGGCCTGATCAGAACTTGCTGGCTTCCGGCGCAGGCGCTGCAGGTTCGTCACTCGCGGGTGTTGCCGGGCCACTCTCGCAGGTCAGCGTGCCCGAACCCACGGACTTTACCGTGCAGCGCGCGCGGCCTTTCACGGTGACCGATCCCGATCCCATGATCTTGGCCTTCACTTCACCGTCCGAGGCGAAGGCGGCGTTGCCCGAGCCCAGGATGTCCACCTCTGCCTTGTCGGTACGCAGGGCGGCAAGGTCGGCACTGCCGGAACCCATCACCTTGAGTTCAAGCTCCTTCACTGCGCCCGCGCCATGCATCGAACCCGATCCGAGCACGGCCAGTTCCAGCTTGTCGCCGGAAATGCCCTGGGCATCGACATCGCCTGATCCCATCAGGTTGACCTTGGCATCCCGATCAAGCGCGGCGGTCTCAATCCGGCCCGATCCCATCTGCGCGATTTCGCGCGGGGCGGGCATGGTGACGTTGACCGTCACGGCCGGGCCCCCGGTCCAGTCCTTGGTGCGCAGGATGGCGAGCGTGCCATCCTTGAGCGAGAAGCGCAGCTTTTCCGCCGAGGCAGGATCGCCGTCCACGGTGATCGCCAGCTTGTCACCCTGGCTGACCTTGACCGTATCCGGCCCGAACAGGGCCAGCTTGCGCGGTGCCTCGCCGCCAAGGTCCAGTTCCGACAGCTTCTTGCCGTCCTCGCCATTGATGGTGACACGGCCATCGCAGGCGGTAAGCGCCATTCCCATGGCAGCCATTGCCGCCAGCGGTGCGACAGTGCGGATGAATTTGCCGAAATGCATCGAGCTGCTCCCTTGCAGTGTGTGTTACCGATATAATACGGCAAGGTCACGCCTTCAAGGGGCAACGAAAAAGGGCCGCCTCCTGTACGAAAGCGGCCCCCCTCGGTGATTCTGAGATATGGCGTGGATCAGACCGCGGCAGTCTCGTAATACTTGGGCGCATGCTCGTTGAGGATCGCCAGGATCTTCTGCAGCGCGGCCGGTTCGTCGGTCTTTTCCATGGCGGCCAGTTCGCGGGCAAGGCGCGAGCTTGCCGCCTCGAAGATCTGGCGTTCGGAATAGGACTGTTCGGGCTGGTCATCGGCGCGGAACAGGTCGCGCGTCACTTCGGCGATCGACACGAGGTCGCCCGAATTGATCTTCGCTTCGTATTCCTGGGCGCGGCGCGACCACATGGTGCGCTTGACCTTGGGCTTGCCCTTCAGCGTATCGAGCGCTTCACGCAGGGTCTTGTCGGAAGACAGCTTGCGCATGCCGATCGCTTCGACCTTGTTCATCGGAACGCGCAGCGTCATGCGTTCCTTTTCGAAGCGCAGAACATAGAGTTCGAGCTTCATGCCGGCGATTTCCTGCTCCTGCAGTTCGATCACCCGGCCGACACCGTGCTTGGGATAAACGACGTAGTCACCAACATCGAAGGCGTTCGCCTTGGCCGACATCATGCGTCCTTTCATTCGGCAGCGGCGAAAACGGGGATTTCTGCCCGGTCCGGGGAATAGCCTCGCCAAAGGCGAGCCGGGACCCGAACCCGATCAACCCTGCTTACGACCCGTGCCTTTCAAGAATGGTCTTCAATGGGGCGGCGGAACAAAGCCGTCGCTCGCAGCATTATATAGCATCACTGTAACAAAATTGCCAGACCCTCGGGTCGCAATAGCGAACGGCCCCTGTCCGGTTATCGGGCAGGGGTTGAAGCTGTTATAAAATTCAATGACTTACCGCCGATCGGCGCGGCTGGCTCAGTCGCCTTCGCCGGGCTCGGGCGAGAAGAACTTCTCGAACTTGCCTTCCACGCCCTTGTATTCGTCGGCGTCGGCAGGCGAATCCTTCTTCGTCGTGAGATTCGGCCATTCGCCGGAGTACTTGGCGTTCAGCTCAAGCCACTGCTCAAGTCCGCTCTCAGTGTCGGGCAGGATGGCTTCGGCGGGGCATTCGGGTTCGCACACGCCGCAGTCGATGCACTCGCTGGGGTTGATGACGAGCATGTTCTCGCCCTCGTAGAAGCAGTCGACCGGGCAGACCTCGACGCAGTCCATATACTTGCACTTGATGCAGGCGTCGGTGACGACATAGGTCATGGCTCGAATTCCCCTTCGGTGTCTTGCTTCGTTTGAGGTGCTGCTATCGGCTTTGGTGAGTGGTCGTCAAGCACGCGATAGCACGCCTGGGCTTCGGTTGCTGGCCCGCGCCTGCGCGGCATGTCGCAGATTTCGATAACCCTGACGCCCGATCGCATCGGCAGGGTCATGACATTGCCCACGGCGATCGCGGCGCTGGGCTTGTCGATGCGGCGGCCGTTGACGCGGATGTGTCCTTCGAGCACCCATTGCTGCGCAAGGCTCCTGCTGGGTGAAAGTCGCAGGAACCAGAGCAGCTTGTCGATCCGCATTCCGCTTAGCTTCCCTTCTTTGCCTGTTGCCAGAGATCGGCGAGACCGGCGAATGCGCTTCCTGTGGCCGGGCCAGGGATGCTCGGCTTGCGCTCGGGCCGGGGCTGCCCGGGTTTCGTGGCGGACCGCTTGCCCTGTTCGCGTTCCGGGCGGGGCCTGGCGGGCGGGGGCGAATCCTCGGCCTTGGGCGGAATCCACTTCCAGTTCTTCGGCTCCGGTGGTCCGAACTCGCCCTCGGCCAGCTTGCGGGCATTGCGGGGGCGGAAACCACCGCCGCGCATCAGGCTTTCGAAGCTGGCCTCGGTCAGTCCCATCGAGCGGCCCATGGCCTCGTCAATGACAAAGGGCTTGCGTTGGGCATTGACGCGCAGGCTGTGCGCCGCGCGGAACAGGCGTTCGGCGAGGTCCACGCGGATCGCCTGCTTGCCCGCGCGACGATACGCGGAAGGCAGGCGCTCGCCATTGGCGGCAATGACCGACGGCATGCCTTCGGGCACTTCAGGCAGGGTCCAGCCACGCGCCGCGCAAAGTTCGCGCCAGCGTTGCTGCGCGGCCGGCTTGAGCATTGCATAGACGTAGATTTCAAGCGTGCCGAAATAGACCCCCAGCGAGCGCAGGACATTGCGCTGCTCACGCGAGAGGGCATCAAAACCGGAATGCCATCGTGCAATCACGCCGCCATTATCGACCAGCTTGATCATCAGCGCGCGCAGGTCCGGACCGGCGCTTTCCTCGCGCGATGCAGCGTCGATCGCCGCCAGTCCGTCAAGCGGCTTCAGCCATGCCGCCATCCAGCCATCGATCCGGTCCTTCAGGAGGCGCCGGTCTGCCTCGGGTATGGCCTCCAGCGCTTTTTCCAGCACGATCTTGGCGGAGAGCGGGCGGCTGCGATTGACCTCGATCCGGGCAAGGGCCTCGCCGCCACGCATCACCTTGCCTTCGGCGACGTAGAGCGACTCGGCGCCGCTTTCCAGCGCTGCCGCCAGTTCTTGTGCGCGTTCGGCCAGAAGCTGCGGCAGGTGCCGCTCGGCCGCGGCGAACAGCAGCTTGTGGTCGGCATGGCGGGCCTGGGGATCAACCTTGAACTGAAACCCTTCCAACTTTCCGATAGGCTCGCCGTCGACCAAGATTTCCTCCCCCTTAAGTGCGACGGGCAGCAGCGCCGCGTCGGCACCGGCTCCTCGCATGAGAATGGTTAGTCTCCGGTTGACGAAGCGTTCGGTCAACCGGGAATGCAGGGCATCCGAAAGTCGCGCCTCGACCGCGCGGGCGCGTGCGGCCATTTCCTCGCGCGCGATCATCCAGTCCGGGCGCTGTGCGATATAGGACCATGAACGGATGGCGGCGATGCGACCCTGAAGGGTGTCGATATCGCCCGAAACGATGTCCAGCTCGGCAATCCGCGCCGCGACATAGTCACCCGGCAGGGCGCCGTGGCGCAGGTCCTGCCACAGCCGTGCGACGAAGCGTGAATGAACCTCTGCCCCCTGCTGGCGAAAATCGGGAAGCATGCAGGTTTCGCGGAATCGCTCGACCAGCGCGCGGCCGCGAACCGAACCGGCGACCTCCGGGTCCTCGGCCAGCCGGCGCATCACTGCAAGGTCGATGGCCTCGGGCGCAGGGGCAAGTTCGGGCCGTTCGGGCGGGGCGGAAAGGTCTTCGATCAGGTGGTGCAGGCTGTCGATGCGGGGGTCGGCTTCGCGCCAGAACAGCCTGGTCAGCGGCGGGAAGCGATGCTCCTCGATGGCATAGACTTCCTCCGGGGTGAATTCGGCGTCATGACTTCGCGTGCCTGAAAGCGTGCCGAAGGTGCCATCGCGGTGATGACGCCCGGCCCGGCCAGCGATCTGGGCCATTTCCGCCGTCGTCAGCCGCCGCTGCCGCTGCCCGTCGAACTTCGAAAGCCCGGCGAAGGCGACATGATCGAGATCGAGGTTCAGCCCCATGCCGATGGCGTCGGTGGCGACAAGGTAATCGACCTCGCCCGACTGGAACATCGCCACCTGCTTGTTGCGGGTTTCCGGACTGAGGGCCCCCATGACGACTGCGGCCCCGCCTCTGAACCGGCGCAGCAGTTCGGCCACGGCGTAGACCTGCTCGGCACTGAAGGCGACGATGGCGCTGCGCGGCGGCACGCGGCTAAGCTTGCGGGCGCCGTCATGGCGCAGGGTGGAAAAGCGCGGCCGGCTGACGATCTCCGCCCGGGGCAGGAGCGAGCGGACCAGCGGCTCGATCGTGGCCGATCCCAGGATCATCGTCTCTTCGCGTCCGCGGGCATGGAGCAGGCGGTCGGTGAAGATGTGACCCCGTTCGCGATCGGCGCAAAGCTGCGCTTCGTCGAGCGCCATGAAGGCAAGGTCCGCGCGCGTCGGCATGGCCTCTGCGGTGCACAGCAGCCAGCGCGCATCGCGCGGCTCGATCCGCTCCTCGCCGGTGATCAGGGCAACCTGGTGCGCCCCCTTGATGGCGCAGACCCGCTCATAGACCTCGCGCGCAAGCAGGCGCAGGGGAAAGCCGATTGCCCCGGAGGAGTGGCCGCACAGCCGCTCGATAGCCAGGTGCGTCTTGCCGGTGTTGGTCGGGCCAAGCACGGCAATCAGCTTGCCCGCATCGTCGCGGGGCGAAAGGGCGGGGCGGTGGGCGACCATCTGTTTTACAGATGTGACAGCCGCAGGGCCCGCCCGCAAGCAGCCATTGCCGATTTTCCCGGACCGGCCGGTTAGCGCCGTATTTCCGGCAGGTTAGGTGAAGATTAACCCTTTCCGATGCACCAAGGGGGGAAGGAGAACGGGGTGTTCCGAGCGCAAGACCATGATGATCCGGGCGGGTCCGGCCCGGCTGCAAGTGCAGCCGCGCTGACGCTTGACCAGGTTATCGGTGCTGTGCCCCCCGCGGCAGGCCGCCTCGCTCGGCTGCGCCAACGCTTGCGTTCGGTGGACTGGTCGGCAATCGACTGGGCACCTGACCTTGCGGAAGAAATCGGCAGCCGGCGCTGGCTGCGTGGCCTGGCCACCTTTGCCGGACTGAGTGCCGCTGCCCTCGCCTTCTGGCCCACCTTCGAACTGCAGGCCGCACCCGCCATGCGCGGCGATGAACCGGTGCGCGACGAATATCGCAGCCAGATGATCATGCCGCTGGCCTTGGGCGGAGACAGCGGCCGGCGCATGGGCGCGACGGCCATGGTCCGCCCGGCCGGAACGGTAACCGAACGCCAACGCGTGGAATTGACCGCCGTGCTCGGATCGGGAGACAGCCTTGCCCGCCTGCTGCAGCGCGCCGGCGTGGCAGAAGCCGATGCAGCCCGCGCGACCGAACTGGTCGCGGGGCAGGTTCCGCTTGGCCAGATCGCGCCGGGAACCCGCGTTTCGCTTGTCCTGGGCGAACGACCGGCACCCGGCGAGGCGCGTCGCCTGACCAGCCTCGACATGCGGGCGCGCATGGATCTTCAGGTGAAGATCGGCCGCTCGGGCGATGGCCTGGCGATCGCCACCCGGGCCATTGCCGTCGATGCCACGCCGCTGCGCATTCGCGGCGTCGTTGGCCAGAGCCTTTACCGTTCGGCCCGCGCCGCAGGTGTGCCGGTGGAGGCGATCCAGCAATATCTGCAGGCCCTCGATGGCCACATCAGCCTGGAAGGCGATATCCAGCCCGGCGATGCCTTCGATATCGTCATGACGTGGAAGCGCGCCGAAGGATCGGAAGGGCAGGCGGGGCAAGTCCTTTATGCCGGCCTTGATCGCGGCAACAAGCCGGTCGTGGAGCTGATGCGCTGGGGCAGCGGCAACGAATTCTTCTCGGCAGATGCCATCACGCGTCCCGTGGTCCAGACCACCAGCGCCGGCCTGCTTTCACCGGTCAACGGGCGCATCACATCGCTGTTCGGCATGCGCCGCCATCCGATCCTGGGATATGCCCGCCTGCATGCCGGGGTCGATTTCGGCGCCGGCTGGGGCACCCCGATCCGCGCCACGGCCGATGGCGTTGTCGCCTATGCCGGGCGGCATGGCGGCCATGGCAACTATGTGCGGCTTGAACACGGCGGCGGCCTTGCCACCGGCTATGCCCACATGAGCTCCATCGCGGCATGGGCCGGAACCCGCGTCCGAGCCGGTCAGGTCATCGGCTATGTGGGATCGACCGGCCTCTCGACCGGGCCGCACCTGCATTACGAAATGTATCGCAACGGCCGCACGATCAATCCGCTCGGCGCCAGCCACGCGACGACCACGACCCTTGTGCAGAAGGTCGATCCGCGCCAGCTCGCTGCCTTCAAGGCGAAGATGGCCCAGCTCAAGGCAATCCGTCCGGGCGGCACTTCGGCAGTGGCCATGGCGCCTGCGGGCCGGGCTGCGCTGCGTTGAGCCATTGAAGCCGCGCCCTCTTTGCGGCAGGACAGCCGCACGATGACCAGCGCCTATCCTGCCACCCGCCTCCGCCGCACCCGTGCCACGGCATGGAGCCGTGCCATGCACCGCGAGATCCTGCTTTCTCCGGCAGACCTGATCTGGCCCCTGTTCGTGACCGACGGCAGCGACGTGGAAGAGCCGATCGGCTCGCTCCCCGGCGTTTCGCGCTGGTCGGTGGACCTGATCGTCGCGCGCGCGAAGGAGGCGGTGGCGCTCGGCATTCCGTGTCTGGCCCTGTTCCCCAATACCCAGCCGGAGCGGCGCAGCGACAACGGCGCAGAGGCGCTCAATCCCGACAACCTGATGTGCCGCGCCATCCGCGCCATTCGTGACGCCTGCGGTGATGCGATCGGTGTGCTGACCGATGTCGCACTCGATCCCTATACCAGCCACGGACAGGATGGGCTGGTGGATGCCGCCGGCTATGTGCTGAACGATGCCACGGTCGAGATGCTGGTTGGCCAGGGTCTTAACCAGGCGGCGGCGGGGGCAGACATCATCGCCCCGTCAGACATGATGGACGGCCGTGTCGGCACGATTCGCGAGGCGCTGGAAGGTGCCGGCCATGCCAACGTGCAGATCATGGCCTATGCCGCCAAATATGCCTCTGCGTTCTATGGCCCGTTTCGCGATGCCGTGGGTTCGCGCGGGCTGCTCAAGGGTGATAAGCAGACGTACCAGATGGACCCCGCCAATGGCGAGGAAGCCCTGCGCGAAGTGGCGCTGGACATTGCTGAAGGCGCCGACAGCGTGATGGTCAAGCCGGGCCTGCCCTATCTCGACATCGTGGTGCGGGTGAAGCAGCGCTTCGAGGTGCCGGTGTTCGCCTATCAGGTCAGCGGCGAATACGCGATGATCGAGGCGGCAGCCGCCGCCGGTGCCGGGGATCGCGATGCGCTGGTGCTGGAAACGCTGACCGCCTTCAAGCGCGCCGGCTGTTCGGGCGTGCTGACTTATCATGCCGCCCATGCGGCGCGGCTGCTGAATGGCTGAATTCCGTCTCGAGACCGAGCGGCTGGTCCTGCGAGACTGGCGCGAAGCCGATTGGCCGCCCTTTCTGGCAGGCACCAATACGCCTGCCGTGATGCAGTGGCTGGGCGGCGTGCTGGACGAAGGCAGGCAGCAATGGCTGCGCGACCGGCTGGAAGGCTATGCACGCGATTACGGCCACACCTTCTGGATCGTCGAGCGCAAGGAAGATGGTGCGGTGCTGGGCTTCTGCGGCCTCAAGCGCTCCAACCAGCCGGGCGGTCCGCAGGGCGATTTCGAGGTGGGCTGGCGGCTGCGCGAGGACGCCTGGGGCAAGGGCTATGCGCGCGAGGCGGCAGAGGCTTCGCTTGAGCAGGCCTTCACCCGGTTCGGCGCACCGCATGTGCTGGCGCTGACCGTCACGCGCAATGCGCCGAGCTGGGGCCTGATGGTGCGGCTGGGCATGGAGCGGCGGCCGGATCTCGATTTCGACAACAGCGAGTTCGATCCGGAGGAGGGGCGGATCATCGTCTACCGCCTCGAAAGGGCGGCGTGGGAGAAAATGCGTGTCTGAAACCAGGGCCGGGGGCAACCGCCCGCTGTTCGTCGCGACGATCCTGACCGGGTCATTCCTGCTGTTCCTTGTCCAGCCGATGGTCGCGCGCATGGCCCTGCCCCGGCTGGGCGGTGCGCCGGCAGTGTGGAACAGCGCTATGCTGGTCTACCAGGCCTTGCTGCTGGCTGGCTATTTCTATGCCCATCGGCTGGGCAAGATGGCGCTTGCCAGACAGGCGCGGATCCATGTGGTACTGCTGGCGCTGGGTGCGCTCACCCTGCCGGTGGCGCTGGCTGACCTGCCGGCACCCAGCCCGGGCACCGAAGTGCTGTGGGTGCCCGCGCTTCTGGCGCTGACTATCGGACCGGTGTTTTTCCTTGTTTCCGCACAGGCCCCGCTGATGCAGCGCTGGTATGCAACCGATCCGAAGGCGGGCGAGCCCTGGGCGCTTTATGCTGCATCGAACCTTGGCTCGTTCGGCGGATTGATCGCCTACCCCTTGCTGGCCGAACCGCTGCTTTCGGTGCACCTGCAATCGATCGGCTGGACCGTGGGTTATGGCCTGCTGGTTGTGCTGGTACTGCTGTGCGCCCGGGCGCGGCGCGCGATGGCCGACACGATTGCGGCAGTAGAAGCCGTAACCTCGCCTCCGGTGCCCGCGCGTCGCATCGTGCTCTGGCTGCTGCTTGCTGCCGTGCCTTCGGGGCTGATGCTCTCGACCACCACGCACCTGACGACCGACCTTGTCGCCATGCCGCTGCTGTGGGTCATCCCGCTGGGCATCTACCTGCTGAGCTTCGTTACGGCCTTTTCCGACAACCGCCGCCCGGCGCGAGTGCTGAGTGCGCTGACCTGGCCGGTGATCCTCGTCGCCGGTGGCTTCGCCATGGTTTCGCAGGGGTCGGTCGGGCTGATCCCGGCCATTGCCAGCATCGCCCTGCTCTATTTCGTCTGCGTCTCGCTCCATGGCCGCATGTATGACCTGCGCCCCGCATCCGACCGGCTGACGCTGTTCTATCTCGTCATGTCGGCCGGCGGCGCGCTCGGCGGCATGTTCACGGCGCTGGTTGCGCCGGTGGTGTTCGACTGGGCCTGGGAGCATCCGATTCTGGTCTTCGCCGCAGCCGCGCTGCTGCCGCTTGATGCGATGCCTGACTGGCGGCGGCTCAAGGGGCTGGAGCCGGCAATGGCACGGCTGGCCATGCTGACCATCCTTGTCTTCGCCGGGTTCCTGCTGTGGCTGCTCTACTCGGTCACGCTCGAAAGCGATTTCGGCTGGAAGCGCTGGGGGCTTTCGGCGGCCATTGCACTCTGCGGCCTGGCGCTGGTGCAGATGCGGGGGCCGGTGCTGCTGGTACTGGTGGCGACGATGATCGTGCAGGGCGGGTTCCAGACCCTGGCCGATACGCGCGACGGGGTGCGGCATCGCTCCTACTTCGGCATTTACACCGTCCGCACTTACGAGGACCGCAAGGTTCGCACCCTCGCCCATGGCACCACCCTGCACGGAGAACAGCTGCTGGACGGCCCCCGCCGCCGCCAGCCGCTGACCTATTACGGGCCGGGTTCGGGCGCGGGCATTGCCTTTGCCAATGCCCCGGTCCTGTTCGGGGATGCCGCGCGGATCGGCGTCGTCGGCCTCGGGACAGGTTCGCTCGCCTGCTACAAGCAGCCGGCGATGAGCCTGACCTATTACGAGATCGATCCCACGGTGCTCGCCTATTCGCGCAATGGCACTTTCAGTTTCATCAGCGAATGCGCCCCCGATGCGCGCATGGTGATCGGTGATGCCCGACTCGAACTGGCCAAGGCGCCCAAGGCGAGTTTCGACCTGCTGGCGATCGATGCGTTCTCTTCCGATTCGATCCCGCTCCACCTGGTCACGCGCGAGGCGTTCCGGGTCTACATGGATGCGCTCAGCCCGCGCGGCGTGCTGCTGGTGCATATCTCCAACCGCTTCATCGAACTGGAGCCCGTGATTGCCGCCGGCGCGCGGGCAGAGGGGCTGCACGCGCTGATCCGGGATGATAACCCGGCGCAGGATACCGAGCTGGCGCCCAGTTCATGGGTTCTGCTCTCCCGCGATGCAGCGCAGCTCAAGGCGCTGGCCGGGCGCGTACCCGCCACGCCACTTCGCCCGCTGGCAGCCCCCGCCACGCGGGTCTGGACCGACGATCACGCGTCGATCCTGCCGCACGTCAAATGGTCCAACCTTACCGGATACGCACAATGATCACTCCCCCTCCCGGCACCACCATTGCGCCCTTCGCCGGCACCTGGCCGCGCATTCACGACAGCGCCTTCATCGCCCCCGGCTGCCGCATCATCGGCAATGTCGAAATCGGACCGGACGCGTCGATCTGGTACAATTGCGTGATCCGCGGCGATGCCAACCGCATCGTCATCGGCGCGCGTACGAACATCCAGGATGGCTCGGTGATCCACTGCGATGCCCCCAAGCCCAAGCGGCCGGACGGCATCCCCACGATCATTGGCGATGATGTGCTGATCGGCCACATGGCCATGGTCCACGGCACGGTGCTGGAAGACCGCTCCTTCGTCGGCATCGGGGCGATCACGATGGATGGCTGCCATATGGAGAGCGATTCCATGCTTGCCGCCGGCGCCATGCTGACCCCCGGCAAGCGCATCCCCTCGCGCCAGCTGTGGGGCGGACGCCCGGCCACCTTCATGCGCGAACTGGGCGATGCCCACCTGGCAGACATGCAGATGGGTGTGCAGGGCTATGTCATGAATGCCCGCGCCCACATGGCCTCGCTGGCGGAGGCAGGGCTTGGCCCGAGCGAAGACTGACCTTCCCGATGCCGGCGCCGTTGCCGCGCTGATCGATGGCGAGGGGCGGCTGGCGGTGCGGGTCACGCCAGGTGCGAAGGTGGAATCGATCGAGATCGCGTCAGGCCGTCTGCTGGCAAAGGTGCGTGCAAAGCCCGAGGACGGCAAGGCAAATGATGCGGTGCGGCGCTTGCTGGCCGAAGCATTGGGCCTTGCCCAGTCACGTGTGACGATGTTGCGCGGCGCAACTTCGCGCGAGAAGCTTTTCCTGATCGATTGAGCTAGGCGCGCAGGCGCAGGGCGATCATGGCCATGCCGGCCGTCCAAAGCGCAGCCAGCCACGAAGCTCCTGCGGGAAAGTGCAGGAAGGCAAGCGCCCCGCACAGCGCTCCGACGACAAGGCCCGCCCATAGCATCAGGTAGGCGCCCCAGCCTTGCGCGCCGCTTCCCAGAAACAGGCCGGCAACCGCCTGACCCAGCCGGACCAGTGCGCCGGTCATGTAGGTCAGCCCCACGGCAACCTCGCCATCGCGGCGGAAAGTGTTGTTCAGCGCCCCCATGGCCAGGACCAGCGCCGAAAGCATGGCTCCGTGCCAGCGCGCCATGCGCGCCAGTGCGGCAAGTGCCAGCAGCATGGCGACGAAGAACAGCACGGCGGGCTTGCGCCTGCTGGCGGCCTTCTCCGCAACCACCGCGCCTGCTGCCACACCGGCAACAAAGCCCAGGATCAGCAGGGCCGGCAGGATCGCACGGGCAGGGGCTTCGGCAAGGTTTACTGCCAGCCGGGTGCTGTTGCCCGACATGAACGAGACGAAAAATCCGTCTGCGGAAAGAAAGCCGAAAGCATCGACGTAACCGGCCAGAGCGGCAAGGCCGATGGCCATGGCCTGTCGCTGGCGATCCAGCCGGTTCATCGCGCCATGCGGGTCAGCGCCCCATGCTCCGGGCCAGCTGGTCAAGCACGCGGGCCATTTCCTTGGCCAGCGGCGGATCGCTTTCGCCCAGCGTATCGTGGACCGCCCGGTTCATGGCATCGGCCCATTGCCCGGCGACATCGGCCGAGATGGCATAGGGCTTGTGCACCGACATCATGCAACGGCCGGGGTTGGCCTCGAACCAGTCGCGCGGGCCGCCGGACCAGCCCATCAGGAACTGCGCCAGCGAAGTCCGCATCCGCGACAGGTCGGGCGAATGCATGGCGCGCAGTTCGGCATAGGCCGGGTCCTGGTCCATCAGGTCGTAGAAGCGGTTCGAAATGGCTTCCAGCACGGGCAGCCCGCCCAGCCGTTCATAGGGCGTGGTCGGGGCGGGCTTTTCTTCAACTGCGGTATTCATGGGGCCTCCGGGGGCAAGGCAAATTGCTACAGCACCGCCCTAGCGGGCCGCAAAAGCCAGCGAATTGACGCGAATCAATCCTTGGCCTTCTGCGCCTTGCCCTTGTTCTTCGGCGCGGCCTTGGCCGTTGCCGAGTCCTTGCGCTTGACCAGCTTTGGCGGTGCCGGAGTGAGTTCGAATGCAAGTGCATCGTCCTTCACCGCGACATGAACCTCGCCGCCATGGGCCAGCTTGCCGAACAGCAGTTCCTCGGCGAGCGGCTGCTTGACCTTTTCCTGGATCAGGCGGGCCATCGGGCGGGCGCCGTAGAGCCTGTCGTAGCCGCGCTTGCCCAGCCATGCCCGCGCATCGCTGTCGAACTGGATATGGACGTTCTGTTCGGCCAGCTGAAGCTCCAGCTGCAGGATGAACTTGTCCACCACCCGCGCGATTACCTCGGTGCCGAGGTAGGCAAACGGCACGATGGCATCCAGACGGTTGCGGAATTCGGGGCTGAACATGCGCTTCACCGCCTCGTCCCCGGCGTCGGCCTTGGAAACATCGCCAAAGCCGATGCCCTGGCGTGCCATGTCGCTGGCGCCGGCATTGGTGGTCATGATCAGCACGACATTGCGGAAGTCCACCGTCTTGCCGTGGTGGTCGGTCAGGCGGCCGTTATCCATGACCTGCAGCAGGATGTTGAACAGGTCCGGATGGGCCTTTTCGATTTCGTCGAGCAGCAGGACGCAGTGCGGCTGCTGGTCGACCGCATCGGTAAGCAGGCCGCCCTGATCGAATCCGACATAACCCGGAGGCGCGCCGATCAGGCGGCTCACCGAATGGCGCTCCATGTATTCGGACATGTCGAAGCGAACCAGCGGAATGCCCATGATGTCGGCCAGGCGGCGCGACACCTCGGTCTTGCCGACGCCGGTCGGGCCGGAGAAGAGGAAGGAGCCGATCGGCTTGTCCGGATCGCGCAGGCCCGCGCGCGACAGCTTCATGGCGGTGGACAGCACTGAAATCGCATTGTCCTGCCCGAAGACCACCCGCTTGAGATCGCGCTCAAGGTGTTCGAGCACCTTCTTGTCGTCGGAAGAGACGGACTTGGGCGGAATGCGCGCCATCGTGGCGATCACCGCCTCGATCTCGCGCGCGGTGATGGTCTTCTTGCGCTTGCTCGGCGGCAGCAGCATCTGCATGGCGCCAACCTCGTCGATCACGTCGATCGCCTTGTCGGGCAGCTTGCGATCGTTGATGTAGCGGGCCGAAAGCTCCACCGCGTTCTTGATCGCCTCGGGCGTGTAGCGGACCTTGTGGTGCTCTTCGAAGACCGAGCGCAGGCCCTTCAGGATCTTGATCGTATCCTCGACGGTGGGTTCGTTCACGTCGATCTTCTGGAACCGGCGCAGCAGGGCGCGGTCCTTTTCGAAGTGATTGCGGAATTCCTTGTAGGTGGTCGAGCCGATGCAACGGATCGAGCCGGACGACAGCGCCGGCTTGAGCAAGTTCGATGCGTCCATGGCCCCGCCGCTGGTCGCGCCCGCACCGATAACAGTATGAATTTCATCGATAAAAAGAACGGCCTCGGGCATTTTCTCCAGTTCGGAGACCACCTGCTTGAGCCGTTCCTCGAAATCGCCGCGATAGCGCGTACCGGCCAGCAGCGCGCCCATGTCGAGGCTGTAGATCACAGCGTCGGCAAGCACTTCGGGCACGTCGCCTTCAACGATCTTGCGCGCCAGCCCTTCGGCGATGGCGGTCTTGCCGACGCCGGGATCGCCGACATAGAGCGGGTTGTTCTTGCTGCGGCGGCAGAGGATCTGGATCGTGCGATCGACTTCCGGGCCGCGGCCGATCAGCGGGTCGATCTTCCCGCCCATCGCCTTCTCGTTGAGGTTGACGCAGAACTGGTCGAGCGCGGAATCCTTCTTATCGCCCTTGGCCTGGCTCTTATCTTCCTGCTGCGGCTGCTGCGGCGCTTCCTCGGAACCCTTGGGGGTGCGGTCTTCCACCCGCTTGCCGCCCTTGCCGATGCCGTGGCTGATGAAGCTGACCGCATCGAGCCGGCTCATGTCCTGCTGTTGCAGGAAATAGACGGCGTAGGAATCGCGTTCGGAGAACAGCGCCACCAGCACGTTGGCACCCGTGACCGTGTCCTTGCCCGACGACTGGACATGCAGGATGGCGCGCTGGATCACCCGCTGGAAGCCGGCGGTCGGCGCGGGATCGCCCTTTTCGCTGGTCTTGAGCGACTGGTATTCCTGATCGAGGTACTGCTTCACCACTTCCGCCAGTTCGGCGAGGTCAACGCCGCAGGCGCTCATCACCTGGGCGGCATCGGGATCGTCGATCAGCGCCAGCAGCAGGTGCTCAAGCGTCGCATATTCGTGCGCGCGATCCGCCGCATTGGCGAGTGCGTTGTGCAGCGTCTTTTCGAGGCTCTGAGCGAAACTGGGCATTTCAGCGGCTTTCGATGAACCCTTGCGGGCGGAGATGGAGAACGTCAGGCATGCGGCCGCTTCTATGGCCAGCCCGTGAACAGGGAGGGTAAACCGCCGTGCCCGTACAAGGTAAGGGGCGGCCCACCTTTTTCAACTTTTCGGTTTGAAGAAGGCTTCGGCAGCCAGGCGGTGTGCCTCGGCCTTGCCCTTGTGCGCCTTCACCCGGGCGATCTCTGCCTCAAGCAGGGCCACGCGCTCGTCCAGCTCCTCGCGCGAGTAGGAGTCGAGCGCCTCCTTGGCGAGAAGGCTGGCGGCATCGCCGCGCCGCGCCGGGCGGTCATCTTCGTCCATGGTCCGAGAATTCAACGCGTTGCCTTTCCTGTCAACCGCAAGCTAAGTGGCGGCGTGACGTCGCACCCACGGTGCGGCACCTGCGCCACAGATGGGGACCAAGTCATGGCAGACCTGCCCGGAACGATGATTGCAGTGGGCTTCGATGCGCCCGGCGGGCCCGAAGTGCTGCGCCCGCAGGCGGTTGCCGTGCCCCAGCCCGGCCCCGGCGAGATGCTGGTGCGGGTGGCTTTTGCCGGGGTCAACCGGCCGGACGTGGTGCAACGGCAGGGCTTTTATCCTGCCCCGCCGGGAGCTTCGCCGATTCCCGGCCTGGAAATCGCGGGCGAGGTCGTGGCGCTGGGTGCAGGGGTGGATACCGATCTGGCAGGACGCAAGGTCTGCGCGCTGGTTTCGGGCGGTGGCTATGCCGAATATTGCCTCGCCAAGGCGGCGCACTGCCTGCCGGTTCCCCCGGGCCTGCCGCTCGACCAGGCTGCCGCCCTGCCTGAGACGCTGCTGACCGTCTGGCACAACGTGTTCGAACGCGGCCTTGCCCGCGATGGCGAGACGATCCTGGTCCATGGCGGCACGAGCGGCATCGGCTCGATGGCCATCATGCTTGGCAAGCTGTTCGGGCTGACGGTCATCGTCACCTGCGGCGGCCCGGAAAAGTGCGCGGCCGCGCTGCAGATCGGGGCCGCCCATGCCATCGACTACAAGGCGCAGGACTTTGTCGAGGAGGTGAAACGCATCACAGGGGGCAAGGGCGTCCACGTCGTGCTCGACATGGTTGCCGGAGACTATGTCGCGCGCAACCTCAAGTGCCTTGCCGAGGATGGCCGCCATGTCACCATCGCGGTGCAGGGCGGGGCGCGTGCGGAAATCAACATGGCCGTGGTCATGAGCCGCCGCTACACCCTGACCGGGTCGACGCTGCGCCCGCGTTCGGATGACTTCAAGGCGGCGCTGGTTGCCGAAGCGCGGGCCGAGGCCTGGCCGCTCGTCGCCGACGGGGCGCTGCGACCGGTGATGGACCGGACCTTCCCGCTGGCCGAAGCCGCCGCAGCCCATGCCCGGATGGAAGCCGGCGAACACATCGGCAAGATCGTGCTGGCGGCCTGAGAGCGGGGCCGATTCATCGCCCTGCGGTGACTCTTTGCCTTGCTCTCCGGGCGCTCCTCGCCTAAATGCCCGTCCGAACGGCCGCTCCGCGAGGGGCGGCCCTATCTATTTTCGCCGGAGACGCCTTGTCTCCCTGCCGGAGTTTTGGCCGTGACCCAACCCACCCCGCTGATGCCGCATGCCACCGCCTCCTGGCTGGTGGACAACACTGCGCTGTCGTTCGAGCAGATTGCCGAATTCTGCGGACTGCACATCCTCGAAGTCCAGGCCATGGCCGACGACCTCGCCAGCTCGAAGTATACCGGTCGTGATCCGGTGCGTTCGGGCGAACTGACCATGGCCGAGATCGAAAAGGGCCAGGCCGATCCCAACTATGCACTGAAGATGCAGAAGGCACCGGCGCAGGTCAGCCGCACCAAGGGGCCGCGCTATACCCCGGTTTCCAAGCGTCAGGACAAGCCGGACGGCATCGCCTGGATCCTGCGCAACCATCCGGAAATTTCGGATGCGGCCATCGGCAAGCTGATCGGCACCACGCGCAACACGATCACCGCCATCCGTGAGCGCAGCCACTGGAACATCGCCAACATCATCCCGAAGGACCCGGTTACGCTGGGCCTGTGTTCGCAGCGCGAACTGGATGCCCTGGTTGCCAAGGCGGCGAAGAAGGCCGGCATCGTCGATAACGAGGCGGACGAACGCCTCGGCACCGATCGCGAAGCGCTGATCGAGGAGCTGCGCGCCGAGCGCGAGGCCCAGGCCAAGGCTGCCAGCGAGGCCGCTCAGGAAGCCGAAGCTGCGGCATGGCTCGAAGCCAAGCGCGCTGCCGAAGCAGCGGGCGAAGACTGAGCTGAAATAATTTCACCGGCCCTGCCCCTACGGCAGGGCTGGCCGGCTGCGTAACAGCCCTGATTTCGCTGCCATCCGCCATCCGGCGGACTTGCCCAAACCCCGTGGATAGGGCAATCTAGCTGACATGAATGTCAGCAAGCCCGCCATGCCCTGGCTCGAGCGTTATTGCCACCCTTGCGCGTGGGACCTCGATTTCCCGCCGCTGACCCTGCCGGCCATGTTCGCCGAAGCCGCCGGAAAGATGGGCAAGACGGCCCTGGTCGATTTCCTCGGGCGCAAATTGTCCTACCGTGAACTTTACGCAGAATCGCGCCGCTTCGCCGCGGGGCTGCTGGCACAGGGTATCGCCAAGGGCGATCGCGTCGGGCTCTTCCTGCCCAATGTCCCGTCCTACATCCCGGCCTATTTCGGGGCGATGCTGGCCGGGGCGACGGTGGTCAACTTCTCCCCGCTCTATTCCGCTGCCGAGCTTGAGGCGCAGGTTGCCGATTCGGGAACGCGCCTGCTCGTCACCGTGGACGTGCCCGCCCTGCTGCCCACGGCGCTGGAGGTGCTGCGCGCTTCGCCGCTGGAGACACTGGTTGTCTCGCGCCTGGGCGATCAGCTGCCCGCGCTCAAGGGCCTGCTGGTGCGCCTGTTCGGCATGGGCCAGACCATGGCGATTCCCACCGAGCCGGGGGTGATCCACTGGCGCGACCTGCTGCGGGCCGACAGTTCCGCAGTGTTCCCGGCCCTTGATGCCGAACATGACCTTGCCCTGCTACAATATACCGGTGGCACCACCGGCACGCCCAAGGGCGCGATGCTGACGCACCAGAACCTGACGGCCAATGCCCGGCAGGTCGATGCCATCGACCCGCACAACATGGACTACGACCTGATCCTCGGGGCCCTGCCGCTGTTCCATGTCTTCGCCAATACCGCCGTGCTCAATCGTACGGTGATCACGGGCGGGACGATCGCCATGCTGCCGCGATTCGATGCGGAGCAGGTCTTCGCCACCCTGCGCCGCCTCAGGCCGACTTCGCTGCCTGGCGTGCCCACCATGTTCCAGGCGCTGCTCGATCACCCGAAGTTCGATCCGGCAGACTTCGCCTCGCTGCGGGTCTGCATTGCCGGTGGCGCGCCGCTGCCACTGGCGCTCAAGCAGCGCTGGGAGGCGAAGACCGGGGTGCGGCTTGTCGAAGGCTATGGCCTTACCGAATCGTCCGGCGTGGTCACGGCCAACTCCTATGAGGGTGAGGATCGCGCCGGCACGATCGGCCAGCCCTTTCCCGCAACGCGGGTGCGCCTGCTCGACCGCGAGGACCCGACCCGCGATGCGCCCGCCGGCGAGCCGGGCGAGCTCGCGGTGATCGGGCCCCAGATCATGAAAGGCTACTGGCAGCGCCCGGAAGCCGCGGCGAGCGCCTTTGCCGATATCGACGGCGAACAATGGCTGCGGACGGGCGACGTCGCCGTGTTCGAGGCGGACGGCTACCTGCGCGTGGTTGACCGGATCAAGGACATGATCGCGGTTGGCGGGTTCAAGGTCTTCCCCAGCCAGGTCGAGCACGTGCTGCTCGAACATCCTGCGATCAAGGAAGCGCTTGTCATCGGCCTGCCGGACGAGCTCATGGGCGAACGCCCCCGCGCTTTCGTGACGCTGCTGGAACAGGCGGCAGAAAGCGCGGACGAGCTGCGCGACTGGATCAACCAGCGCGTCGGCAAGCATGAGCGGGTCGATGCCGTGGTGATTCGCGAAAGCCTGCCGAAAACGATGATCGGCAAGCTGGATCGCAAGGCGCTCAGGGAACAGGCGCTGGGCTGAACCCTGCGCCGGGCCGGGCCGTCAGAGGGCTTCGGTTCCACCGGCGATGGACAGCTTCGGCTCCGGCTCGCGGTGCGCGAACTTGCCTTCCACCGTCGCGCCCTGCTCGATGGTCAGGGCATCGTAGAACACATCGCCTTCGATCCGCGCGGTCTTGAGGATCACCAGCTGCCCGGCCGTGATCGAACCGCGCACGCGGCCGGCGAGCCGTGCGGTTTCCGCGGTCACCGCGCCGGTGATTTCGCTGGTTTCACCCTGGACCAGGCTGGTGCAGGCAATATCGCCATCGACGTGGCCATCAATGTGCAGGTCGGCCTTGGCGGAGATGTCGCCCTTGATGGAAACATCGGCGCCGAGAACGGAGAATGTGGAACCGCCCATTGATCTATTTCCCTGAGGCCGGCTTTGCGGCGCTGGTTTCTTTGCGAACATTGGACCTGGCCTCCAGGAATGGGCGCGGATTGACCGGCTGGTCGTTGATGCGGACTTCGAAGTGAAGGTGCGGACCGGTGGAGCGACCGGTATTACCGATAGCGCCGATCACCTCTCCCGCCAATACGTCCTTGCCCGGTGTGGTGCGGAATGCGCTCATGTGTGCATAGCGCGTGATCATTCCGTTGCCATGGTCGATCTCGACGCAATTGCCGTAGCCCTGCCGCTGTCCGACGAAGCTGACCTTGCCACGGGCCGCAGCATAGATCGGCGCGCCGACCGGGCCTTTGAAATCGAGCCCGGCGTGGAAGGCGGCCCCGCCGTTGAACGGATCGGCGCGATAGCCGAAGCCCGAGGAGATGAATTCCAGGCTGGCCGGCAGGACCTGCGGCATCGAGGTCAACCCGCGCTGCAGTGCCTGCATCCGCGCCAGGCTGACGGCAAGGCGCTGGAAGCGCTGGTCGAGCGCGGCGTCGGTTGACGAGGAAAAGGCGATGAAGGGGCCGCCCATGGCGCTCTTGTCGTCGATCGAGGCGAGCAGGTAGCCGGGATCGAGACCAAGCTGGCGAATCTGCGCTTCGGCATCGCGGGCGCGCCGGTCGGCAAGGCGGGTAAGCCCTTCGACGAACGCGAGTTGCCGGGCTTCGATCCGGGCAAGCGTGGCAGCTTCGGGCAGGGCGCGTGAGACCTTGTCGATGGTCTTGGCGGCTTCGCTGCTCGAATCGGAGACGGTTTCGCCCGCCATGATATCCTGCGGCAGCGATCCGACCATCTTCTCGATGGCATCCTGCCGCTTCTTGAGCTCTTCCGAAACGCCCTTGATATCGTCCTTGTAGGCCGAAACGCGCGTTTCTGCGGTGGTGACCTTGGCTTCACGCTCAAGCAGGGCGAGTCGGTCGCGATTCGCGAGATAGGAATTGACCGTCATCGCGGCGAGCGAGACCAGCCAGGTCGCCAGCAGGACAGCGACCAGTGCGGCCGCCCAGATCTGGACGCGCGAAGATACCTTGATGAAGCGCACCTGGCCCTGCGATCGCATGAAAAATTCGCGATCGGGGAACCAGCCACGCAGGCGTTGCGAAAACGCCCCCTCGGCCTTGTGCTGCAAAACGACCCGTCCCTAAATTGCCCACTTCGGGTGGCGCGCGGTTAGCAAGCACTTGGCGGACATGCGAATCGCGGGCGGCAGAGTCACGCTGAATCGGTGGAGTCGTGCGATGAACGGACTCTCGGCCTAGCTGGTTTCAGTTACGGGTAAATGCCTATCGCAGCGGCTCACGCGCCGTTGCGGCTGACAAGGCGGCGTTGCGATGTTAGGCGCAGCTGCATCATGGCCACATTGCCCCACGATTCCGCAACGGATGAAAGCCCCGAAGCACTGGTCGAGCGCCTTGCCCGCGCCGGCCGGCAGGCCCAGCGCGCGCTTGCGCGACTGAGCGACGCCGAAAAAGCTGCGGCCCTGCGGGCTGCCGCTGCCGCATTGCGTTCTGCCGAGGCGGAAATCCTTGCCGCCAACGCGCAGGACGTTGCCGCAGGCGAAGCACGCGGACTGACCGGCGCAATGCTCGATCGCCTTCGTCTCGATCCGGCTCGACTGGCCGGGATCGCCGATGCGGTCGATCAGGTGGCGGGCCTTCCCGATCCTGTCGGCGAGGAAATCTCCAGGTCGGTGCGTCCCAACGGACTGGTGCTCAGCCGGGTGCGCGTGCCCATCGGCCTGATCGGCATCATTTACGAAAGCCGTCCCAACGTTACAGCCGATGCAGCGGCTCTTTGCCTGCGTTCGGGCAATGCCGTGCTGCTGCGCGGCGGCAGCGAGGCGGTACATTCCAACCGGGCGATCCATGCCGCTCTCGCCAGGGGCCTTGCCAGCGCGGGTGCGCCGGCCGAAGCGGTGCAGCTGGTGCCGACACAGGACCGCGCCGTGGTTGGGGCCATGCTCACCGCCGCCGGGCTGATCGACATGATCGTGCCGCGCGGCGGCAAGAGCCTGGTCGCCCGCGTCCAGCAGGATGCCCGCGTGCCGGTGCTCGCCCACCTCGACGGCATCTGCCACACCTATATCCACGCCGCCGCCGACCCGGGCATGGCCCGCACCATTGCGCTCAATGCCAAGATGCGGCGCACGGGCATCTGCGGGGCCATGGAGACCCTGCTGATCGACGCGCAATTCCCCGCAGCGGTGGACGTGGTCGGCACGCTGCTCGATGCAGGCTGCGAGTTGCGAGGCGATGCCCGCGCCCGCGCGCTCGATCCGCGAATCGTGCCGGCCAGTGCCAACGACTGGGATTGCGAATATCTCGACGCGATTCTCTCGGTCGCCGTGGTGGACGGCATCGATGCCGCGCTGGCCCATATCGAGGCCCATTCCTCGCACCACACCGATGCCATCGTTACCGCCGATGCCGATGCGGCAGAGCGCTTCCTCAACGAAGTCGATTCGGCAATCGTCATGGTCAATGCCAGCACCCAATTCGCCGATGGCGGCGAATTCGGCCTGGGTGCCGAGATCGGCATCGCCACGGGGCGGCTCCACGCCCGCGGGCCGGTCGCGTTGGAAGGACTGACGACTTACAAGTGGCAGGTTCGCGGCACCGGGCAGGTGCGACCCTGATCCGCACCGGCCTTCTTGGCGGCAGCTTCAACCCCGCGCATGGCGGGCACCGGCGCATTACCCGCTTTGCCGTGGATGCCCTTGCCCTGGACGAGGCCTGGTGGCTGGTTTCCCCGGGAAACCCGCTCAAGCCCGTGGCCGGGATGGCCCCGCTGGCCGCCCGCTTCGCTTCGGCCCGGCTGCAGGCCCGGCGGGCACCGATCCGGGCTTCGGCCATGGAACGCGAATTCGGCACGCGTTATACGGTCGATACGCTTGCAGCGATCCAGCGCCGTTGGCCCCGGCGGCAGTTTATCTGGCTGATGGGAAGCGATAATCTGGCCCAGTTCCACCGGTGGCGGGACTGGCGCAAAATAGCCGCCAAGGTGCCGATTGCCGTAATCGCCCGTCCCGGCTATGATGCCCGTGCAATGGCGAGCCCCGCCATGGCCTGGCTAAGGCGGTTCCGGCAGCCTTTGTCCAGCCTTCGCGACCGGACACGATGGAGCGCTCCGACCCTGGTGATCCTGCGTTTCGATCCCGACAAGCGATCTGCCACCGCAATCCGAATGGCCGATCCGCTCTGGGCCGACCGCATGGCTGTCCGCAGCCTGCGCGACTCCGTCACGCACCGTCCGATCCCATTCCAGGAGCCTGTTTTTCCTAAATGAACCAGTCCCAACCAGAGCCGGCCAGTTCCGGCGCTGCCCAGCCGCTTCCGCCTTCGGAACCCGGAACCCTGCACGCCCTCGTGCTTCAGTCGCTCGATGACGACCAGGCGCAGGAAATCGTTTCGATCCCGCTCGAAGGCAAGACGGCAATTGCCGACCACATGGTGATCGCCAGCGGCCGTTCGACCCGCCAGGTCGCCTCCATGGCGCAGAAGCTGGCCGAGCGGATCAAGCAGGGCGGTTTTGGCCACGTGCGAATCGAAGGCCTTCCCGCTGCGGACTGGGTGCTGGTCGATGCCGGCGATGTCGTCGTGCACCTGTTCCGTCCCGAAGTCCGCACCTTCTACAACCTTGAAAGGATGTGGGGTTTCGGGGACGGCCCTTCGGGAGCGGCGTGAAGCTGCACGTGGTGGCGAGGGGCAAGATCGGCCGCTCGCCAGAGGCGGATCTGGTCGATCGCTATGCCAGGCGCATTACCTGGCCCTTCAAGGTGACCGAGCTGCCCGATACCGGCGGCACCATTCCGCCACCTTCGGCAACACCATCGCGCGATGTCCTGCTCGACGAGCGTGGAAAGCAGCTGTCGTCGGAGGAGTTCGCCGCCCTGCTGGGCCGCTGGCGCGACGATGGCGTGCGCGAGGTGCGCTTCCTGATCGGCGCGGCCGACGGTCATGGCGATGCGGCGCGCGGGCAGGCGGACCTGCTGATCGCCTTTGGCGCGATGACCTGGCCGCACATGCTTGCCCGCGCGATGCTGGCCGAACAATTATGGCGTGCAACCAGCATTTTGGCTGGCCATCCCTATCATCGTTCGGGATAAGCAGGCCCCGATGCGCACCTTTCCGGTCATTGCTGCCCTGCTGGCCCTAGGGGCAATCGGCGTTGCCGCGACGGCCCAGCAACAGGATCTTGCCACCTACGACGATGCCGGCGAAGCACGGCAGGCTCTGCTGCAGGCCCAGCGCGAAGGCGCCGCCGCCCGCGCCCGGGCCGAATCGCTTGAGGCAGAGGCGGCCCGTGCCGGCCAGGCTGCGGACCGCACCGCGCGCGAGGCGGCTGCCGCTGCGGCGCGCATCCAGGAAGCCCAGGCCAGCATTGCCGCGCGCGAAGCGGACATGCGCCTGATCGACCGGCAGCGCGAAGACCTGCGCGCGCAGCTTGCCCAGCGGCAATTGCCGGTCGTGCGGCTGACTGCCGCCCTCCAGCGCCTGTCGCGCCGGCCGCTGGCGCTATCGCTGCTGCGGCCCGGCTCGCTGCGCGATACGGTCCATATGCGCGCCATGCTCGATACCATGCTGCCGCAGGTGCAACAGCGCACCGCCGCCCTGCGCAGCGAGATCGATCGCGGCAAGGCGCTGCGCGACAAGGCAGAGGCAGCCGTTGCCTCGCTCAAGCAGGAACAGGCCGAACTCGGCCGTCGCCGGCAGGTGCTGGCGGGGCTGGAAACGCGCCAGCGGCTCGATATGCGGCAGACCAGCGGCTCGGCCGACCGCGAGGCGGAACGCGCGCTGGCCCTCGCCGAGGAGGCCCGCGATCTCGACAGCCTCACCGCGCGCCTGGGCGAAGCGGGGGCCCTGCGCCAGCAACTGGCGCAATTGCCCGGCCCGGTCATGCGGCCAGCCAACCCGCAGGCGGCCCAGTTCGCTGTCGCAGAACGCGTTCAGCCGACCGCCGCGGCCACGGGTGCACCCGGCTTCGTCATGCCGGTTCAGGGTCGCCTGATTGCCGGTTTCGGCGCTTCGGTGCCGGGAACGCCCCGCTCGCAGGGGATTGCGCTTGCCACCCGTGCAGGGGCGCAGGCCGTCGCGCCCGCCGGGGGGCGGATCGCCTTCGCCGGGCCCTATCGCGGCTATGGCTCGATCATCATCGTCGATCACGGCAATGGCTGGACCAGCCTTATTACCGGGCTTGCCCAGGTGGACGTTGCAGTGGGCCAGTCGGTCGTCGGCGGATCGCCGCTCGGCATCGCCGGGCCGGGGCGGCCCGTGGTCAGCCTTGAGCTGCGGCGCGATGGCAAGCCGGTCAATCCGCTCGACTATGCGCGGCTGTAGACCGCGCTTGGTCGATCCGGCCTTGCATGCCGGCAATCACGCGCCATCTGGCGTTAAGCAGCCGCGGGTTATAGATAAGCGGCAAGAGATACCCGAAAGGCCGATCATGGCGACGAAACTGAGTTCCTTCCTGCGCGCCTCGCTGCTGCTGGGCGCAGTTTCGATACTCCCGGCGGCCACTGCCGGGCTGGCCGCGGTGGATGGCCGTTCGGGCCCGGAATTCGGCAAGCTTTACACCATCTACCAGCTGGTGAAGGCCAATTACGTTGACCAGACCGATGACGAAAAGCTCATCAAGGGCGCGATCGACGGGATGCTTGCCAGCCTCGATCCGCATTCGGAATATCTCGAAGGCGCCAGCCTGACGCGGCTCGATACCATGATCGACGGGTCCTATTCGGGACTTGGCCTCTCGGTGCAGTCGGAACAGGAAACGGTGAAGGTCATTTCGCCGATGCGCGGCAGCCCGGCGGCGGCGGTCGGCGTCAAGGCAGGGGACTATATCACGCACCTCGATGGCAAGCTGATCTACGGCCTGCCGCTTGACGATGCCGTGGCGCAGATGCGCGGCGAGGCCGGAACCAAGATCCGCCTGACCATCGTGCGTCCGGGCCGCGACGAGCCCTTCGACATCACCGTGACGCGCGGGGTGATCACGCTCGAGCCGGTGACGCACAAGCTGACCGACGGGATCGGCGTGGTTACGGTCAACGAATTCAGTCGTGATGTCGGCCGCTATGTCGCCGATTCGATCGAAGCGATGCGTAAGGAAAGCGGCGGCAAGATGACCGGCGTGGTCCTGGACCTGCGCCAGAACCCGGGCGGCTCGCTGGACGAGGCGGTGGCGCTTTCCGACCTGTTCCTGACCAAGGGCGATATCGTTTCGCAGCGCGGGCGGATTGCCTCCGAGAACGAATATTACCGGGCTGAATCCATGTTCCGCGGCGATGTTGCTGCCGGCCTGCCGGTAATCGTCCTGATCGATGCGGGTTCGGCGTCCGCCTCGGAAATCGTTGCCGGTGCCCTGCAGGATCACAAGCGTGCGCTGATCATGGGCGATCGCTCGTTCGGCAAGGGCTCGGTGCAATCGATGATCCGGCTTGACCGCACCCATGCCGTTAAGCTGACGACGGCGCGCTATTTCACCCCGTCGGGCAAGTCGGTGCAGGAAGGCGGGATCGAGCCTGATATCCGCGTGCCGCAGCTTTCCGATCCCGATGCCGCCAAGCGCGCCAAGTTCCAGATGCGCGAGAGCGACCTGCGCGGCCACCTGATCAACGAGATCTCGATGGACGACAAGAAGCTGGAAACCGACAAGGCGGAAGACCCGCGCTTCAAGGAAACGCCGGAAGGCCTCAAGGCCAAGGGCATTACCGACTTCCAGCTGCACTATGCCATCGCCACGCTGAAGCGCACTGGCGGTGCCCTGCTGGCCAGGGCGAAGTAAGGCGGGCAGGGGGCTTGACATGACCAACCTGGAAAAGGCCCGCTGGCTCGCCCTGCTGGTTCCTGCAGCCTTGCTTGGCGGGGCCTATGTCTCGCAATACGGCTTCGGGCTTTATCCGTGCGAGATGTGCTGGTGGCAGCGCTATCCGCATTTTGCCGCGATTCCCCTCGCGCTACTGGGCTTCGCCGTGAAGGGTGCGCGCTTGCCTGTCGCTCTGGCCGCGCTGGCGGTGCTTGCATCGGGCCTGATCGGCGCATTCCACGCCGGGGTCGAATATGGCTGGTGGGAAGGGTTCACCCGCTGCGCCTCGCTGGTTGAAAAGGGTGACGATCCGCTGGCCGCGATCCTTGCCGCACCGGTCACGCGCTGTGACGAGGTGCAGTGGTCGCTGTTCGGCATCTCGCTTGCGGGCTACAATTTCCTTATCTCGACCGCAGGTGCCCTCGCGGTCTTCGCCCTGCTGGGGCGCAAGGCATGAGCCGCGCCCGCTCCGACCGGATGCTGCGCGTCGACCAGGCCGGAGAATACGGCGCGACCCGGATTTATGCCGGGCAGCTGGCGGTGATGGGCGATCGCGGCCCGCACGCCTCGGAGATTGCCGCCATGGCCGCGCAGGAGGCCGATCACCGCGCCCGTTTTGACCGGCTGGTGGCAGAGCGCGGGGTGCGGCCCACGGCGCTGCAGCCGCTATGGTCGGTGGCTGGCTATGCCCTGGGTGCGGCGACGGCGCTGATCGGGCCCGAAGCGGCCATGGCCTGCACCGCCGCGATCGAGGAAGAGATCGACCGGCACTATACCCAGCAACTCGACGAACTGGCCGACGGCTCCGACCCCGAGCTGGCCGCCATGGTCGAGGAATTCCGCGACGACGAGCGGGAACATCGCGATGCCGCCCTTGCCGCCGGGGCCGAACGGGCGCCTGCCTATCCGCTGCTGTCCGGCGCGATCCGGCTGGGGTGCCGCATGGCGATCCGTCTTTCCGAACGCATTTGACCGGCCGGAATTGACTCGGGACAAAGCTTCGCCTCGCGGCAAGCTTCATCTACCGTTAAAGCCCGATGGCCCCTATATCGGGCCGTGACGTGCCAAGGAGTTCGCCGATGCGCCTGACTATCGCCCTTTCGCTTGCCGTTCTGGCTGGCTCCGTCCCGGCGCTCGCGCAGGATAATCCGAACGAAAAGGTCAACGCCGTCATCGTCTATGGTGATGACGAATGCCCCAAGCCGGTTGGCGACGAAATCACGATCTGCGCCCGCAAGGAGGAAAAGGAGCGCTTCCGCATCCCCAAGGGCCTGCGCGAAACCCCTTCTGCCACCAGCGAATCGTGGAACAGCCGGGTTCTGGCCTATGAGCGCGTCGGCAAGACCGGCACGATGTCGTGCACGCCCACGGGTGCCGGCGGCTGGACCGGTTGCTCGCAGCGCCTGATCGACCAGGCCTATGCGGAGAAGCAGGGCGAAGACATGAGCTTCGCCAAGATCATCGAGGAAGAGCGCGCCAAGCGCACCGCGACGATCGATGCCGATGCCGCTGCCACCCAGGCGCGGGTCGAGGCGCTGGAGAAGGAAATCGAGGCCAAGCAGCGCGCCGAGGCGGAAGCCGCCGAAGCTGCCAAGCAGGCCCCCGCCGCTCCGCCCAAGTAAGCCTTGCCGGGGTGTACCGGTGATTTAACCTTAACCTCCGGCGGGTTAAGGCACGCCCATGAGCGTGTCGCACCCCCTGAAAGTCCTTGTCGTCTTCGGTACCCGCCCGGAGGCGATCAAGCTGTTCCCCGTTGTCGCAGCGCTGAAGGCCGACGCCCGGTTCGATTGCCGGGTCTGCGTCTCTGCGCAGCACCGCGGCATGCTCGACCAGGTGCTGGAGATCGCCGGCATCGTGCCGGACCACGATCTGGACGTGATGAAGCCGGACCAGAGCCTTGATGCCCTTACCGCCGTCCTGCTCACCGGTCTCGGCCGGGTGATGGACGCGGAAAAGCCCGACCGGGTGATGGTGCAGGGCGATACCGCCACCGCCATGTGCGGGGCGCTGGCCGCATACTACCGCAAGATACCGGTCGATCATGTCGAGGCGGGGCTGCGTTCGGGCAACATCTACCACCCCTGGCCGGAAGAGGTGAATCGCAAGATCATCGGTTCGATGGCCTCGCTCCATTTCGCGCCGACCGATGTTTCACGTGAAGCACTGCTGCGAGAGAACGTCGATCCGGCGCGGGTACACGTTACCGGCAACACGGTGATCGATGCGCTGCACTGGGTCAGCGCGCGCATCGCCGAGAATCCGGACATGGCCTCGGGCCTCGCTGTGGTCGAGGCGCGATTTGCCGGAAAGCGCATCATTGGCGTGACCAGCCATCGCCGCGAAAACTTCGGCGACGGGATGGAAAACATTGCCGAGGCCATCCGCCGCCTCGCCGCGCGCCCGGATGTCGCCGTCGTCTTCCCCGTCCATCTCAACCCCAACGTGCGCAAGGTCATGAATACGGCGCTGGCAGGGCTGGACAATGTCGCCCTGCTCGAACCGCTCGATTACCCGCACTTTGCCCGCCTGCTGGGCATCGCCGAGATCATGCTGACCGATTCGGGCGGCGTCCAGGAAGAGGCGCCCGCGCTTGGCAAGCCGGTGCTCGTCATGCGCGAGACGACCGAGCGGCCCGAGGGCGTTGCGGCGGGCACCGCCCGGCTTGTTGGCACCGATGTCACTCGTATCGTTACCGAAATCTTCACCTTGCTCGACGATAAGGCCGCCTACGAAAGCATGGCGCGGGCGCACAACCCATTCGGGGATGGCACCTCCGCGCGCCAGATCGTGGAGCTGCTCGCGAATGAAATCGGACAAGAAGCCTGACGTCTGTGTCGTAGGCCTGGGGTATATCGGCCTTCCCACCGCTGCCATCGTGGCCCGGGCCGGATGCCGGGTGAATGGCGTGGACGTTTCGGAAAAGGTCGTCGAGACGATCAACCGGGGCGAGATCCATATCGAGGAAGTCGATCTCGATGGCCTGGTGCATGGCGTGGTCTCGCGCGGGCTGCTGACTGCTTCGACCACGGTTAAGCCGGCGGACGTGTTCATCATTGCCGTGCCGACACCCTTCGACAAGGCGCATGCGCCCGACCTGACCTATGTGCTGAATGCGGGTCGCTCGGTCGCCCCGGCGCTGAAGGCAGGCGACGTGGTGATCCTCGAATCGACCTCGCCGGTCGGCACCACCGAACAGCTGCGCGACCTGCTCGCCGCCGAGCGGCCCGACCTGAAGTTTCCGGGCCTCACCAGCGAAACGCCCGACGTGTCGATCGCCTATTGTCCGGAGCGCGTTCTGCCCGGCAAGATCCTTGAGGAACTGACCAACAACGACCGCTCCATCGGCGGCATCACGCCGCGCTGCGCGCGCAAGGCACTGGCCTTCTACAAGCTGTTCGTGCGCGGCACCTGCGTCACCACCGACAGCCGCTCGGCCGAGATGACCAAGCTGGTCGAGAACGCCTATCGCGACGTCAACATCGCCTTCGCCAACGAGCTGTCGATCATCTCGGACAAGCTCGGCCTTGATGTCTGGGAAGTGATCCGGCTGGCCAATCGCCATCCTCGCGTCAACATCCTGCAGCCCGGCCCCGGCGTCGGTGGCCACTGCATCGCGGTCGATCCCTGGTTCATCGTCCACTCGGCACCGGAGGAAAGCCCGCTGATCCGCACGGCGCGCGGGGTGAACGATTGCAAGATCCACCACGTGATCGCCAAGGCGGACGCGCTGGTTCAGGCCAATCCGCAGGCCCGGGTGGCCTGCCTTGGCCTCGCCTTCAAGGCCAATATCGACGACTTCCGCGAAAGCCCGGCACGCCTTGTTGCAGCGACGCTGGCCCGCCGTTTCGGCAGCCGGATTTCGGTCGTTGAGCCCTATGCCGCTGAATTACCACGTGAATTCGAGGGAACTGGCGCTGCTCTGATCGACATCGACACGGCGCTGGAGGATTGCGACCTGATGATCGTGCTGGTCGACCACGACGTCTTCCGCGTCGTTCCGCTGGCCGAGCGCGCAGGCAAGGTGGTTTACGACACGCGCGGCATCTGGCCGGACCAGCCCAAGGCTGGAGAAACTCCGGTAGCAGGGCTGCGGCTGGCAAGCTGAGCCTTTTGGCGAAAGGCGGGGGCCATCCGGTTCCCCGCCATCCCGCCGTTTGCTGTCAGAGCCCGTGGTATTCCTTGTACCAGGCGACGAACTTCGGCACGCCCACATCGATGCTCGTGGTCGGCTTGTAACCCAGATCGCCTGAAATCGCGTCGATATCGGCGAAGCTCTGCCGCACGTCACCGGCCTGCATCGGCTGAAAATCGATCTCGGCCTTGCGGCCCAGCTGCTCTTCCAGAATCTCGATCACCCGCATCAGGTGTTCGCTCTTGTGATTGCCGATGTTGTAGAGCCGGTGGGGCTTGGTACTGCCTCCGGCCTTCACCGCACCGTCGTCGGGCGCGGGATTGTCGAGGCAGGCGACCACGCCGGCGATGATGTCGTCGACATAGGTAAAGTCGCGCCACATGTCGCCGTGGTTGAATACGGGGATCGGCTGGCCCGCAAGGATCGCCTTGGTGAACAGCCACATCATCATGTCCGGCCGGCCCCACGGACCATAGACCGTGAAGAACCGCAGGCCGGTAAGCGGCAGGCGGTAAAGGTGGGCGTAGGTCTCGCTCATCAGCTCGTCCGCCTTCTTGGTGGCGGCATAGAGGCTGATCGGCTGGTCCACCCGGTCATCGACGGAGAAGGGCAGCTTGGTGTTGCCGCCATAGACCGAGGACGAACTGGCATAGACCATGTTCTCCACCCCGCGGTGGCGCGAGATTTCGAGCAGGTTGAGATGCCCGGCAAGGTTGGCATGGAGATAGGCGTGCGGGTGGGTTATCGAATAGCGCACCCCGGCCTGCGCGCCCAGGTGGACGACGCGATCGAACCGGTAGGGCTCCAGCGCGGCGACAAGCCCTTCGTAATCGGCGAAATCCTGCCGCACGAAGGTGAAGCGGCTGCCGCCGAGCTCGCGCAGCTGGGCCAGGCGGGCTTCCTTCAGGCTGACGTCGTAATAGTCGTTGACGCAGTCGACCCCGATCACCTCGTCGCCGCGCGCCAGCAGCACGCGCGAGAGGGAGAAACCGATGAATCCGGCGGCGCCGGTAACGAGGATCTTCATTAGGTCAGCCTTACTGCATTCGGTGGAACGGTTCACGCAGAGATCGCAGAGAAGAAAATGGAGACGCAGAGGTGTCGCGTTTGCGGCAAAGCCGCCCTCCATTCATTCGCTAGCCTTCTCGCTGCGCCGGGGTTGGAAAGTAGTGCCTGCGGCGCTCACCCCATCTCTGCGCCTCTCTGCTCCTCTGCGATCTCCGCGCGAACCAGAAAATCAAAGCGTCCAGTCCGCCGCGCCGCCAAGCGCGCCCTTGAGGTCGGCCAGCGTGCCGCCGGGCGCGACAAGCGCGCGCAGAGTTCCCTCGCCCAGGGCCAGGTACTCGCGGTGCGGGACGGCGAGGAGCACGAGGTCATGCGCACCCGCAGGCTCGCCCCCTTGCAGGGTCAGCTCGTATTCGTGCGCCGCCTCTTCCGGATCGGCGTGAGGATCGTGAACGGTGACCGTGTGGCCCAGGGCCTTCAGTGCCGAAATCAGGTCTGCCACCTTGCTGTTGCGCAGGTCCGGCACGTCTTCCTTGAAGGTCAGGCCAAGCACCAGCACCGAGCCGGCCTGCTTGCCGCGCATTTCATGCAACTTGCCCGCAACCCAGGCCGCCATGCCATCGTTCACTCCGCGACCTGCAAGGATCACTTGCGGATCGAGGCCCAGCTCTTCTGCCCGGTGCGAGAGGTAGTAGGGATCGACGCCGATGCAGTGACCGCCGACAAGACCGGGCGAGAACGGCAGGAAGTTCCACTTGGTCCGCGCCGCTTCGAGCACGTCCCAGACCGAGAGGTTTATCGCGCCAAAGATCTGCGCGATCTCGTTCATGAAGGCGATGTTGATGTCGCGCTGGGCGTTCTCGATGACCTTGGCGGCCTCTGCGGCCTTGATCGATTTCGCGCGGAACACCCCGCCAGAGGTGATGGCGTTATAGAGGTTCGCCACGCGGTCGAGCACTTCGGGGGTCTGGCCCGAGACGACCTTGGTGATCTTGTCGATCGTGTGTTCCCGGTCGCCCGGGTTGATCCGCTCGGGGCTGTAGCCAAGGAAGAAGTCCTTGCCGCAGACCAGCCCCGAGACCTCCTCGAGGATCGGGGCGCAAAGGTCTTCGGTGACGCCCGGATAGACCGTCGATTCATAGACCACCACCGGCACTCGCCCTTCCGCGACGGCGGCAGGCAGCATGGCCGCAACGGTGCGGCTGGCCTTTTCGACCAGGGTCAGGTCCGGCCGGTTGGCGCTGTCAATCGGGGTCGGCACGGTAACGATGTAGAAGTCGGAGGGCGGGCAGGACGAAGGCTCTGCGGTCAGCGCAAGGCTGCTTGCTTCCAGCCGCTCGCGTTCGATCTCGCCGGTGCGATCGTGGCCGCTCTTCAGCTCGTCGATGCGGCGGGTGTCGATGTCGAGCCCGGTCGTGTCGAATTGCTTGGCCAGCGCCACGGCGAGCGGCAGGCCGACATAGCCGAGGCCGATCACGGTGACGCGCGGAGAGGGGGATGCCATGAATATTCCTTGTGCTTTCGCGGTCACTTATGGCCGAAACCGGTAAACACCGTCCGAATGGTCTTCACCACGATCAGGATATCGAGCCAGAGCGAGAAGTTGCGGATGTAGTAGAAGTCGTACTGCAGCTTCGTGCGGATGTCGTCGATCTCCGCCACGTGCCCCTGGTTCACCTGCGCCCAGCCGGTAATGCCGGGGCGAACCACATGGCGATAGCGATAGAACGGGATTTCCGCCTGGTACCATTCCGACAATTGCGAGGCTTCCGGTCGCGGGCCGATCCAGCTCATCTGCCCGGCCAGCACGTTGAACACCTGCGGCAGTTCATCGATCCGGGTCCGGCGCAAAAAACGGCCCAGGCGGGTAATACGCCGGTCGTTTTCCCTGGTGATGAACTGCTCCACCCCCGGATTGGCCGATTCCGTCCGCGGATGCTTGCGGTCTTCCCGCATGGTGCGGAACTTGATGACGGTGAATTCCTGCCCGCGATAGCCCATGCGGCGCTGGCGGAAGAACACCGGGCCTGGGCTGTCCAGCTTGATGGCCACGGCGGTCACCGCGAAAAGCGGCAGCAAGACAATGGCGAACGGAAGGGCAACCAGCCGGTCGAGGATCATCTTGAATTCGAGCAGGCTGGCCATCGGGCCAAGCGCGCCGAAGGTGTTTTCGGAAAGATGTTCAAGATCGGCGCGGCCGGTCAGCGATTCGTAGAGGTCCTTCGAATGGTAGACCGGGATTCCCGCCAGCGTGTAGTCCGCCAGCCGCGCTTCCCATTCGTCCGAATGGTCATGGCGGAAATCGGCCGTGACCGCATCGACCTCTTCCGGGAGCGGGCCGCCATCGAGCGGCACCACTTCCACGCCGCTCATATCATCGAAAAGGCCCGTCCGACCGCCGCCGACCACGCCGAGAACCAGCTGCGTCTTGCGCTGGGTCACTGCGTAGATGAGGAAGAACCAGGCCACCGACATGACAAAGCCGACAACCAGCAATGCGCGCGAATAGTCTATTCGGAACAGCAGGATGATGGTGAGCGCCAGCCCGTACGAAGCGAGAAAACCGGGCAGGATGCCAGAGCTTTCGCGGGTTCCCGGCAGGCTGGCGACCGAACGGTGAAGCCAGAAACCACCGAATAGCGCAGCCAGCGAGGTGAGGGCGGAATGATCCGCTTCGGGTTTATTCCTGGCGACGGGCAAGGACCAGGTCTGGATCAGCCAGGGCAGGATGACGCAAAGCAGGCTGGCGACGAGGAGCTGCACCAGCGGGTGCAACCACAAGCTCCGCCTCTGAAACCGTCTGCTTACGACGTTCATTCGCCTGTCTCGTCCCGCCTTGCTGCTTCATGCTCCGCCGCGGCGCTATAGGGGCGAAAGCGGCCTGTCTGCAACCGGTTCGCTTCGTTTTGGACCTATCGGGACTCGGGCTGGACCTCGTTCCGATTTGCCCCTAACGCGAGGAGCGAACCCAGACCTCATTGGCGAGCCAGCGTAGCCGACATGCCCATTCCCAAGCGCATTGTTCCTGTCCGCCACGGTGACGCGCGTGGCTGGTTTACTGAAAGTTACAGCAAGCGACGGCTGGCCGATGCCGGCATCACTGACGATTTTGTCCAGGACAACCATAGCTTCTCTGCCGCCAAGGGCACGCTGCGCGGGTTACATTTCCAGTCGCCTCCGCATGCCCAGGCCAAGCTGGTGCGCTGCCTTGTCGGCGCGATCTGGGACGTGGCGGTAGACCTGCGAAATGGATCTCCCACCTATGGCAAATGGGTGGCCGCCGAACTGACCGCGGCCGGCGGCGAACAGCTCTACGTGCCGGTCGGCTTTGCCCATGGCTTCCTGACACTGACCGGGAATGCCGAAGTCGCCTACAAGACTTCGGACTATTATGCGCCCGAATGCGATGGCGGTCTGGCCTGGGACGATCCCGATTTCGCAATCCCCTGGCCGCTCGATGGCCAGCAGCCGCAACTGTCCGGCAAGGACGCGGCCCAGCCGCGGCTCGCCGAATTTGACAGCCCCTTCGCCTATGACGGCATTCCCATGGTGGAACTGGACTGATCATGCAGCACAAACGCATCCTCGTTACCGGCGGCGCCGGCTTCATCGGATCGGCGGTCGTGCGCCAGCTGATTGCCGAAACCGACGCCGAAGTCTGCAATGTCGACAAGCTGACCTACGCCGGCAACCTCTCCTCACTGGGGGAAGCGCGCAATTCCGACCGGCACCATTTCGTCCAGGCGGATATCTGCGATGCCGGCGCCATGGCCCGGACCTTCGCCGATTTCCGCCCCGATGCGGTGATGCACCTTGCTGCCGAAAGCCATGTCGACCGGTCGATCGACGGCCCGGCGGAGTTCATCCAGACCAACGTCGTCGGCACTTTCACCCTGCTCGATGCCGCGACTACGCATTGGCGCAGCCTTGACGAGCCGGCCCGTTCCGCTTTCCGGTTCCATCACATCTCGACCGACGAGGTGTTCGGCTCGCTGGGCAGCGAGGGCATGTTCACCGAGACCACTGCTTACGATCCCCGCTCGCCCTATTCGGCATCGAAGGCATCGAGCGACCACCTCGTGCGGGCCTGGTACCACACGCACAAGCTGCCAGTGGTGGTGACCAATTGCTCGAACAATTACGGGCCTTACCACTTCCCTGAAAAGCTGATCCCGCTGGTGATCCTGAAGGCGATCGCGGGCGAACCGCTGCCGGTCTATGGCGACGGTTCCAACATCCGCGACTGGCTGCACGTGGAAGACCATGCCCGCGCACTGCGGCTGGTGGTCAGCGAGGGTGTGCCGGGCGAAACCTATTGTGTCGGCGGCAATTCCGAACGGACCAACCTGCAGGTGGTCCATTCCATCTGCGACGAGCTGGACGGCCTTCGCCCGCGCGGCGATGGCAAGTCCTATCGTGAACAGATCACCTTCGTCACCGACCGGCCGGGCCACGATTTCCGCTATGCCATCGATACGGCCAAGATCGGCCGCGAACTGGGCTGGCAGCCGCGGGAAAGCTTCGAAAGCGGCATTGCAGGCACGGTGCGCTGGTATCTCGACAACGAAGCCTGGTGGCGCGCCATCCGCGACGGATCCTACCGCGGCGAGCGGCTGGGCCTGTCGAACGAAGATTCGGCCCATGGCTGAGCGCTGGCTGGTTACCGGCGGCACCGGGCAGGTCGGGCAGGCCCTGCGCCGGCTGGAGCTGCCGGGGGTGGAAATCGTTGCCCCATCGCGGGCCGAGCTGGACCTGGCCGCGCTGCCTGATCTCGATCTGCTGTTTGCCGGGTTCAGTGCTGTTATTTCCAGCGGTGCCTACACCGCGGTCGACAAGGCGGAGAGCGAACCCTTCCTTGCGCGGGCGATCAACTCGTCCGGCCCGGCGCGGCTGGCTGCGGCAGCCAGGCGCGCGGGCATTCCCATTGTCCACGTTTCCACCGACTATGTCTTCCCGGCCGATGGGCAAGGGCCATGGCGCGAAGATGCGATGGTTGCCCCCGCCAGCGCCTATGGTCGCACCAAGGCCGAAGGCGAGGGCGCCGTGCGATCGTCGGGCGCGCGCCATGCCATTGTGCGCACCGCCTGGGTGGTGAGCGCGGACGGTGCCAACTTCGTCAAGACCATGCTGCGCCTTGGTGCCGAACGCGAGGTCCTGCGCGTCGTGGCGGACCAGCGCGGTTGTCCTACGCATGCAGGCGACCTTGCCGAAGTGCTCGCCGCGGTCACCCGCCGTCTTGTGTCCGATCCGGATCAGGCCTCGGGCATCTGGCATTGCACCAATTCGGGTGAAACGACCTGGCACGGCCTTGCCGAACACGTGTTCGCCTGCGCTGCGGCCCACGGGCTGAAGGTGCCATCGCGGGTCGAGGCGATCACCACGGCCGAATACCCCACTCCCGCGCGGCGGCCGGCGGATTCTCGGCTGGATTGCAGCAAGCTGGAACGCGATTTCGGCATTACGATGCGTCCCTGGCAGGATGCAGTGGCCGAAATCGTCGGGGAACTCGCACAAAGGGACGCACAATGAAGGGCATCATCCTTGCCGGCGGATCGGGCACCCGGCTCCACCCCGCGACGCTCGCGGTGAACAAGCAGCTGTTGCCGATCTACGACAAACCGATGATCTACTTCCCCGTCTCGACGCTGATGCTGGCAGGCATCCGCGAGATCCTGATCATCTCCTCGCCCGAATATCTCGACAATTACCGCCGCCTTTTCGGCACGGGCGAGCAATACGGGCTGACCATCGAATATGCCGTGCAGCCGCGACCGGAAGGGCTGGCGCAGGCCTTTCATATCGGTGCGGATTTCGTTGCCGGCGGACCGGCCAGCCTGGTTCTGGGTGACAACATCTTCTACGGCGCGGGCCTGCCGGAAATGCTGGCCGCCAGCCGGGCCCGGGCACTCGCCGGCGCAGCCACCGTATTCGGCTATCATGTCGAGAACCCCAGCGCCTATGGCGTGGTCGAACTCGACGAGAACGGCCGTGCGCTCAGCATCGAAGAGAAGCCCGCCCAGCCCAAGTCGCACTGGGCGGTGACCGGGCTGTACTTCTACGATCACCGGGTGACCGAACTGGCCCGCTATGTGAAGCCCTCGGCGCGCGGCGAACTGGAGATCACCGACCTCAACCGCATGTACATGGAAGCGGGCGATCTTCACGTCGAACGCATGGGGCGCGGCTATGCCTGGCTCGACACCGGCACTCACGACAGCCTGCTCGAAGCGAGCGAATTCGTCCGCACGCTCCAGCATCGCCAGGGCATCCAGCTTGCCTGCCTTGAGGAAATCGCCTGGGACAACGGCTGGATCGGCGATGATGCCTTGCGCGCCCGGGGGCGGGAGTTCGCAAAGACGGGCTACGGGCAGTACTTGCTGCGGCTGCTCGGCGAAGCGTGAAGGGATCCGGCGTGCGCAAACCCGGCGTCCTGTACATCAGTTATGACGGAATGCTCGAGCCGCTGGGGCAGAGCCAGGTCATCACCTACCTGGAACGGCTGAGCGGCGATTTCCGCATCCATGTGCTCAGTTTCGAAAAGCCGGAAGACCGGGCCCGGGCAGACAAGGTGGCGCAGGTGCAGTCACGGCTCGAACAGGCCGGGATCGCTTGGCATCCGCTGGCCTATCACAAGCGCCCTACCGTCCCCGCCACCCTGTTCGATATCAGCCAGGGCCTGCTCGTCACCCTCTGGCTTGTCCTGCGGCACCGGCTCGGACTGGTCCATGCCCGCAGCTATGTCTCGGCGCTGATCGCCTGGCTGGCAAAGCTGCTCACCGGCACACCCTTCATCTTCGACATGCGCGGCTTCTGGGCCGACGAGCGTGCCGATGGCGGCATCTGGCCACCGGGCGGACGCATTTACCGTGCGGTAAAGCGCATCGAACGCGTGCTGCTTCGCGGGACGGACCATATCGTCACGCTGACGCATGCATCGAAGGCTGTGATCGAGGATTTCCCCTGGCTCAGGGATCGGGGTCACGCGCCTGTTACCGTCATTCCCACTTGCGCCGACCTCGACCGGTTCTCGCCCGGGGCGCAATCTTCTGGCGGGCCCTATACGCTCGGCTATCTCGGCTCGATCGGCACCTGGTATCTCTTCGATGAGGTGCTGGCCTGTTTTGCCATCCTGCGCGCGCGCCTTCCCGATGCCCGGCTGCTGGTGGTCAACCGCAACGAACAGGACCTTGTCCGCAGGCTCGCTGCTGAGGCGGGCATCCCCGAAAGTGCCATCGAGATCACCGCCGCCGATCATGCCGAGGTTCCGGCACAGGTTCGGCGGATGAGCGCCGGGGCAGCAATCATCAAGCCGGTCTTCTCGAAGCTCGCCAGTGCCCCCACCAAGCTGGCGGAATATCTTGGCTGCGGCGTTCCGTGCCTGGGCAATGTCGATGTCGGCGACATGGAATCGATGCTCGAAGGCGAAGGCGGTGGCGTTGCCCTGCGCGCCTTCACGCAGCAGGAGCGCGAACGCGCCGTCGATCGGCTGCTGGCACTGGCGGCCGATGCGCAGACGCCCGAGCGCTGCCGCGTGGTCGCGCAGAAGCACTTCTCGGTCGACAAGGGTGCAGAAGATTACCGGGCGATCTATCGCGGGCTGCTGGAATGAACGGCAAGCGCATCCTTGTCCTCTGCCCCTACCCGGAAGGGGTCGCGGCCGGGCAGCGGTTGAAGTTCGAACAATACTATGATGACTGGCGCGCTGCCGGCCATACCGTCACCGTCGCGCCGTTCATGGACATGGCGCTCTGGCGGGTGCTCTACGAACCCGGCCACCTGCCGGCCAAGCTGCTCGGCATGGCCAAGGGATACCTGCGCCGCCTTTGCCAGTTGCGACAGGTTTCGCAGCATGACCTGATCTTCGTGCATATGTGGATCACGCCGCTTGGCGGCACCATGGCAGAGCGGCTGGTGATGTGGCTGGTGCGGCGCGGCGGCGGGCGGTTCATCTACGATGTGGAAGATAACATCGTTTCGGCCCGCCCCCCCGCGGTAGGTTTGCTGCGGCGGGTGGCCGGTCCGCTGGTCGATCGCGCGCGCAAGGTGCGCCTGCTGATCGCGGGGGCCGATGCGGTCATCGTCGCCTCCCCCTTCCTGGTCGAGCCCTATCGCGCCATCGCGCGGGGGCCGGTGCACCTTATCCCGCCTTCGCTCGATACCGAGCGCATCCGCCCGGCAGCCGCGCCGCGCCACGACGGCACGGTGGTGATCGGCTGGACCGGCACCTTCAGCAGCCGCATCTACCTTGACCTGCTTGCCGATGTCTTTCGGCGGTTGTCCGCGCGGGTGCCCTTCCGCCTGCGGGTGATTGGCAATTTCGACTACCAGCTACCGGGGGTTGACCTTGAGGTGGTGCGCTGGACTGCGGAGCGCGAGGCAGAGGACCTCCAGGGCCTCGACATCGGGATCTATCCACTGGTCGATGACGAATGGTCACGCGGCAAGGCCGGGTTGAAGATCATCCAGTACCAGGCTGCCGGACTGCCATGCGTGGCCAGCGACGTGCCCCTGTCGCGCGATCAGCTGCGCGAAGGCGAAACCGGGTTCCTTGTTTCCAGCGACGATGAATGGGTCGATCGGCTGGAACAGCTGGTGCGTGACGCCGGATTGCGCCGTGCCATGGGCGCACGGGGCCGCGAGGATGCCGTCGCCGGCTATTCACAGGCCGTGATTGCCGGCAGGTATCGCCAGATCCTAGGCTGAGGCGGCGCGTTTCCAGGCCTGGAACATCAGCACGGACCACAGGGGCTGGGTCGCCTCCTCACGGCCGTCCAGGTGGCTTTGCCAGCGTGCCCGGACGGTTCTGGCATCGAACAGCCCGTCTTCCGCCAGGGCGCGTTCCGACAGCAGATCCTCTGCCCATTCGCGCAGCGGACCCTTCACCCAGACGCCGACCGGGATGGCAAACCCCGCCTTGGGGCGGTCGATCAGCTCACGCGGGACATAGCGGTAAAGCAGCTTCTTCAGGATGGCCTTGCCGCCGCCCTGCGCGAACTTGAGGCTGGGGGAAATGCGCGCCGCCAGCGCGGTAACCTCCGGGTCAAGGAAGGGAATGCGCGATTCAAGGCTTACGGCCATGCCGGCCCGGTCTACCTTGCACAGGATGTCGTCGGGCAGGTAGGTCATGGCATCGGCGTGCATCATCCGCACTTCCAGCGGCAGGTGCGCAAGGCGCGGATCGAGGTGGAGCCGGCTGGAGCAGCCGACCGAACCGGCAAGCGGCGAACCGGTCAGCGCCCAATCGTCCATGAAGCTGTCGAACAGGTGATCGAAATTGCGCGCACGGGCCATGAGCTTGAGCGCGCGGCGGGCATTGTCGCCGAACCAGGCCGACCGGCGGCGACGTGCCAGATCGGAAAGGCCGTTCCACAGCCCTGCCGGCATGGCACCGGCTCCTTCCAGTGCAGCGCGACGCAGCGGTCCGGGCACCTTCTGCATCGTCCGCCACAGGCGCGGGAACTGCACATGGCGATTGTAGCCGCCGAACAGTTCGTCTCCCGCGTCGCCCGAAAGCGAGACGGTTACCTGGCTGCGGGCCAGCCTGGAGACGAGGTGGGTGGGGATCTGCGAGGAATCGGCAAAGGGCTCGTCATAGATTTCCGGCAGGCGCGGGATCACGTCGAGCGCGTCCTGCGGCGAGACGTAGAGCTCGGTGTGATCGGTGCCGAGCGCGCCGGCAACCCGCTTGGCAAAGACCGCCTCGTCAAACCCGGCTTCGGAAAAACCGATGGTGAAGGTCTTGATCGGGCGGCTCACGCACTTCTGGGCAATCGCCGTGACAAGCGAGGAATCGATCCCGCCGGAAAGGAAATTGCCCACCGGCACGTCGGCCACCAACTGCCGGCTGACTGCCCCGGTAAGGACCGCATCGATCGCTTCGAGCGCTTCAGCCTCGTCGGCAATCGGATCGGCGGCCCCGGCGATAACCTGGTCGGCATAGTCGAACCAGCTGTGCACTTGCGGCGGGGTGTCCTGCGGCGTGCGGGCAAGGTCCTCGCTCACGCGCAAAAGACAGCCGGGAGGAAGCTTGAAGATGCGCTCGTGGATCGAAAGCGGCGCAGGCACATAGGCGCGGGCCATCAGGCAGGCGAGCGCCGGGCGGCTGACCGGATTGGCAAAGCCGGGCGCGGCGCGGATCGGGCCGAGCGAGGATGCGAAGGCAAACCCCGATTGCGTCCAGCCATAATAGAGCGGCTTCTCGCCAAAGCGGTCGCGAGCCAGCACCAGTTCGCGGGTTTCGCCGTCAGCCAGGCCGATGGCGAACATGCCCTGCGCCTTTTCCAGCGCCTTTTCGATTCCCCAGGCAGAGATGGCGGCGAGCAGCACTTCGCTGTCTGAATGGCCACGCCATTGCGGCACCTTGCCCTGTGCTTCCAGCTCTGCCCGCAGGCTCTGGAAGTTGTAGATCTCGCCGTTGTAGGTCAGCGTATAGCGCCCGCAGGCGGAATGCATCGGCTGGTGGCCGGCCTCGGTCAGGTCGATGATTGCCAGCCGGCGGTGGCCGAATCCGATCGTGCCTGCGGAACTTACCCATTCGCCCGAGGAATCCGGCCCGCGCGGGACAATCCGGTCGGTCATTGCGCGCAGGATTTGCGGGGTCACCGCCACTCGGTCAGAAATGAAGCCGGCTATGCCGCACATCGATTGATTGCTCCCGATCAGCCGCCGGCCGGGGCCGGTCATCTGCCGTTGCGGGTATGGCACAAGCCGGTGCCAGACAACCCATTTGTCAGCTTGCTCCGATCCGGACCGGCGTTTAGGGTCGAGTCAGCAATCGTGGGGGGGTCGGGTGAGTCGCAACTATTCCAGCCGCAAGCGCATTCTTGTTACCGGTGGCGCCGGGTTCCTGGGATCACACCTGATCGACGTCCTGCTGGGGCAGGGGCACGAGCTTCTGTGTGTTGACAACTACTTCACCGGCACGCGAGACAATATTGCCCATCTGCGCGGGCACGAACGGTTCGAGTTCATCCGCCATGACGTGACCTTCCCGCTCTATGTCGAAGTGGATGAGATTTATAATCTCGCCTGCCCGGCATCGCCGGTCCATTACCAGCACGATCCGGTGCAGACGACCAAGACGAGCGTCCACGGCGCGATCAACATGCTGGGCCTTGCCAAGCGGCTGGGTGCGCGAATCCTCCAGGCATCGACCAGCGAGGTCTACGGCGATCCCGCCATCCACCCGCAGACCGAGGACTACTGGGGCAACGTCAACCCGATCGGCCCGCGTTCCTGCTATGACGAGGGCAAGCGCTGCGCCGAGACGCTGTTCTTCGACTATCACCGCCAGCACGCGCTGGAGATCAAGGTGATGCGGATCTTCAATACCTATGGCCCGCGCATGCACCCTTCCGATGGCCGCGTGGTGTCCAACTTCATTGTCCAGGCCCTGAAGGGCGAGCCGATCACGATCTATGGCGATGGCCAGCAGACGCGCAGCTTCTGCTATGTCGACGATCTGGTCCGCGGCATGGTCCTGCTGATGGAAAGCCCCGCCGATTTCACCGGCCCGGTGAACATCGGCAACCCCGGCGAGTTTACCATCCTCGAACTGGCGGAGAAGGTGATTGCCATGACGGGGTCGCGATCCGAGCTGATCCGCGAGCCCCTGCCGGCCGATGACCCCAAGCAGCGCCAGCCCGATATCACGCTTGCCCGTTCGCGGCTCGGGTGGGAGCCTTCGGTCGCACTCGACCAGGGGCTGGAGCGGACCATCGCCTATTTCCGCGCGACGCTGGACCTCTGAAGGCACGGCGGTGGCAGGTTTTAATCGGTCTCGGGTTGTGCGACCTTCGCCTTCAGGTCATAATTACTGGAGAAAGAAAGGTGTCCATGGGCTTGCTGGAGCCAGCGGTTTGCAATAATTGACGCTGAGGTTCAATCAATCTTGAGTTGCCCCTTGAAACGTTTCGCTCTAATCGGTGTAGCTGGTTACATTGCTCCTCGTCACCTCCAGGCCATGCGGGATGTCGGTGGTGATTTGGTGGTAGCGATCGACCACCACGACAGCGTTGGGATTCTGGACAGTCAGTTCCCGCAAGCCAAGTTTTTCACCGAATTCGAACGTTTCGATCGCCATGTGGAAAAGGAAAGGCGCGAAGGGCGCGGGCTGGACTATGTTAGCATCGTATCGCCCAACTATCTCCACGATGCGCACTGCCGCTTCGCGCTGCGCGCCGGGGCCGACGCGATCTGCGAAAAGCCGCTGGTCATCAATCCCTGGAACATCGAAGGCCTGCGTGCGGTCGAGCAGGATACCGGGCGCCGGATCAACACCATCCTGCAATTGCGCCTGCACCCTTCGGTGATCGCGCTGCGCGACCGCGTGCGCGAGCGCCTGGAATGCGATCCCGGCCACCGCTTCACCGCCTCGCTTGACTATGTCACCAGCCGGGGTGCCTGGTATCATTCCTCGTGGAAGGGTGACGAGGCGAAATCGGGCGGGATCACGGTGAACATCGGGATCCACTTCTTCGACATGCTGCTGTGGGTCTTCGGGCCGGTCACGGGCATGTCGGTCGAGGAGCTCGGCGACGAGCGCGCGCGCGGAACGCTGCACTTCGCCAATGCCGATGTCACATGGTTCCTCTCGATTGACGTGAACGACGTGCCCGCCGAAGTGCTGGCGCGCGGCCAGCGGACCTTCCGCAACATCCTGGTCGATGGCGAAAGCGTCGAATTCTCGGGCGGCTTCACCGATCTGCACACGCAAAGCTATCAGAAGATCCTGGCCGGAGAAGGCTTCGGCCTGGACGAGGCAGAGCCTTCGATCGCGCTGGTCCACGATATTCGCGTTGCCGCCGGCCGCGCCCCCCGGCGCGACTGATCGTGGCTGCACCCACCATCCATCCCAGCGCCATCGTCGATCCCGGCGCCGAGATCGGCGAGGATTCGCGCATCTGGCACTGGACCCACGTCTGCGGCGGCGCTCGGATCGGGCCGGGCTGTTCGCTGGGGCAGAACGTCTATGTCGCGCCCAGCGTGGTGATCGGCAAGGGTTGCAAGATCCAGAACAACGTCTCGCTTTACGATGGCGTTATCCTTGAAGACGAGGTGTTCTGCGGCCCCTCGATGGTTTTTACCAATGTGGTTAATCCCAGAAGTGCCGTTAACCGGAAGGCTGAATATCTGCCCACCCGCGTCTGCCGGGGTGCCACGATCGGCGCCAATGCCACGATCGTCTGCGGCGCCACGATTGGCGCCAATGCCTTCATCGCCGCCGGCGCCGTGGTGCGCGGCGACGTGGCCCCCTTCGCCCTGATGGCCGGCGTGCCCGCGCGCCGCATCGGCTGGATGAGCCGCAGCGGCGAACGCCTTGCCCTGCCGCCATCGGGCACGGGCGAGGCACGCTGCCCCGCCACCGGCGAGGTCTACCGGCTGGATGGAGAGAGGCTGGAATGTCTGGAAGCGTGATCCCCTTCATCGACCTCAAGGCGCAATATCGCACGCTTGAGGGCGAGATCGACGCGCGCATCAAGGCCGTGCTTGAACATGGCGCCTTCATCATGGGGCCGGAAGTGGCCGAGATGGAAGCCCGCCTTGCCGCCTATACCGGGGCCAGCCACTGCATCAGCGCGGCCAGCGGCACGGAAGCGCTGCTGATCGCGCTGATGGCGCTGGGCATCGGCCCGGGCGACGAAGTGATCACCACCCCCTTTTCCTTCATCGCCACGGCCGAAGTGATCGTGCTGGCCGGCGCGCGGCCCGTCTTCGTCGATGTCGAACCCGATACCGGCAACATCGATGCCCGGCTGATTGCCGAACGGATCACCCCGCGCACCCGCGCGATCATGCCGGTAAGCCTTTATGGCCAGCCGGCCGACATGGCCGCGATCAACGCCCTTGCCGCAAACCACGGCCTTGCCGTGATCGAGGATGCCGCGCAAAGCTTCGGCGCCAGCCATGGCGATGCGCGCAGCTGCAACCTTTCGACCATCGGCTGCACCAGCTTCTTCCCGTCGAAACCGCTGGGCTGCTATGGCGATGGCGGGGCGATCTTCACCAGCGATGCCACTCTTGCCGAAGCCTTCCGCCAGATCCGCGTCCACGGGCAAAGCGCACGCTATGTCCATGATCGCATCGGCCTTGGCGGGCGCATGGATACGCTGCAATGCGCGGTCATCCTGGCCAAGCTTGGCCGGTTTGACTGGGAAGTGGAACGCCGCCAGGCCATCGGCGCGCGCTATAATACGCTGGTCGATGAACTGGGCGTGGAACGCGTCGTGCAGCGGCCGGGGCGCACATCGGTCTTCGCGCAATATACCGTGATGGTGGATGCGCGCGAACAGGTGGTGGCCGCCCTCCAGGCCGCCGGCGTGCCCACGGCGGTGCACTATCCGGTGCCGATCAACCGGCAGAAGGCCTACCTTTCCTGCGATCCCGATCACCAGACCCCGATGGCCGACCGGCTGGCCGCCCGCGTGCTGAGCCTGCCGATGTCCGCCGACCTTGATTCCGCCACGCAAGACCGGGTGATTGCCGCCCTGGGCGGAAGCCTGCGGTGAAAGCGGTTGCGCGGCTGGTGAGCCGGGTGCTGCCCGACAGCGCCTTTGGCCGCAGCACCGTGAAGATCGTGGGGGGCACGGCCCTTGCCCAAGTCATCGCCTTTGCCGCATCGCCCCTGCTGACGCGCATCTATGATCCGGGCGCCTATGGCGTGTTCGCCACGCTCGTCGGCATAGCCAGCACGCTGACCGTTATCTCGAGCCTTTCCTACGAGGTTTCCATCCCGGTTCCGCGTGGGCAGCGCATGGCGGTCAACGCCATATTCCTGTGCCTGGCCCTGCTGGGCGCCAGTGTTGTCCTGACCACGCTGGTCCTGCTGGCCTTCGCGCCCACCATCGCGGGATGGCTGTTCGACGGGCAGACATCCCCCGCCTGGCTGCTGGCCATTCCGCTGCTGCTGGCCGGAATGGGCTTCAACCAGATCGCCAGCGCGGCGGCACTGCGGGCGCGCGCCTTCAACGCGATTTCGGGCGTCAGGATCGTCCAGGCCGGCACCACGGCGGCCTGCCAGGCCGCGCTGTTTCCGGCGGACGGCATGGGCCTTGCGGGCGGCATGATCGCCGGGCAGCTGATCGGCGCGCGGCGCCTGTGGCGGGCCGCCTTTCCCGATGGCGCAAGCGAAGGCGTGAACCTGCGCAATATCGGCCGGGCCATGTCGCGCTTTCGCCGCTTTCCGCTGTTCGAGGGGCCTTTCAGCCTGGTGAACTCTGCCGGGAACTACCTGCCGCCCGTGCTGCTGGTCGCCTTCTTCGGCCCGGCGATCGGCGGCCTTTTCGCGCTAGCGCAGCGGGTGCTGAGCGCGCCGGTGGGGATGGTTGCCACTGCCAGCGGGCAGGTGTTCTTCGCTTCGGCGGCGCAGGCAAACCGGGATGGCAGCCTTGGCGGGCTAGTGGCCCAGGTACAGAACAATCTCTCGCGCCTTGTGCTGCCCGCCATGGTCCTGCTGGCGCTGACCGGGCCGGACGTTTTCGCCTTCGTCTTCGGCGAACGCTGGCGGGATGCCGGAACGGTTGCCGCCCTAATGACGCCATGGCTTTACATGCAGGCCCTGGGATCGACCGTTTCGACCGTCTGGGTGGTCCAGGGCAACCTGCACCACGGCACGGTGATCGGGCTGGCCGGTTTCGTGCTGCGTTGTGCCGCGCTGCTTTCGGCGGTCTGGATAAAGGACTGGGTGCTGGTGATCGGCATCTTTTCGGCGGTGAACGCGTTCTACTATCTTGTCGTAGCACTTTACGCCGTGCGCTTTTCCCGCGCATCGCTGCCGGGATTTGCCCTTGATCAGGGCAAAGCACTGGCCGTGGCGCTGGCCTTTGCCCTGCCGACGGCAGCAGGCTTGATCGCGGGCGGCATGCTTGCGGTGCTTGCCGGTCTGGCTATGAGTGGCCTGCTGCTGCTTCCCTATTACCACAGGGTCGTCAGAGGCCTCTGACCGGGCCAGTGCCACCCGAACCAACCGGAGCCACCATGTCGCGCGTATCACGAGGGGTAAAGAACATCGGCCTTGCCGCGATCCGCGCGGTGATGCCCCTGTTCTACAACCGGCGCTATCTGCGCGGTGAATTCTTCGACAGGGCGCGGATCGGCTGGGTCTGGGCGCTGCGCGGCATCTGGCAGCAGAAGGTGCTGGGCTTCAACCGCGAAGTGCCTTGGCCGATCAGCCCCTTCTTCCGGATCAGCGATCCCGCGATGATTGAATTCGATGTCGACGATATCGACAATTTCCAGTCGCACGGCTGCTATTTCCAGAACTTCTCGGCGCCGATCCGCATCGGCAAAGGCACGAAGATTGCGCCCAACGTGGGTATCATCACCGCCAACCATGATATCAACGACCCGGCGATTCAGGCCGAAGGGAAACCCGTGCGCCTCGGGCGTAACTGCTGGATCGGCATGAATGCAGTGATCCTGCCGGGAGTAACCCTGGGCGATCACACCACCGTGGGCGCCGGTTCGGTAGTTACGCGCAGCTTCCCGGAAGGCCATTGCGTGCTGGGCGGAACGCCCGCGCGCATCATCCGCCAGCTCGACTTGGGTTAGGCAGTCGCAGCGCCGCTTCTTCCAGCCTCCAGAGGCTGGCGAAGTATTCCACCTGGCGTTCGATGCGGAAGCGGGAGATGGCCTGTTCGCGGGTGGCGCGCGACCGTTCGGCAAAGGCGGCTTCGTCCAACAGCAGGATATCGGCCACGGCATCGGCCAGCTGTTCGGGCGTAAAGGCAGACGGGATGAAGCTGGCAAGCGCATCATCAGCCATCAGGCGCGATTCGCCGCTGGCGTTGATCACCGGCACGCAGCCGCAACCCATAGCTTCCACCAGTGCCTTCGAGGGATAGTTGGACGGCACCTGCAGTGATACGAAAACCTTTGCCGGGGCAAGTATGGCGGCCGGATCGACAGTGTGGCCGCGTTCCACGGCAATGCCGCGATAGGCATCGCTGGCCAGCAGGCGGGCGATTTCGGCTTCCTGCCCGGCAGGTGCGCCATAAACAAGGAACCGGGTCGAACGCCCCGCCGCCGCCAGCCGGGCTGCCACCAGCGGGATTGCCTGAACAAAGGCGAGCGCGTTCTTCCCCGCTTCGGTCCGGCCAAGGAAGACCACGTCGTCGCGTTTGGCCGGGGCCGGGCGGAAATGATCGAAATCGGCAAAGGAACCACCTGCCGTCACGCTGATGCGGGGTGCCAGCAGGGCGGAACGGCGCAGATCATCGGCAACGCCCGGCGTCAGCACGTCCAGCCGGTGCGCGCTGTGAAAGGCGGCTCGGGCGGCCAGCCAGATCGTGTTCGCCGCGCGCGTGCGGCCCGGGCGCGGGCTGAAGTTCGCTACCCAGGAAAGGATCATCCGATGGCCCAGCAGCCGGTCGATCAGCGGTGGCGCGTTGAGCAGGTAATGCACCGTGGCGCCGCGCGGCAGACGTCGGGTGACGCCGATTAGGGCTCGCATCATCGCCGGGAACCGCCCCGAACCGGGGTCGAACAGGATCACCCGGTCTGCCAGCGCGACCAGATCGCCAAGATCGGGTCGGGCCAGCAGGGCGGCATGGGTCTGTTGGCTGACGACAAGGTGCAGGCCGGCATGGTGCGGGGTAAGGCGCAGCCACACTTCCACCAGCCGCTTCTCCATGCCCCCGACGCCAGTTGAGGGAATGACCAGGTAGACCGGCTGGCTCAACGCCCGATCACCCCGCGCAAGGCCTTGCGCGCCCGCGAAAGCTTTTCCAGCCGGCCCAGTTCGGATGGATAGGCCGAATGGGGCACGGGCGGACGCGCCATGTAGGTATCGAATTCCGCCTCGGAAAAGCCCAGCTTCTTCAGCACGAAATAGCGATCGTCACGCTTTTGCAGGGGATCGGGATAGGGATCCTGCTCCAGAAGGGCGAGCGCCTCGTCCCGGCTCATCTGGCCGCTGACGATCAGGGCCGAAAGGTGGAGCTTGCGCTTGTCCACCCCGAACTTGGCCGGCAGGATGCAGCCTTGGTAGAAGCGGGTGAACACCGATTCATAGTGCTTGTAGGGATAGGGCTTGTAGCCGAGCTCGTCCTTGAGAAAGGCCATGGCGCTCGCCTTGTCGTAATCGAAATAGTCCAGGAACGAGACCCAGTGGATCCGCCGTACATAGCGATCCATCAGGAACTGGGTGGTGGAATAGAGCGGATGCGTGCGGATCGGCACCTGGCCATGCCGCCTGTGGATCGCGCGAGCATTGACGGCATCGTATTTCGAGTGGTTCCAGCCGGCGGGCATGATTATGCCTTCGGTTGCCTGGTTGCTGCCGGAAAGGATGTATTTCACCCCGAAGCGCCGCGCCGCGCGGAAGTTGGTCGCCAGCATGGCGCTGTCCATCAACAGCTCGATATCGATCACATCGGCAGCGAAGAAGGACCGCTGCATGTCGCGGTTTTCTTCCCAGTCGATCACATGGGTCATCAGGTCGACGTTCAGCCGGCTGACCAGCGTCGCGATGTTGTGGGATGCAAGTTCGCTGTTCCAGCCATTGTCGAGATGGACCGCAAGCGGCCGCAGCCCCTCATTAACCGCTAGCCACAGCGAATAGCTGCTGTCTGCCCCGCCCGAAACGCCGACGATGCAATCGTATCGCTTGCCTCGCCCGGCCTCGCGCACTTCGCGCACCAGGTCGCGGCGGCGAGCATCGCGGTCCTCCGCCGTCGGCATGGCGGCAAGGGTCGCCTGGAAATTGCGGCAGAAAGTGCACTGGCCGGCAGCGTCAAAGACGATGTTCGGCGCGGTTTCATCCATCAGACAGAAGGTGCAGCGGCGCGGCGCCTTCATGCGAAAAGCCTTTCAAGCGCGCCATAGTCGGGATAGTTGATCATCACGGCGCGGTGCGGCCCCATGTAGACGAACATGCTGCCCGCCGCGATTGCCGCTGCCCCGGCATTGGCGCCTTCGCGCAGGTGGGCAAGGCTGGCAGCACCGCCGCAGGCGATGACCGGCACCGGAACCGCAGCGCTCACCGCCTCGATTAGGGCCAGATCAAGGCCCCGCCCGGCGCCATCGCGTTCAACACTGTTGAGGAAGATTTCACCCGCCCCACGCGCCGCCATAGCGCGGGCGTGTTCCACCGGATCAAGCGAAAGGCGGCGCCCGGCAACCGCATCGAACACGCGTGCGCGCCCCAGCCAATCGCGCGAGACATCGATCGAGACGACCGTACTTGACGTGCCAAGCTGGTCGGCAATGGCCGATACGATCGCCGAATCGCGCAGGGCTGCGGAATTGACGATGATCTTCTCGATCCCCAGCCGCGCCAGCCGGCGGGCCTGATCAAGAGAGCCGATCCCGCCGCCATAGGCGATGGGCATGAAAGCTTCGCTGACGATATCGGCCAGCAAATCCTCGTCCGGCAGGGCGTCCATGCGGCTAGCGGCAATGTCAAGCAGGACCAGTTCGTCCACTTCCTTCTCGTTGAAGATCTTCACCGAGTTGATCGGATCGCCGACATATTTCGGCTGGCGGAAGCCAATGGTCTTCACCAGGCCGCGATTGCGCAGCAGCAGGCAGGGGATCACGCGGGTTCGCAGCACGGCGGCTATTCAGTTTCCAGGCCTGGGACAAGTGGCGCCGTGGCGAAGCGTTCCAGAAGGGCCATGCCGAAACGGTGGCTTTTTTCCGGGTGGAACTGTACGCCGAAAAGGTTCCGCCGGCCAACTACGCTCGTAAACGGGCCAGCATAGTCGGTGACGGCGAGTTCATCCGCGGGATCGGCACAGCGCACGCAATAGCTGTGTACGAAATAGAAGCGTTGTTCATCATCGCCCATTTGCAGGAGAGGATTATCGCGAACGGGGCGGGCGATATTCCAGCCCATATGTGGCAGCCTTAGTTCCGCCCGTTCCGCCGGAATGCGTACGACTTGCCCTCCTATTAGACCAAGTCCTTCTCGCGTGCCTTCCTCGCTGCATTCGAAAAGTAGCTGCATGCCAAGACAGATGCCAAGAAGCTGATTGCCTCGCCCCACGACGTCGCATAGCCAGGTATCGAAGCCGCGTGCTGCAAGCGCAGCCATACCCGCATCGAATGCGCCGACCCCGGGCAAAACAAGACGATCACAACGGTCAACTTCACAAGGAGCATCTACCGTCCTGACTCTATGTCCAATTCGCCGGAACATAGACACCACTGATCCGATGTTACCTAGCCCTGCGTCAACGATAATTAAGGTCATGGCAAGGATTTGGCTCTGATCCGGATGTAATGAGGGCAAAAACTCTAATCCCTCTTTTTGAGCAATCGAGCCGGAAAATCAAGCCGTCATTCTTCGGCGGTCAAAATGGGATGTACCAAGCTGGAAGAAGTGACATGATCGTGAGATTCCTATCGATTGGGATTAGAATCGTGGCCCGTTTGCTTCGCATGAGCGGAGGCTAAGCAATAGCCTGTGCAGTTCGGCGGCGCTTGCCGCTGAGGTTTCTTAGCAAACGGCTGAGAGTGGTCGCTCGTGGCTGTGGTCCTTCGCCCATGCCGCGGCCTGAACGCAGCGTTCAGCACTCCGGAAAGGCGCCCTGATGCAAGCGGGTTATCTGTGAAGCTAGGGCCCTAGGCGGGTTGGGCGGTGCCCAATCCATGGTTGGGGAGCTAATGGTGGCGTCTATTGCGCCGCCGCCGAACTGCCAGGTTCTGCTCGCGACACAGTCGCTGCGCCCTCTTGCGATTGTTCACGATGCCCTCCCGCAGAAGCAAGATATGCAGCTGGCAATAGCCAAACCGGAACCGCAGTTGAGTCAGCTCGCGCCACCTCGTCGGAACTTCAGCATCGTCATCCCGCTGAGGCCGGTAGCTCATGCACTTCGGATCAGCGCCTACTCACACGACACGACATAACACAGGAGCCGCTTGATCACCTCGAGACGCGCGACCGCCCCTCGGTTGGCAGCGGGCGTCACCGATTTTTTGCGGCAAAAATCTACAGGATGGCATTATCTGCCGTGGCTTTGACCAGCGACTGCTTCAGCCTTGCGTTCAAACCTAAAGTGACCGTAACCGACTCGCGTTCGATACGGCGAGGCCCCCTGAATTCATCCTTCCAGTTCTGGATCGTTGTTTCCGACGTGCCGCGCTGCGATTCAGATCAGCCATCTTCGCTCCCGGCTCGCCTCCCTCTAGCGTCCCGATGAGCTGCTCTTCAGAGAATCTCGCTCGACCCATCTGTCAGTCTTTCCATTGGCCAATTGATCGGACTTTATCTGAGTTTGGGGCAAAATCGAATGCAAAATAACGTAAAAGCCATTAATAACAATGGAATAAATTGGAATTTTTCTCGCTTTGGCCCAGTAAGATTGCCTGGCTACAAAGGCCGGGACTAAGTGCATCCATGAATTCGACCAAGGCTGCATCCCGTCGCCGGTCGCGATACGGCATTGAGCAGGGACGGCATCTGGACTAGGCGTTGGCAGGAGACAACGGGATGGCGGCTGCACGTCGATGCTGATCTACTGGTTGCTGTTTGCCTTTCCTGCCCTGATGGCGCTCGCCTATCCGGTGCATCCGCAGTCCGCATTCGCCGACCGGCGCGGGCAGCGGGCCGGCTTTGTTGCATTCGTTGTCGCCTATGCGCTGATCGGCGGCCTTCGGCACGAAACGGGTGGCGACTGGGACACCTATACCCTCATGCACGAGGAAATCGCGCTGGGTTCTGCGCTCGACGCGATGACCACGACTGATCCCCTGTTCGGCCTGCTGAACTGGATCTCGGCGCAGCTTGGTATGGGCCTGTACCTCGTCAACGGCGTCTGCTGCCTGCTGCTCGGCATGGGCACAGTACAGGTTGCGGCGCGCATGCGCGAGCCCTGGCTAGGCATACTGTTTGCCGTTCCGTACCTGCTGATCGTGGTCGGCATGGGCTATGTCCGCCAGGGTGCGGCGATTGGCATGATGTTGATGGCCCTGGCCTCGCTGGACAATTCACGGACACTCAAGACGATTGCCCTCATGGCAATCGGCACGCTGTTCCACTCGAGCGCTTCGTTGCTGTTCCCGATGTTCGGCTGGGCGCTGGTGCGGCGGAACAAGCTGCTGGCGGTTGCGTCCATGGTTGTCGGTGCGGCGCTTTTCGCTGCCTTCTTCCTGCCGCAGCTGGACAAGCTTGAGCTGGGCTATCTTGAGCAGGAATACGATTCGGGTGGTGCAGCGACCCGCATCCTGATGAGCCTGCTGCCCTCGATGCTGGTGCTCGCCCGCTGGCGGCATTTCGGGGCAAGCGCGCGTGTCCGTTCGGTGTGGATCGCCATCGCGTTGGCCAACTTCGCCGCGCTGGGCGCGCTGGCCGTTTCCTCCTCCTCGACCGCGGTTGACCGTATCGCGCTCTACTTCTCGGTCATCCAGATTGCCGCTTTCGGCGAAATCCGCGCACTGGCCGGCGTCTCCGATTCTATGGCCACCGGCGTGCGCATCGCGCTGGTCGGGCTTGCTGCCATGATCCAGGCAGTGTTCCTCATCTTCGCCACCCACGCCTATCTTTGGGTGCCTTACCAGTCGGTGCTCGAGCTGTTGTGACCAAGCCAGCGTGCCGCATCGTGGTCTGCGCCAACCAGGCGTGGAATCTTGTAAACTTTCGTAGCGGGCTGATTGCTGAATTGCAGCGGCAGGGTTGCGAAGTGATCGCGATCGCACCGCCCGATCCCGAGATGGAAGCGCGGCTTGCGGAGATGGGGTGCCGCTTCGTGCCGGTGGGGATCGATGCAATGGGCCTGTCGCCGCTCCGCGATCTCGGCACGCTGCTCCAATTGAGGCGCATCATCCGGCGCGAGAAGCCCGATGCCTGGCTGAGCTGGACGATAAAGCCCAACGTCTACGGGGTGCTGGCGGCGCGTTCGTGCGGGGTGAAGGCCTATCCGAACGTGTCTGGCCTTGGCACCGCCTTCATCCGCACCAACCTGGTCACGCGGGTGGTCAAGCTGCTGTACCGGACGGCGTTCAAGGGAGCCAGTCGGGTGTTCTTCCAGAACGCCGACGATGCAGCCTTGTTCACGGATGCGCGGCTGGTCGATCCGGCGCGGGTAACGTTTCTGCCCGGCTCGGGCATAGATCCGAAGCATTGGCGCAGCCCCGACGGGAATCGCCCGAAACCGCGGCAATTCCTGATGGTTGCCCGGGTGGTGGGGGACAAGGGCGTCCGGGAATACGTTGCTGCGGCCAGGGCCGTGCGCATGCGCTGGCCCGATACTGTCTGCCGGCTGATGGGGCCGATTGATGTCGCCAATCGCACGGCAATCGGGCGCGAGGAATTCGCCGGCTGGCTTGCCGAAGGCCTTATCGAGCACGTCGAACCGTCCGGCGATGTTCGCCCCCAGATGATCGCAGCGGACTTCGTCGTGCTGCCGTCCTATCGCGAAGGTCTTTCGCGCGTGCTGCTGGAAGCCTCGGCCATGGGGCGGCCGATTGTCACCACCGACGTTCCCGGTTGCCGCGATGTCGTTCGCGACGGGGAGAGTGGGTTCCTGTGCAAGCCTGCCGATGCCGAAAGCCTGACGGCGGCGATGGCGCGTGCCTGCGAGACCTCCGATGCTGACTGGCATCGCATGGCGGCCGAAGGGCGCAGGCGCGCGATCGAGGAGTTCTCGATTGAACGGGTCAACCGCATCTATCTGGATACCTTGCGCGAAACGGGCGCTCTGCCCGTCGCAAACGGATGAATCCGGCCCCGCCGGGCTCTTGCAATCGACGGGGCTTGCCCTAGAAGCTTTGCCAAGAGGCCTGTTTCGGGCCCGTACAAACCCCTATGCGGAAGGAGGAGGCGAGTTGGGCGAGCGGATTGACAGGTTACGCGGCGCGAAGGGCACAGGCCACAAGCGCATTGCGCGCGTGCTTGCCGCCACGCTGGTTGTGACAGTGCTGGGCGGATGCGAAATGCGTGGTGGCAAGCTGCCCTACGCTCCGGCCGATTTTGGTGCTCCCGATCGCAATGGCCCGGTACGCGAAGCCTATGACGTGCCGCTCGGGCCGCTCGATATCATCCGCGTCAACGTTTTCCGCGTCCCCGAACTTTCGGGCGAATACCAGGTGGACGGCTTCGGCATGGTCAACCTGCCCCTGGTCGGCCAGACCAGCGTCCGCGACATGGATTCAGCCGAGTTCGCCAAGCGGCTTGAAACGCTCTATGGCCAGAAATACCTCCAGAACCCAGAGGTTTCCGTTCGTGTCGTCACCACGAACCAGCTGAACATCACGATCGAGGGCGGGGTGAATTCTCCGGGCATCTACGCCCTCCCCGGGCGGACCACGCTGGTCGGGGCGATCGCCATGGCGCGCGGCCTCACCGTTTCCGAATCCAACCCCAAGCGCATCGCCATCTTCCGCAAGCGCGACGGCAAGACCGTGGGCGCGGCATTCGATCTCGTGTCGATCCGCCACGGGGAAATGGCCGATCCGGTGGTCTATCCCGGCGACACCATTGTTGTCGATGGCTCGAAGGTGCGCGCGATCTATCGCGACATCCTGAATTCGCTGCCGCTTATCGCGGTTTTCAATTCGCTCTGATCCCCGCCTGACACGGCACGAGATCGAGAGCGCAGGGCAAGGCAAGACCAGGCAAGCAACCGAATGACGGCACAGACCATAGACCAGACCGGCGCGGTTTCCGCATCGCCCTACGGCCCGCATCCGGGGGCGGTTTCGGGCGTCGAACTGCGCGACGTGCTTCGCGTGATTTCCGAGCACCGCCGGGTGATCCTCGGCGGTGGTGTACTGGGCCTTATCCTGGGGATCATTGCCACTCTGCTGATGACCCCTCTCTATCGCGCCACCGCGCTGATGGAGGTCAACAACCAGAGCACCGAAATGATCGAAGGCGCCGGTCGTGGGGGGCAGCAGTACCAATCACGCGGGGCAAACCAGGAATTGCTGGCAACCCAGCTGGGCCTGCTCAAGAGCGAGCAACTGGCCAAGCGTGTCGTGGAAGACCTGAACCTCGCCTCGTCGCCGGATTACGGTGGCCAGGAAGGCACACGCGAACAGCGCACCAAACGTGCGGTCGCGCTGGTGCGCGCGGGTACGTCGGTCGACCAGGTCAAGGGTGCGATGCTGATCCAGGTGAGCCACGTGGCCAAGGATCCTGCATCGGCTGCCAACATCGCCAATGCATTGGGTCGCGGCTTCATCGCCAGCAGCCTGGAGCGGCGTTTCGACAATACCTCCTACGCGCGCAAGTTCCTTTCCGACCAGCTGGCGCGCACCAAGGCAGCGCTCGAGGAATCGGAGCGCAACCTCAACAATTACTCGATGCAGTCTGGCGTGTTCCGCACCCAGTCGGTCACGGTGGAAGGCAAGACGTCCGAAGGCGCGACGCTTGCCCAGTCCAACCTTTCGGCCCTGAATGAAGCTTACAGTCAGGCGCGGGTGCGGCGCATTGCCGCCGAACAGGCCTACAAGAACGCCTCGGTCACCTTTGCTGCCGACCAGACCTCAGCGGTTGGCACGCTTGTCCCGCAGCGGGCCGAGTTGCAGTCGCAATACGACGAAAAGCTCAAGGTGTTCAAACCGGACTATCCCGCGATGGTCGAGCTCAAGGCCCGTATCGACCGGCTTGACGCAACGATCTCGGGCGAACGGGGCCGCGTTTCCAGCAGCAAGCGTGAAGAGCTCTACGGTGAATACAAGGCCGCCCTGCGCACCGAAGCGCAGCTCGAGGCACAGGTCTCCGCTTCGAAGGGCGAAGTCCAGGGCGAGCGCGGACGTTCGATCGAATACAATATCCTGCAGCGCGAAGCCGATACCAACCGCGCGCTCTATGATGCGCTGCTGCAGCGCTACAAGGAAGTCGGCGTTGCCGGCGGCATTGGCCAGAGCAACGTTGCCATGGTCGATGCTGCAACCCCGCCGGGAGGCGCCTTCAGCCCCCGACTGCCGGTCAATGCGCTGATCGGGCTGATTCTGGGCCTGACCGCCGGTATTGCCCTGGCCTTCATCCTCCACCTGCTGTTCGATACGGTGATCGACACCAATGACGTTCGCAGCAAGCTCAACCTGCCGGTGCTGGGCGTCATTCCCATGGATACCGAGGACCGGACGCTGCAGGAGGCCCTGGCCGATCGCAAATCCGACATTTCGGAAGCCTACTATTCGGTGCGAACCGCGCTCCGGTTCTCGCAGGCCAAGGGTGTGCCGAAGACTTTGCTCATCACCTCGACCCGCCCGGGCGAGGGCAAGTCAAGCTCGGCCTTTGCCATTGCCAGCTCGATGGCGCGGCTTGGCACCAAAGTTCTGCTGCTCGACGCCGACTTGCGCAAGCCGACCTTCGTCTCGAGCCGTTCGGACGGTTATGGTCTCGCCCACCTGCTCGGCACGGAAGAACCACTGTCAGCCTATATCGAGAAGACCCAGATCGAGAATCTGGAACTGCTCCCGGTTGGCCGGTTCGTAGGATCGGCTGCAGAACTGCTCAGCTCGAACCGCCTGCCGGTCATCATCTCCGAAGCGGAGCAGGCCTACCAGATGGTCGTCATCGATGGTCCGCCGGTCCTCGGCCTCACGGACGCACCGCTGCTGGGCTCCGTCGCGGAAGCCACGGCTATCGTCATCGAAAGCCGCCTGTCGCGCACCAGCAACGTCACCGAAATGGTCCGTCGTCTCAATGCGGCGGGGGCCAAGATCATCGGCGTCATCCTGACCAAGGTGACTTCGGGCCATGCCGGCTACGGATACAACTACTATTCGTACAGCTATGGCTCCGATGGCATCGGTGGCAGGGTCAGTTCCGACCCGAGCCGCGCACTCGATCTGGGCAAGCCGGAACGCTGACGCCGCGGGGATTCAGGTCACAATGGGTATTGAGAGTGAATCCGGCGTACACCGCGATCGCCGCCTGCAGGCGGTGGCCGTTGCTGCGGCAATGGGCCTTGCAGCGCTGCTTGCCCAGTTCGGCCGGGTGGCCGAAAGCCCGGCGGCGGCTTCGCTGCCGGCCGTGGGCAGCTTCGGTCCGGGCAAGATCGGACAGCTGCGCGCGATGCGCCTGGATTCCGGCGGCCAGCCCCCGGAAAACGCGGCGGAGCTTGGCCGCGCCGCGCTTGCCTCGGCCCCGCTGGCCTATGAGCCCTTCTTCGCGGTCGCCTCTGCCGGCTTCCGCGGGCAGGGTGCCAACGGTTCAGCCCAGGATGGCAAGCTGCTGCGCGAAGCAACGCGCCGGAATCCGCGTTCGCGCGAATCCCATGCCTTCCTGATGCGCCATGCGCTCGGCGCGGGGAACCTCAAGGAGGCGATTGACGAGATCGCCGTCCTCAACCGCCTGACTTCGGCCGTGGCGGACCGGCTCATGCCGGCCGTAGGCAAGGCGATCTCTTCGGAAAAGCAGGTCAACGAGGTGATTGCCGCGCTTGCGCCGCATCCGGAACTGTTCGAACCGTTCCTGCGCGGCTTCTCGACCTCCAGCAAGACGCCTGCGATCTCGCGCTATCTCGTGGCAAACCTTCCGAAGGCCGCGCTTGACCAGCCCAAGGTCCGCAACCTCGCGGTGAAGGAACTGGTCCGTGCCCAGGCCTTTGCCGAGGCGCGGGCCATGTGGGGCGGCAGCGGCAAGGGCGGTGCGGTGCACAGCCCCGACTTTTCGGACACCAAGGCTCCCCCGCCGTTCAACTGGGAACTTGAGACGGATTCGACCGGCGCGGCAGAACGCCAGCGCGGCGGGGGGCTTTCCCTTGCCTATTACGGCCGCGAACCCGGCGCGCTGGCATCGCAACTCGTCACGTTGGCGCCCGGCAACTACCGGGCCCGGCTGGCCTATCGCACCACCGGCGGCACGCCGGGTGCGCTTGGCTTCCAGCTGCAGTGTGCCGGAAAGGATGCGCTGCTCTTCGACGAACCGCTGAAGGGCGATGCGGGGAGCGAGCACGTGCTGCTGGTGAACTTCATGGTCCCCCAGCAAGGCTGCCAGGGACAGGTCATTTCCCTCGCCGGGCGCCTGCAGGAAAGCCGCGATCCGCAGGATGCCCTTGTCCGCAGCCTGAACATCGAAGGTGGAGTGCGGCCATGAACCTCCTTACCCGGGCGAATGCCACGCTGGCCTACCTCGCGCTCGTCCTTGTCCTTGGCGGTGCCAGTGCTGCCGGCTTTGGCGGCAACCTGCTGCTGCAATTGCTGGGCGCGGGTCTGATTGCCTGGACGATCTGGCCACGGCCTGAGGGCGAAACGCTCCACACTGGCCTGCGCGGCTTCTTCATCGCACTTGGCGTGCTCTGTGCCGTGCAGTTCCTGCCGCTTCCCCCGGGCCTGTGGCAGCACTTGCCCGGGCGTGAGAAGGTGTTCGAAGGGTTCGGGCTGATCGGTGCCGAAGCGCCCTGGCTGACGCTTTCGCTGGCACCCTGGAAGAGCCTTGGATCCTTCACCTGGTGGATTCCGGCGCTGGCGCTGTTCATGGCGATGCGCACGGATGACGCTCCGCTCTCGCGCCACATCATCGCCGTGGTCACGGCTGTGGCAGTGGTGTCGGTTGCCATCAGCTCCGTGCAGGCGGGTGCAGGCTCGCTCTACTTCTACATCGTCACCAACTACGGCGAGGGTCCGGGCTTTTTCTCCAACTCGAACCACCAGGGCAGCTTCCTGCTGGTGACGCTGGCCCTGTTCGGCAGCTGGGCCATTGCCGAGATCCGTAACAATGCCGGACAGGTCGGCAAGTCGGCGAGCATCCAGGCCATCTATGGCGGGATCGCGCTGTTGCTGGCCTTCGGTGTGATCGTCAGCGGATCGCTGGCCTGCCAGTTGCTGCTCGGACCGGTGCTGCTGGCGCTCGTCCTGGTTGCCAAGCCGGACTTCCGGCTGCCGGCTGGCGCTGTCCTGCTGGCAGGCCTGATCCTTGTCGCCGGCTTTGCTGCTTTCCTCCTGTTCGGGCCGGCAGCCAACGATCTTACCACCAAGGGCACTACCGCCGGGATCAGCCGCCAGGAGTTCCTGTTTACCGGCCTGCGCATTCTTGGCGATTTCGCGCCGTTCGGCAGCGGTACGGGCACCTTCCTTGAGCTTTACCGCTGGTATGAAGACCCGAAGCTTGTCGGCACGACCTATGTCAACCATGCCCACAATGACCTGCTTGAGCTGCTGATCGAGAACGGCGTGTTCGGCCTTGCTGCGCTGGGCCTGTTCCTCGCATGGTACCTGCCCCGCACCTGGACGCTGTGGGGCGGGGCCCGTCGCAACGTCGTGCCACTGGCGGCAAGCCTCGCCATTGGCACCGTGCTGGTGCACAGCCTGGTCGATTATCCGCTGCGCACGGCGGCGATGAGCGCGCTGATCGCGATTGCCTGCGTGCTGATGGTTCGCCCGGCAGACCCGCCGCGCTCACGCTCGCGCCGCGGTTCAAACCGCCCGACGCGCCATGCGGTGCACAAGGAAATGATCAAGATCTGATCACGGGTGGAGAGGGGGTTTCGCCCTCTCCTGCCGGGAAAGCCTCGCGGGCCTCAGGCCAGCGCGATGTCCGGCGCGTCCTCGCGCTTCATGCCGATCACGTTGTAGCCGGCATCGACATGGTGGATCTCGCCCGTCACGCCCGAGGCCAGGTCGGACAGCAGGTAGAGCCCGGCTCCGCCGACGTCCTCGATCGTGACGTTCCGGCCCAGCGGGGCATTCAGCTCGTTCCACTTCAGGATGAGGTTGAAATCGCCGATGCCAGAGGCGGCCAGCGTCCTGATCGGGCCGGCGGAAATCGCGTTCACCCGGATGTTGTCACGGCCAAGGTCAGCGGCAAGATACTTGACGCTGGTTTCCAGCGCCGACTTGGCCACGCCCATCACGTTGTAATGCGGCACGACCTTTTCGGCGCCATAGTAGGTCAGCGTCAGGATCGAGCCGCCCTGCGGCATCAGCGGCACGGCGCGCTGGCACACGGCGGTCATCGAATAGACCGAGACGTTCATCGTGTTGAGAAAGTTCTCGAGGCTGGTGTCGGAATAGCGGCCACGCAGCTCGTTCTTGTCGGAGGCACCGATGGCATGGACGACAAAGTCCAGCGTCGGCCAGCATGCCGACAGTTCGGCAAAGGCCTTGTCGAGGTTGGCCATGTCGGCCACGTCGCATTCGAAGACGAAATCGCTGCCCAGCTGTTCCGCCAGCGGGCGGCAGCGCTTTTCGATCGCCGCGTTGGGATAGGTGAAGGCAAGCTCCGCCCCCTGCTCGTGCAGCTTCTGGGCAATGCCCCAAGCCAGCGACTTGTCGTTCGCCAGGCCCATGATCAGGCCACGCTTGCCCTGCATCAGTCCGCTCATGCCGTATCTTCCCCACTATCCCTTTGCTTGCGTCGCCAGCCCGGAGAGGCCTTCCGTTCGATCAGGTCCTGCTCCTCCGGGCTTTCCGCCAAGGCGGCGTTGAGCTCTGCACCGACCACCAGTCCTAAGCCGACAAGCCAGAAAAAGAAAAGGGCGATCATCACCCCGGCAAGGCTGCCATAGGTCAGATCGTAGTGGAAAAGCGACCGGAGGACCCAGGGAAGCGCGATCGACACCGCCACCCACCACATTGTCACGAAGGCGGCACCCGGCCACTTGGGATAGCGGCCGCCGCGATATTCGCCTGGCGTCAGCGAAATGAACAGCAGGAGCAGCGAGACGTAAAGCACCAGTGCGGGCACGATGCGGCCCAGTGCGATCTCGTCGAGAACCTCGGAGGCGCGGGGCGACCATGCCTCGACCATCTGTGCCGCCGCGCCCAACGCGACCTGCGCCAGCAGCGAGAACATCAGCGCCACCACGGCAACGATGATGATGCCGGTAGAGAACAGCCGGTAACGCCAGAAGGCCAGCGTCTGTTCGGTGCCATAGGCGCGACGCAGGACATCGCGGATCGTTTCGACGAGGCTGCCGACGGTCCAAAGGCCTACAAGCCCGCCGATCCACAGCAGCGATCCGTGGCGCAGCTCAATCACGTCATAGGCGACGGGGGCCAGGCTTCGCGCGACAACCGGCGGCAGGCCGCCAAGGAAGGCCCCGACCGAATTCGCCCGCTCCTGCGGTTCGCCGATGGCGGAAAACACCGCGGTAACGGTAATGAAGAAGGGAAACAGTGCGACGATGGTCGTATAGGCCAGGTTGCCGGCGTGGATGAACCCGTCGTTCCATGCGCCGGTCCACACGCGGGTGAACACGCGGTGCATGCGCGAGCCCCGGCCAAACTGTTCTTCCAGCCGGTCGGCCAGTTCCCCACGCCAGCGTTCGGCGCGGCGGCGCCGGGCTTCGGGCGAGAGGTCTGGAACGTGCGCCGGAACGTCGGGTTCGTCTGCGGCGTGCTCTTCCATGTCAGACGCCGAGCCGCGCGCGCGGATTGCGGCCGTCGCTCCAGCCTTCCAGCCGCTGCTTCAGGTCGGCATCGTCGGCCGGAAGCTCGATTTGCAGCGTCACAAGCTGGTCCCCGCGGGTGCCGTCCTTGCGCGAGAAGCCCTTTTCCTTGAGCCGCAGGACCTTGCCTGAGCTGGACCCGGGAGCAATCGTCAGCATTACGGCGCCATCGGCGGTCGGCACTTTCACCTTGGCCCCGTTCACCGCCTCGTCGAGCGTGACCGGCAGGTCGAGCCGCAGGTTGTCGCCATCGCGGCGGAAGAAGGCGTGCGGTTCGACCACGATGGTGACCAGGGCATCGCCATTGCCGCCGGGCCCGGGTTCGCCCTTGCCAGCAAGGCGCATCTGGGTGCCATCCTCGACACTGGCAGGCAGCTTGAGGTCAATCGTCTTGCCGTCGGACAGGGTGATGCGCTGCGGCGCGCGGGTCGCAGCGTCAGTCAGGCTGATCTTCAGCCTGTAGCTGACGTTCGCGCCCTTGGCCGGGGGCCTGCGTGGCCCGCCGCCGAAGCCTCCGCCAAAAGGTCCGCCGCCGCTGCTGCTGCGACCGCCGCCGAACAGGCCGTCGAACAGGTCGGACAGGTCGATGCCTTCGGCACCGCCGCCCATCCCGCCGCCGAACGGATTGCCGCCGCCGCCATAGCCCCCGCCCATGCCTGCGAAGGGGTTGGCGGGATTGCCATCGGCGTCGATCTCGCCCCGGTCGAACTGCGCGCGCTTGGTGGCATCGGAAAGCAGGTCGTAGGCGCGGGTCACTTCGCTGAAGCGCTCGGCCGCCTTCGGGTTTTCCTTGTTCCGATCGGGGTGAAGTTCCTTGGCAAGCTTGCGATAGGCGGACTTGATGTCCTTCTCGCTTGCATTGCGCGCAACGCCAAGGATCGCGTAAGGGTCTGACATGAGCCCCTAGCTAGGCATGCGCGGGCCATCCGGCAAGCCATGCCGCAACACAGGAAAGTCGCAAATCCATGCCGAACGAAGCCGATGCGATCACGGGTGAGGATCCTTTCGCGCTGTTCGAGGAGTGGTTCGCGCTGGCCCGCAAGCACGAGCTGAACGATCCGGAGGGCGTTGCCCTCGCCACGGCGACCCCGTCTGCAGCCCCTTCGGTCCGCATGGTCCTGATGAAAGGACACGGGCCGGACGGATTTTTGTTCTATACCAATGCACAGAGTCGCAAAGGCGGCGAATTGCTGGCCAATCCGCAGGCGGCAATGCTGTTCCACTGGAAATCGCTGCGCCGCCAGATCCGCATTGAAGGAGCGATCGAGCAGGTGAGCGACGATCTGGCCGATGCCTATTTTTCCAGCCGGGCGCGCGATTCGCAGATCGGTGCGCTGGCCAGCGACCAGTCGCGCCCGCTGCCCTCGCGCGCAGCGTTCCTCGGCCGGATCGCAAAGGTCGGCGCAAAATACCTTGGCCGGGAGATTCCCCGTCCGCCGCACTGGACGGGTTTCCGGCTGGTGCCGCACGCCATGGAATTCTGGATGGACCGCCCCTTCCGCCTCCACGAGCGCCGCCACTTCACCCTCGATCCGCGGACCGGATCCTGGTCAAGCGAGTTGCTCTACCCATGACCGTGCAGGACAATTCCGCCGCGCTGAACCGCAGTGCTGCCTATGCCTCGATCACCGTCGCGCTGTTGCTGGTCGGGCTCAAGGCCTGGGCGGCATGGTCTACCGGATCGACAGCCATGCTCGGCAGCCTTGCCGATACGACGCTTGACCTGATCGCCAGCGTGGCAACGCTCGCCGGGGTCTGGGTTGCGGCGCAACCGGCCGATTCGCACCACCGTTTCGGCCATGGCAAGGCAGAGGCGCTGGCGGCGCTGTTCCAGATTGTCCTGATTTCCATTTCCGCGCTTACGCTGGCATTCCGTGCGGTGGAACAGTTCTTCGCGGGTGCCCGCACCGAAGCGGCCAGCGAAGGCATCGTCGTCTCGCTGATCGCCATGGGGGCAACGCTTGCCCTGCTGGCCTGGCAGCGACACGTCATCCGCAAGACGCAAAGCCTCGCGATCAGCACTGACCATGTCCATTACCAGTCGGACCTGCTGCTCAACCTTGCGGTCATCGCCGCGCTGGCGCTCGATCAGTATGCCGGGATTGCCGGATCGGACCCGGTTTTCGGCCTCGCCATTGCCCTTTGGCTGGGCTGGGGGGCCTGGAAGGCTTCGCAAGAAGCCATAACCCAGCTGATGGACCGCGAATGGCCCGAGGAAAAGCGCAAGCGGTTCATCGAGGTCATGGCCCGCCATCCCGAACTGCGCGGCGTGCACGATCTGCGCACCCGCACCTCCGGCAACCGCGATTTCGTGCAGTTCCACGTCTGGGTCGATCCGGACATGCCAGTGCGCGAAGCCCACCGCGTGATGGACGAGATCGAACTGAAGCTGCTGGCAGAGTTTCCCGGCGTGGAAATCCTCATTCACCCGGACCCGGAAGGCCACGTCGATACGGGGATCGGTGCCAAGGACCTGCTGCCAGGCTGATCGCGCATCAGCAGCGTTTCAATTCGACGTCTTTCGCATAGATCTGGAACGTGTCGATCGCATCGAATGCATCGGCGGGGAAGCTGCCGTTCCAGCTCAGCGCGGTCCAGCCGCCGCATGTCCGGGCAAAGCCTGCCAGCTTCTGACGCGCGTAAGTCGTGCCGGCGCCGATCAGCTGGAACTCCGCGACGTTGTTCGGCACGATCCGGTAAGGCCCGATGTTGAACTCGCAGGAGAAGGTCCAGGTTGCGGCGAAACCGGTCGCGGTGCGGGTCTTCACCAGCTCCAGCTTGCGGTTGCGCGTCTGGCCCAGGTATCCCTTGGTGTCGATCGGACGCGGAACGTCCCTGAAGAAAGTGCGGGTTCGCGAAAGTTCCCAATCCGGCCAGTCACCCCCGGTGCGCGCAACGTCGCCTTCCGTGGTCGTGCAAAGAATGTCCGTCTGTTCCATTGCCGCCTTCTCCCATTATAACGGGCATGAGGCTAGGCGATGTCTGCAATTCGTCAATATGTTACGGAAACAGCCGGACAATCCTGGCCAGGTGTTCGCGCACGGCCTTGCGCTCGGCCTCGGTGCTCTTGCCAAGGCGCACGACCGTCAGCTTCTGTTCGGGGGAGACGATCACGTATTGCCCGAGATGCCCGAGAGCGGCGAACAGCGACTTCGGGGCACGACCGGGGAACAGCGATTCGCGGCCGTCCGGCTGGGGGCGGTTGAGCCAGGTCTGCGCGCCATAGCCGGGATTGCGCGGGCTGGGGCTGGTCATGAAGTCCACCCACCCGCTTGGAACCAGCTGAACCCCGCGCGCAGTCCCGCCATTACGCAGGAATTCGCCGAACCGGCCCCAGTCGCGCGCCGTGGCATGGATCAGGCTTGAGCCGATCATTGTTCCTGCCGCATCGAATTCGGCCACGGTCCCTTTCATGCCCGCCGGTTCGAACAGGCGGGTGCGCAGGTAGTCCGCCACGGCATGCTGGCGGATCGCCGGGTCGGTGCTGGGCGTCAGCGCGCGGGTGGCGATGTCGGACAGGATCACCGTGGAAGCGGAACTGTATTCGAACTTGCGGCCCGGCTCTGCCTCGAGCGGCTGCGCCTCGGCCCAGGCAGCCATGTTGTCGCGCCCTTCGAGGAACAGCATTCGCACCTCGCCCGATTCGTAAACCGGATCGCCGGCTTCGGTGTGGCGAAGGCCGGAGCGCATCTGGAGAAGCTGGCGGATGGTGATGCCGCCGCGCGGGTCGCCCGGGCGTTGCCAGGCGGGAACCGGGGCGGGATCGTCAAGCCGCAGGCGACCGTCCGAGACGAGCTGGCCGATCATCACCGCCGTGATCGTCTTCGACATCGACCAGCCGACCAGCCGTGTATCCTTGCCATACCCTTCGCCATAGCGCTCCGCGACGATCCGCCCGCCGGAGAAGACCACAAGCGCCCGCGTTTCGCCGGCTTCGCTATCGGCGAACAGCGCGTCGACCGCCCGGGCAAGGCGTTCGCGGTTGACGCCCGGCTTTTCCACCACGGCAGCCATGGCCTCGCTCGACAGCGGCGGGGGCGGGGTCGCGTCCTTTCCGGACGAGCCGCATGCGGCCAGGGCTGGCAGGAGCGACAGGGTCAGGATAAGGGAGGGCGCGCGCGCGGTCATGTCGCGCGCCTCATGCGCAAGAACCGGGGCCGATGGCAACCACCAAACCGACAAGTGCAATTTCCGGACGGTCCCGCCGCAGGCGCTGGCTGTGGCTGGTGCCGATTGCCCTGCTGGCCGTGCTGGCATGGTTCTGGACGCCGCTGAACGGCTATGCCCAGGCCGGGGCTTCCTATGGCGCGCGCGTTGCCTGTTCGTGCCGGTACGTCGCCGGGCGCGCGCTGGGCGACTGCCGCAAGGATTTCGAGGAGGGCATGGGGCTGATCGTGCTGAGCGAAGATGCCGAGGCCAAGAGCGTTACCGCCCGCTTCCCGTTGCTGGCCGCGCAGACTGCCACCTTCCGGCCGGGTCCGGGCTGCGTGCTGGAGCCCTGGGAATAGGCTCAGGCTGCGGTCTGGGTCGCTTCGATCCAGCCGCCGCCCAGCACCCGCTCCCCGGCGTAAAGCACCGCTGCCTGCCCGGGGGCGACGCCATATTCGGGACTGGCGAAGTGCAGCGTCACCTCTGCGCCTTCACCCAGCACGCCCTCGACCGTTACCGGCACCGGTTTGGCGAGGCTGCGCACCTTCGCGTTGACCGGACCTGCGGGCATGGGGCCGATGCGATTGGTTTCGACGATCCGGGCTGCGGCAACCGCAAGGAGCCGCTTCGGGCCGACCAGCACGCGACGCCCCGGCGCATCGATGCCAGTAACATAGAGCGGTTCAGGCTGCCCGCCGATTTCCAGTCCGCGGCGCTGGCCGACAGTATAGTGGATCACGCCCTTGTGCTGGCCCAGCACCGCGCCCGTCGTGGCGTGGACAATGTCCCCGCCCTCGACGCCTTCGGGCCGCACTTGCTTCACCACCTTGGCATAGTCGCCATCGGGGACGAAGCAGATGTCCTGGCTGTCGGGCTTGGCGGCGTTGCGCAGGCCGAAATGTTCGGCCAGCCGGCGTACCTCGGGCTTGGGCAGGCCGCCCAGCGGAAAGCGCAGGAAGGCCAGCTGGGCTTCGGTTGTGCCGTACAGGAAGTAGGACTGGTCGCGTGCCGGATCGAGCGCGCGGTGCAGTTCCGGCCCTGCCGGACCCTGGATGCGCTGCACGTAATGCCCGGTTGCCAGGCAATCCGCACCGAATTCGCGCGCCATGGCGAACAGGTCGGTGAACTTTGGCCCCATGTTGCAGCGGATGCAGGGGATCGGGGTTCGACCGGCAAGGTAATCGTCGGCAAAGCGCTCGACCACTTCTTCGCGGAACTGGCTTTCGTGGTCGATCACGTAATGGGCGATGCCCAGGCGGTCGGCCACGGCGCGGGCATCGCGGATGTCGTCGCCCGCGCAGCAGGCACCCTTGCGGCCGGTCGATGCGCCATAATCGTAGAGCTGGAGCGTTACGCCGATCACTTCGGCCCCGCTGGCGGCGGCGAGCGCGGCCACGACCGAGCTGTCCACCCCGCCCGACATGGCGACGACGATGCGACGCCCGGACAGGGTTCCATCCGCTCCGGCGGGGAGCTGGAACAAGGCAGGCCAATCGAATGCGGACAAGAGGGAATCCATGGGCGCGCCCATACACCGGCAGGCGCCGGACGGCAAAAGTTCGAGTTCAGACTTGTTAACCAAGGTCAAGCAGAAGTGAACGCCGCCTTTACCTGGCTTTGACGACTGCCACTTTACACCACTTGCAATGGAAATGGGATTCGCCCCTTCGAGCCTCGCCACGACGAGCGCCACCGCACCTGCGGAAGAGACTGGTCGCGCGCTGGATTGGCACGCCCTCAAGTCACGCTTTGTCGCGGCTCATGCCCTGCGGCGCGAGCTTGCCGAATCGGCCTCTGCCGGCGGCAGCTTTATCCTTGCCGGGTCGCAGGCGCTGGCCTCCCTGCGCGAGTCCTCAGTCGCCGTTAACCTAACTGCTTTAGCCAATGGCAAAGGCCAGGCTGGCATTGATGCCGATGTCATCGGCACCCCCACTCCGATGACCGAGGAAAGCTATGATTGAAAACCAGGACATCCGGCCAGCAATGGTCATCGGGCCGCTCGGCGAACCGCTCACCCTTGAATCGCTTCCGCCGCCGTCGACGACGCGGTGGGTCGTGCGCCGCAAGGCAGAGGTGGTTGCGGCCGTCAACGGCGGACTGCTGACCATCGACGAGGCCTGCGACCGCTATGGCCTGACGCTTGAGGAATTCGCCGGCTGGCAGCGGGCCGTCGATCGTTCGGGCATGCAGGGCCTGCGCGTCACGCGCATCCAGCACTACCGCGAACTGTACGAGCGCCAGCTGAAGTACTGACCCTCCGCGCAGACCGCGCAAAAGCTACGGCCGGGCCCCTTCGCGGGGTCCGGCCGTTGCCGTTTCGGCGTGTTACAAATCAGTGCATTCTCGCTGATTGCCAGACCATTGGTCGAAGTCTATGCCTCGCTTGACGATTGCTGCTGTCCAACACTGTTGCCGCCAGTGATGTATTGATCTAACACAGCTGCGATCGAACCATTTCCGGGAAATGCGATTTTCCGGCCAGCAGACCAGGGCATGACTTGATGAACTACGAATCCAGCATCGATTCCGCCGTTGACGGACAAGAGCTGGCGGGCGGGCCGCTCGATGCTGTCGAGGAAGAGGATCGCCGCTCTCGCAAGCGCACCATCCTGATCATTGCCGGCGCGGTCGTCCTGCTGATCGCGCTGTTCTTCGTGCTGCATGGCTTCGGTGGCCAGGAGGCCGAGAAGAAGGACCAGGCACCGCGCGTTTCGGTCGTTGCGCCGGGGGCCGTGACGGTAGAAGGCATGATCAACGTCAACGGCTCGCTGGCTGCCCGCCGCGAGATGCCGGTGGGCTCGGTCGGTGAAGGCGGTCAGGTGCGCCAGGTTCTCGTCGAGGCGGGTGACTGGGTGCGGGCCGGACAGGTGCTCGCGGTGATCGATCGTTCGGTTCAGGTGCAGCAGCAGGCCGGCTCCGGCGCGCAGATCGCTGTTGCGGAGGCCGATGCCCGACTGGCTCAGGCGAACCTCGATCGCGCGCTCAAGCTGGTGGATCGCGGCTTCATCTCCAAGGCCGATGTCGACAGGCTGACTGCCACCCGCGATGCCGCCAATGCGCGCGTCCGCGTCGCCCGCGCCTCGTTCGCCCAGATCGGCGCGCAGATCGCTCGGCTGAACATTGTCGCCCCCGCCGCAGGCCTCGTGCTCGAACGGCGCATCGAACCCGGTCAGGTAGTTGGCGGTGGCAGCGGCGTGCTGTTCCGCATCGCCAAGGACGGCGAGATGGAGCTGAAGGCGCAGGTCGGCGAAATGGATCTCGCCAAGGTTACAGCCGGCGTTTCCGCCGAGGTGACCCCGGTTGGCGGTGCCCGCAAGTTCACGGGTCAGGTCTGGCAGGTGTCGCCCGTTATCGATCCGCAGACCCGGCAGGGCTTTGCGCGCATCGCGCTGGCCTATGCGCCCGAACTGCGCCCCGGCGGCTTTGCCAGTGCGGTGATCAAGGCCGGCACCATGGTGGCCCCGATGCTTCCCGATTCCGCCATCCTCTCCGATGGACAGACCAGCTATGTCTACATCGTCGGCAAGGGCAACAAGGTGGAACGGCGCAACGTCAAACTGGGCCTGGTAACCGACAAGGGCATTGCCATTGCCTCGGGCCTTAGCGGCAGCGAAAAGGTCGTGCTGCGTGCCGGCGGATTCCTCTCGCCCGGCGAAACCATCCAGCCCGTAGCCGGCAAGCCCTAGGCGCAAAGGACGAGAAGCAGCGATGGACTTCCGCAATATCTCGGCCTGGTCGATCCGTAACCCGGTCGTGCCGATCATCCTGTTCATCGGCCTGATGCTGCTGGGCGTCGTGTCGTTCATGCAGATGAAGATCAACGACATGCCGGATATCGAATTCCCGGCGGTCATGGTCCAGATCAGCCAGCCAGGCGCCGCGCCGACCGAAATCGAGACGCAGATCACCCAGAAGGTGGAATCTGCGGTCCGTGCGATCAAGGGCGTGGACACGCTCAGCTCCACGGCGTCGGAAGGCAACAGCTCCACGGTCGTCATGTTCCAGATCGGCATCGATGTGGACGAGGCGGTGAACGAGGTGCGCAACGCCATCGATCAGGCGCGCGGCGAACTGCCCGACGGCATCATGGAACCGCGTGTCATCAAGATGGAAAGCGGCGGTGCCGAAATCGCCGGCTGGGCCGTTTCCGCCGAGGACATGACGCTTGAGCAGCTTTCGTGGTTCGTCGACGATACCGTTGCCAAGCGCCTGCTGGCGATCCCCGGCATGGCGCAGGTGGATCGCGGTGGCGGCGTTAACCGCGAAATCCGCGTCACGCTCGACCCTGCGCGGATGCAGTCGCTGGGCGTTACCGCGACGCAGGTGAACAGCGCGCTGCGT